>JAFLRO010000114.1 GCA_022511425.1 Acetatifactor sp.
TTTCCATAGCATTTCTCCTTGTGTGGTTTTTTCTGTTTCAGAGCGCAAAGGCTCCCGCTACTTCGACCCGGGAGAGGGTTGTCGGAACTCATTTTATTACTCTTCACTAAAACCACCACCTTTCAAAATGCTGTTGTCGCCGTGCTCATTCACTGTACTTAATCTGTAAATACTTACTATTTCATTCTATCTTTCCGCTTATTCCTTGTCAACAAAATAAAGCTTTTTTCCTCTAAGAAATGACACTTTTCCTCCGGTCACTTCCACCATCTGAGCCTGAAGCCTGTCCGCTTGCTCAACGGGTACCAGAAGCCGCAGGGAAACCTTATCCGTATAATCGCTGGAAACAGGCTCAATACCGGCATTGCCCAGCAAGTACAGGATCTTGCCAATACTATTATAGTCGGTGTGTACTTCCACCTCATAACCGGCACGCATTCTGCCGATGACACAGTCTTTAAGTCCCTCCTGCACTGCCCGGGTATAAGCTCTTACCAAGCCCCCGGTTCCCAGCAGTACCCCACCGAAATATCTTGTCACCACCACCGCCACATTGCGGATTCCGGATCCGGTAAGCACCTCCAGCATGGGTCTGCCCGCGGTGCCGCTGGGCTCCCCATCGTCGCTGCATCTTGTCAGCTCACCCCTGGCTCCGATGCAGTAAGCGGAACAGTTGTGCCGGGCATCCCAGTACTTTTTCTTCATTTCTTCTATAAAGGCCGAAGCCTCCTCCTCACTCTCACACTTTTGGACAGTAGCGATAAAGCGAGATTTCTTTTCCTCGTATTCTCCCTGCCCACCCTTCAGCAGAACACGGTAAGAATCTGCCTTTTTTTCTGTTTCATCCATTTTATAGCACCTGATATTTTAAATTTTCCTGTATGAGTACATTGTAATAAGGATAACATAAACTAATATAAATGTGAAACATTTATTAAGATGAGAAAGAAAACCTTTCTTTACATACCAAATTTTGTTATAATAGTACGTAAAGTTTTAATGCCCGCCAAAGACGGGCAGAGAATGCAAGTTTGAATGTTCCATTCAGATTTTGAATTGATGCCCGCCAAAACGGGCGAGGAGTGTAAAAATGAATTATGGAAAAAAAGGTGTTCGTGCCAAGCAGCGGGCACTGAACTCTAAAGTTGTAAAATGGGAGAGAAAACTGTTCCTGTCCGTAGTGGAACTGGCTATCGTAGCTTTCATAGGGTTTGGTATCTGCGGTGTGGCTGCCGGATTGGGCTTATACCACAGCATCCTGGCTTCTACTCCCCCCATCCGCTTGAGCGACGTAGTCGCATCCGGACAAGCTACCATTGTCTTTGACATCGAGGGAAATGAGATCGATCAGTACGTAACCAGCAACTCCAACCGTATTCCGGTGGCATCCATCGATATGTTGCCGGATCATCTGGGAAAAGCTTTTGTTGCAATTGAGGACGAGCGTTTCTACCAGCACAATGGCATTGACTTCATGAGTACCGGAAAAGCGAGCTTTTTGTATATTACATCCGGAGGCAATTCCTCCCGAGGCGGCAGCACCATTACTCAGCAGCTCCTGAAAAATACTGTTTTCACGGAATGGACCTCTGAGAAAGGCAACAAGATCAAAAAACTCAAGCGCAAGTTCCAGGAACAATTTCTTGCCATTGAAATCGAGAAGTACTACTCAAAGGAGGATATCCTTCTGTGCTACATGAACGCCATCAACCTGGGACAGAACACGTTGGGAGTGGAGGCAGCTGCCCAAAGATATTTCGGTAAGTCCGCCAGTGACCTGACGATTTCCGAGTCCGCAGTTATTGCCAGTATTACTCAGAGTCCCGAAAGCAATAATCCCATCCGGCATTCTGAAACAAACAAGATTCGCCGGCAGGCCTGTCTGAACAAAATGCTGGAACTGGAATTTATCACACAGGCTCAATACGACGAAGCGATGGCCGATACTGATGACGTGTACGAACGTATCAAAGACTACGATGCCAGTTATCGCGTCACCACCTATACCACAGCTGGTTCCTATTTCTCCGACGCAGTATATGAACAGGTAAAGGAGGATCTGATACTTGCAGGCTACACCAGCACCATGGCGGAAAACCTGCTGACTTCCGGCGGTCTGCGCATTGAGTCCACCATGGATCCCACTATACAGGCCATTGCTGACGAGGAATTTGCCAATCCGGATAATTTCCCAGCTAACACTGACTGGTATCTAAACTACGCATTAAGTGTTTACACGCCCTTCGACGGTGTGAAAAATTTCAGCAAGGAAAATATGATGTCCTGGTTCAAAGCGAACAGGAACAGTAAATTCAACCTGATTTTCAAGTCTCAGGATGCCGCCCTGGAAGCGGTTGAGATCTACAGAGCCGCCATGATGGAGGAATTGGGAGTAGAAAACATTGAAGCCAACTACGATGAGTCCATCTCCATGACCCCCCAACCCCAGGCTGCATTGGTCATAGAAGATCAGAAAACGGGTTATATTGTGGCAATTGTGGGCGGACGCGGCACCAAAGAAGGCCGCCGGACCCTGAACAGAGCCACCGATGCTCTGCGCTCCCCCGGATCCACCTTCAAGCCCCTGGCTGCTTTCTCTGCTGCCCTGGACAGTGCGGGTCAGACGTTGGCTACCGTGTACAATGACGCTCCTTTTAACTACAATGACGGTACCTCTGTTGATAACTGGAATGATGCATACAGAGGCATCCAGTCCATCCGGGATGCGATTACCCGGTCACTGAACATTGTCAGTGTAAAAACCTTCACTGTCATCACTCCCCAGCTGGGTTATGACTATCTGTTAGACTATGGGTTTGAGCACCTGACCACCAACTATGTCAGCGGCGGACAGGTCTTCACTGATTTGCAGCAGACAACTGTTCTGGGCGGCCTGACCCACGGTGTCTCACCCTACGAGCTCACAGCGGCTTATGCCACTATCGCGAATATGGGCACTTATGTGACTCCTAAGCTCTATTCCAGAGTTACCGATTCCGAGGGCAATGTCATCCTGGACAACACCAACCCTCCCAGCAGACGTGTCATCAAGGAAACCACCGCTTTCCTGCTGACCGATGCCCTGGTGGATGTGGTTTCCGCCCCCGGTGGCACAGGTACCGCAGTAAGATGGTCAAATCAAATGGCTATCGCCGGAAAGACAGGAACCTCCACAGGTCCCAAGGATGTGTGGTTTGCAGGCTTTACCCCATACTATACCTGCGCAGTCTGGTCCGGCTACGACAACAGTATTATTTTCGACGATAGAAAGGTATCCCAAAACCTATGGCGCGCTGTTATGTCACGAGTTCATGAGAACTTGCCTAATGTCGCTTTTGATACGCCCCAGGGAATTATGACAACCCAAGTCTGCAGTAAGTCAGGCAAGCTTCCCATCGAGGGACTCTGCGATGTCATCGATGGCGGCAGCGTAAAGACCGAATATTTTTCTCAGGGTTCGGTTCCTGTAGATTACTGTGATATCCACTATCAGGGAGAAATATGTGAGTATGACATGGTGCAGGCAAGCCCGAACTGCCCCTTCCATTACTTTGGCTATGTGACTTTGCCCTTGCTGGAGGATCCGGTATTGATTCCAGGTTCCACCATCTTCAATGAGGATGGCACTGTGACCCAGCCCAGAACCTCCAATGTCTGCCAACATGACGCTTCTTTCTTTGAGAATCCGGATTATGAGGCGATCTTAAGCGTACAGCAGTGGGAAATCCAGTTGAGGAGAGAACAGGCAGCGGCTGCGGCACAGCAAGCTGCGGCGGAGGCAGCGGCACAACAGCAGCAGTGATGTATTAATGCATAAACAATATTAGGTATGCTCCGCAAACCTTGTAATGTCAATAATTAAAAAGCCATGACAGGTAATGGCGTTCCACTCAAATTCCTGTCACGGCTTTTTTTCTGCAGATTATGCTGCAATTAATTTACAGCCCTTTCAGCTGATTAATCTTGTCCCGCAGCTCCGTAGCACCTACACGGGCATTTTTGATAGCGTTTCTCTGTTTTTCAAAAGGCGCATCCGGATTCTCTCCATACTGCTCGTAAAAAAGTCGTCCAATCTCTAAATAATTCTTTTTTATGACCTCCTCACAGGTAGAGATTTGGCTTTTCAGGCTCAGGATTTCCGCTGTATCCCGGGCTTTATCAGCCACTTCCTTTCCCTTGGCAGAAATTGTATCGCCCAGCTTTTCAAAAAAATCCATGTCATTCACCATACCTTTCCCATACTCACGAATATTTTTACGGATTTTTCGATGCTATGTAAAGTATAGCTTAAAAACCACTTGAAGTAAACAGAAAACCTATGGCTTTTATGTAAAAAATGTGATATACTTTGAGAGATGAGGACGGGCGTACCGATACACAGCTCTCGTATGATACCTGCCTTAGATTAATCCAGAGGTGACAATACAATGAACCAACCCTTGTATACAACGTTGAAAGTACATAATGAAATTGAACTCTGCGAGATTGCGGACTTGGAATGTAAGCGCCTCATTGAACAAGCGCTGTTAAAGGAACGCATTTCTTTCTACATACGCTGGCTGAAACCCTCCCTGTTGCGCCGCAGAAAGAACAACTGCATCTTTTGTGTCAATGAAAACGTACAGGATGTCGCTGAAGATATTGTACGTACTATCTGTGATGAAGGCGGTTATCCGGTAAAATTCCTTCTGCGCAGAGCACACAATGAATATTTATAATTCTTGTCCACAATACCACTGTAACATGCAGACTAACTGTCCTTTCTCCACAGAGATGACGGCTTGCTCACTTGTAAATTCGTTACTGATGCCCACGGGATAATCATTCCGCAGTACTGCCCGATCCAGAGGATACTTCATTCCCTTTATCGTGACGCCCAAAGACTCTTGGGATAGGGAAAATAACGAGAGTATCCCTTCCAGCCCCTTCTGAAATTCCACTGTTTCGTCCTCAAGTACCAGAATCATCCTGTTTCCGTCCACCAGATACCCCACCGCATCTTGCTTTTTCAGAAACAACAGACACTGAATGTTGGCAAAGGTATGGTCAAAACGCCCTCCCGTGCCCCCATAAATCCGAAAGTTCCGATAGCCTCTGTGCAGTCCTTCTTTCAAAGCAGCCAGGGTGTCCGTATCATCCTTCTCCCTGGGCAACCGTATGACTCGCTCTGGAATCTGTTGCTCCAGCCTCTCTAGAGCTTTCGTCTCCTCCGGGCTAACCGAGTCAAAATCTCCCAGAATCAAGTCCGGCTCAACTCCAAGCACGCTGCAATACCCCAGCCCGCCGTCCACAGCAATCACCAGATCACTCTCTCCTACCTCCAGAGCCCCCACCGTTAGGTCCCCCGCTCCTATTATAAAGCATTTTCTTTCCATTCTTTTCCCTCATTCTATTATTACAGTGGCATCCGACCTCTTCTTCCCACTTTTCAATGCACCTTGATAATTGAATAAGGCTCCACACTATGGTACAATATCACCAACGAAAGGCGGTGATAGAAAGTGAGTGAGTACATGACTGGCAAAGAAATTGTAAATCTGATTGAAAAGTTAGAACAAGAAGGTATGACAGCCGAAAAGATTATTGAAATTATCAAGTACGTTGAAACTCATAATCCAGAAAGTAAGTAAATCATTGTAGCTAATTAACCTTCTTTCATTTTTGCTTTTTCCTGATACATTTTTTTGTCTGCTGCCGCAACAATATCCAGAATAGAATCCCCATCAGAGCTTTTTGCAAGACCAATGGCCATACTCAGGTGACAACCGTTTCCAGTATGCAATTTGCCGGAATGATTTTGAACCTGGTTAACCTCCTGCTCAGCCCGGTAAACTTGTTCATCCACATAAATCGCTACAAACTCATCCCCGCCGACACGGTAAATATCGTAGGCACTTTTTAAATGTTCTTTGAGCGCAGAAGCCGCCAGACGAATCAACTCGTCCCCTATCAAATGTCCGTATGTATCGTTCACGTTTTTCAGCCCGTTCAAATCACATACCACGCAGGCAACATCTTTGGGCGAAACGCAGGAACGATATTTCTGTTCGAGAGCAACCACATCCTCATCATAGCAGTTTTTACTTTTTACAGAGGTATCCAAATCGATAAATGCCCTTGAGCGGTATCTCTCTGTTGGATTTTCCACGGCAAAATACATTCCCACGGTTACCAGCGTCACATCCGCACCGGTAAATAAAAACTCCGGAACGAAAATCTGATACATAACGCTTCCAAACATAAACAGCACCATGGGAATCAGCGCACGCCGCACACTTTTTTCGATTTTTTTATTATTTATTAAAATCATTACTATACTGGATACAAACAATACTACAGTACATCCATATCCGGCAAATACGCAGGGACCGTAACTGTAATTTGTACCTCTTCCTGCGGGATATTCAATTTCCAGGAAGGGAATTAACGCAAAATACAGGACGGGCACAGCAGTTGAGATGAGCCTGAGCTTTTTCGCCAACTTTTCCGGATAGGAAATCCTAAAAATATAGTTCAAGAATTCATAACAGAACATGATGGCAGCCATAAAGAATATTACATGACACAGCCAATTCACCCCCTTAGGAACTATTTCTAGATGATTGACCGTATACACTGTAATAATATCAAAAACCACATGAATCAGGCCCCAGCAACAGATACGGAGAAAGATTCTTTCCGTCTTGCTCTTATTGTATAAAGCGCTATATACCAGCAAAAAAACCTGGATTACCAGACATATGATCTCAGCTCGTATTGTCAATAGTATATTCATAATGGCATTTCTTTCCTCAGTTACTCGTGTTTCGCGATATTCTCTTTCCTGTTTGCATAAATTCCGTTATAGGCACATTGATTATAACAAAATACATTCATGTGAAATTATATCATTGAGATTTCATAAAAACAAGAGATTGCTTTACTTTCAGTTCTGAGCAAGTAAAATCAAGGTGGAAAAGCACACTGTCTACGGTGTGTCTACAACTTCTGTCTGGAACTTCTGAGCCATGAAGAACAAAGTGGTTGCTTTCATTTGTAAAGTGTGATATAGTATCAGTATAAAAGGGAAAGCCACAGAGGCGGCTACCCTGAGCAGCAAATGGCTTAACCTCTTACGAGGTCAGCCGTCACTATTCGTGGTAGTGGCGGCTATTTTCTTTTGTCCCTTAGTATCTGATAAATCAGACCTATCAGGGCGACAATGAATATCAATATTTGGAA
>JAFLRO010000115.1 GCA_022511425.1 Acetatifactor sp.
CTGTCCTCTATCATATTTTTCTCGCCGTTTACAAGACAGGCCGCCGACACTAATCTATTACCGCCTTCCTCATGAGCGCACTCGGCAAGTCTGCTCATAAAAGCAAGTCGCGGATCCGTATCAGCGTTCTCATTTCCCACTGACCATATAATCACGCTCGCCCTGTTAAAGTCACGCCTCATCAGCTCCCTCAACTGGTTTTCTGCATCTTCATATGTTTCTTCTGACTCAAAACGGATTGCCCAATATACGGGCACCTCCTCCCACAACAGGATACCCATCTCATCCGCCAGTCTTGACATTTTCTCATTGTGTGGATAGTGTGCAAGCCGCATAAAATTACAGCCCAGTTTCTTTGCCAATAAAAGAGTCTCTCGCTGCTCTTCCTCCGTCAGCGCCCTTCCGTTTTCCACACTGTCCTCATGGCAGCTTACGCCGCGCAGGAATAAGGGAGTACCGTTTAACAGAATCTCACCCTGTTCCACCTTGATTTCACGAAAGCCCACCAGGTCACTCACGCGTTCTTCCCCACAGCATACCTCCACTTCATACAGTTTGGGATTTTCCGGAGACCACAATTTAGGGCTTGCCGCAATCGTGGACACCCCCTCTCCGGTTGTAATATCAACTTCCTGTCGAATACCCAATTCCTCTATACTGACCTCTGCTTTAGCCGATACCTTATCCGACAGAGCAAGCCTGACCTGTATTGTACTGTAAGTTCCATCAGGCACAAGGCTAATCTGAAAATCCCTGATATAGACCTGCGGAACATATAATAATTCAATGTCCCGATATACGCCGCCGTAGTTAAACCAGTCCGTATTTTTCTCCGGCACCTGCTCTTCCCTTCTGGTGCTGTCTGCCACCAGAAGAATACGGTTGTCTTCGTCTTCTTTCAGGGAATCGGTGATGTCGAAGCAAAAGGGTGTAGAACCTCCACGGTGCATTCCTATGTATGTCCCATTGAGAAAAACCGTACACTGATAGTTAGCCGCGCCGATTCGCAGAATGACCCGCTCTTTCTCTTCCCTCCGGCACCGGAATTTTCTGGTGAAAACCATGCTTCCTTCATATAATAAATAGCGTTCGTTCACTGTATTCCAGCTGCAGGGCAGCTTGATCTGCGGCCATTCATCAAAAGAGAAATCTACCGGAAGGGTAAATCCATTCTCATCCAAATATTTCTCTTCAAACCATCGCTGCCGCAGGCATGTATCATACTGGTCTACCGCATAATGCCACAGCCCGTTTAACGACTCTCTCTTTCTTCCGGCAGAAATAACGAGGGCATCGGCACCCGTCTGCTTCCCCAAATACGGTTCTAAATACTCACCGAGATGTATATCCGACATATACTTCGTATCTTTTTCCATCTTGTCCACCTTTTTTTCGCATAGACTTATCTGAATATAATCGACTGCTTTTCCGTAGTTTAGACCAACCACGTTTCCAATGTTTCCATAAGTTTTGGAATGTCGATTGGTTTCGATATGTGATCGTTCATACCGGATTCCTTCGATTTATAGACATCATCGGAAAACGCATCGGCACTCATAGCAACAATCGGTATTGTCTTCAAATCTTCCCTATCAGAGGCACGGATAGCTTTTGCCGCTTCATAGCCGTTTAGATTCGGCATCTGAATATCCATAAAGACCAGATCATAATAATTCTCGGGCTTTTCCTTAAGGATATCTACTGCCATTTGACCGTCAAATGCGCACTCAACCTGTATACCGTTCATAGATAACAGTTCAGTTGCAATCTCCCGGTTCAACTCAATATCATCTACCAGAAGAATTCGCTTGCCGATGAATTTGTTTTCATCGAGAAGATCAACTTCCGCACCGGTTGACTGCCCTGTTTGGTCAACCAAAGATCTGAGGACGTAAATGAGGCGCGAGCGGAAAAGCGGTTTGGCGACAAACGCATTTACCCCCATATCTCTGGCGTTTTGTTCAATATCCGTCCAGTCATAGGCGGAAAGGATAATAACCGGAATTGCATCGCCCACCATACGACGCATTTCAGCGGTCGCCTGTACACCATCCATATTCGGCATCTGCCAATCCATAATCACCGCGGAGAAGTCCTCTCCGTTCTCATGATGACGAACAATCTCTGCTATCGCATCTTCACCGCTGAATACGCACGTCGCATCTATGCCCATATTACTTAAAATTTCCCGAGTACTTTCCGCAGAAACTTTGTCGTCATCGACAACAAGGATTTTAAGTGAGCTTAGAGCATCGCTGTCTATCTCTTTCAGCTCCTGAATTGTGAGGAATACGCGCACCGTAAATTTCGATCCTTCTCCGACCTTACTCTCAACTTTAACATCTCCGTCCATCATATTTACGATATTCTTCACAATGGCCATACCTAACCCGGTGCCCTCAATTTTTTGAGAATTCGGATTTTTTGAACGGGAAAAGGGTTCAAAAATTTCATCGATAAAGGACTGCTCCATGCCGATTCCGGTGTCAGCAAACACAAACTCATAACCGGCTTTTCCCGGCATTCGTGAATCAATTTCGTTGATATCCAGAGACAGGCATCCTCCATCGGGAGTAAACTTCACGGCATTGCCCATAATATTGACAAAAATCTGTCTCAGTCTGAGCGTATCGCCAATCAAATCCTCGTGAACAATATTGGACGTTCTGATATTAATCTGTTGATTTTTTGCCTTAATCTGCGGCAGCATAATCGTAAAAATACCCTCTATCATTTCCGAGAGATTAAATGGTTCTTCGGAGAGTGTAACCTTACCGCTTTCAATTTTGGACATATCAAGGACGTCATTGATGAGCGCCAGCAAATGACGGCTTGAAGCCGTAATCTTGTTAAGACAATCTGTAAGCCGCTCCCTGTCATCCATATGCATAGAAGCAACCGTCGTCATACCCATAACCGCATTCATGGGTGTGCGGATATCATGAGACATTCTGGAAAGGAACTCACTCTTTGCATTGTTGGCTGCTTTCGCCGCATCGAAAGCTTCCTGAAGAGCAATCCTGCTTTCAATCTCCTTATTCTTGCGTTCCGTAATATCCTGAACCGCGTAGAGAATCGATATCGGCTTGCCGTTTTCTCTTTTTAAGCATATGATGGAGAGGTTTTCCCATTTATCCACTCCTCTGTTGATGTGGTATTCATATTGCAGATAAGCCAAATCTTCTGTCAGGGTTTTCTGGATATGTTCCGGCATGACCACCTCAGACATCGTAACATGATCCTGCTCAGGAATGTAGAATTGGCTTACATATCGAATGAGATCGGTATATTTCCCCTCCGGCGGCATTCCATCCGTCTTTGCAACATAATAATAATAATCATTCTTTAGATCTACGACTGCAAAACGGCTGAAAACAGCAGTCACGCTCTCTACAATATTGTTGATCTTCTCGTTTTCATTGGTCAGGCTGATCTCGTTTCGTCTCTTTACGATCAAAAGGAATACTATGTAAGCGAGAAACGCCAAGATAATGCTGCCGCACAGCACGATACCTGCATTATTTGCCCTGTGTAACATACTTGTGGTAATCTGAGCCGGAAAGCTCTGTACCAGAATCCAGTCATTGTATTTAAGAGGCGCAATATAGGCATTTTCAGTTTCGGAATTATTTTCATAACTGAAAGAATGCGATTGGTGATTGGCAAAAGCCTCAAAAAACGAATCGTGCGTTTTACCGAAAAAGTTATCAGAATCTCTTGCGGCATCCAGTATATTATCCGGCGGTGAATCATCTCCTGTGGCGATAATTACCGTACCGTCTCCTGCACAGAGATAGACACTGGCCGTGGCGCCGAAAAATTCATTGGAAATGATGCTGGTCATCCCTCCGGAATCATATAATCCACAGAGAACACCGATAATTTCGCCGTTGTAGTACATCGGCGTATAAAACGAAAGCATCGTGAAATCCGTAATCCAATTGACATCGGCACTACAGACACCGGTAATCCCCTGCATCCCGTTGATATAAGACTCACGATCCGTAAGATCGGCGGTTTCTCCTGTAGGGGTGATGAATTGACCGTCAGACGGAATAAATCTGATGTAGTCGAAATAATCCGGTGGGCAGAGCTCCATTATGATATCCGTATCAACCGTCGGGCTGTCCATGGATTCACTATACAAAGCCGCAATCATCCGGATGTTGCTGAGTTTAGATTCAAAACGATTGTTGACATGGTCAACGGAAAGAATTGTGGCATCGGCGATATAGCTCTCGTTCTGACTTATAATACGCTTGGTGTTTGTGCGCATGAAGATCAGCAATGAGGCCAAAATAACTACTATCATAGCAAAAGAAATCAAAATATTACGGCCTATCTTTTTTCTGTGGTCCGGAGTCACCTTGATCACCTCCCTTAATCGTAACCTCGCTACTTACAAATACTATCATATTTTTTCAGAGAAGGCATCATATAATTTGAAAACGATCTTACCCTTACCCTCTGGTATTATTTGCTATTTTCACCAAAGTCAGCAACAGACCAATTGTAGTCACGGAATCAAATTTCTATATTTTTACTTTATGTAAACCGATGTCAGAATGTTCCAAATACCATAATTCATAACATCGGTATCATGCTAGTTACAACAGCTGTCTATTTTAAAGATACAATTCGATTTCTTAGACAGAATTTCGTGTATCGTTTTTTCAAAAACATCAAGCTGCTCTTTATTGAGGGAATAGTATATATTTTTCCCTTTTTACGACACTACGGCACAATTTTCTTCGCAAAATCCGCAGCAGCCTTACAGTCGTTGGCATCCGGTTTCCCCTTATGCATCACGGAAAAGGAACCTTTGCAGGCCAACTCTTCTTTGATAAGAAAATATGCATTTCTGTATCATAGCATATTGTGAGCGAAATTATAAACATGTTTTTAGCTGTTGACCGAAAAAAAAGAGTACACCCCATCACTGACTGTACTCTTTTTTCATGTTACTTATATTTGCTTAATATTACTTGAATAGGTGGAAAATACTATTAATATTTACGGCTCAACCATTCTTAACAAGCTGCCTGCCTCCTCGGTCATCGTCATAGAAACCTGCTCACTGTTCTGAGAGATTTCCACGTTGCGCTCTACCACTTCGGAAATATGCTCCAGACCATTCATCGCCTGCGTGACAACCGAAACGTTCTGGCGCACCATGTCCTCAATATCCTTGACACCCGTGCTTGCCTTTTCAATCTGCTCAGCCATGCTGTCAAACACCTTCATTGTCTGCTCACTGATCTGTTTGCCCTCTTCAACGGCTTCCACGGTACTCATGATCAGAGTACTTGTTTCCTTTGCAGCCTGCGAACTTCTCGCCGCCAGTTCGCCCACCTGTGTTGCCACAACAGCAAATCCCTTACCCATCTCTCCGGCTCTCGCCGCCTCAATGGATGCGTTAAGGGAAAGCATATTGGTCTGATCGGCAATGGAGTTGATTTCCCCGATAATCTTCTCAATCTCAGCCGATGTATCACTAATCTTGCGAATAGACAGTTCCAACTGCTCCATCTCTTTTTTGCCCTGCTTCATGGAATCAACCGTCTCATCAATCAATGTTGAGCCAACCATCGATGCATCCGCACTGCTGTTTAACCCCTGTGCAAGTTGATCCATAATATCCCTCAGATCACTGACTACATTCTCCTGCTCCTCAGTACCGTTATGAATCAGTTGGGCATTGTTCAATGTTTCGTTGGATATATCATTCAAACGGGCACAAACCTGCTTCACATTTTCTATCAACGCCTGATTTGCCTCAACGTCCTGTTTTTGCCTCTCCAGAAGTTCATCATTTTTACTTAAGTTAGAACGCATACCATCCAACATGGAATTGATACCGTCACTGAACAATGAAAATTCCGGATTTCCTCTCTCGTCCACACGGACAGAGTAATTTCCTGCGGCAATCTGCTTCATGGAATCTGCAATACGATACATTCCTTTAACAATTTTGTCATCCACCATACGGTTGATCAAAACCAGAAGAACTGCAAAAATGATCATCATGCTGATAGAAACAATAATAATTGCTGTAATACAGTCCCCATAATACTCTGAGGAAGGCAGGAATGTACCGATCAACATACCGTCATATTCCTCGGCGTAATAATGTCCCGTCACCCCGTTAATCTTCTTCTGTCCGCTGCCTGCCTTCGTCGGTAAACCTGCATTACCGGCTGCAGAGCCAATGAGATTTTTTTGTGGAAACGCTGTAATCTGTCCCGATTGTAAATCCACAGCCCAGACGTATCCCTTTGTACCGTAATCAATATCATCAAATACAACGTCAATGGCAGTTCCGGCCAAAGCTTCTTCCAACGCTTCCGGCTGAATACCAACCTGTACAAATCCTTTGACATCCTTTCTCGCCACACCCACATACTGCACCAGCCTTTTCTCTGCTGCATTTTCCTGGGGTTCCTGAACAATCTCTATGGTTGGATCGTCTATAATAACCAGAAAAGCTGCCGACTGCTCACCGCTTCCCATATCAAACCCCACATAAGCGTCTACGGTACTGTGTGTGATAATACCATTCTCGTCTATAACGTGAAGCTCACTTACCTTTAAGTCGTCCATCAAAGCATTCATCTTATCCTTATCGGAAATAATGCTGGTATCCGCAGCAATGATGTTCGCAAATGCCTTAGATTTGGCAAGGCTGTTTTCACCAAGATTCTCTGTCAATCTGTCAATCTCTTCCTGGTTACTCTCCAGCTTCTCTTTTACCATGGACAATTTCTCACGGCTGGCAGCCGTGTTACTAATACGCGTTGTAACGGTCTGTAGTACAAAAATAGCCACTACAGCAGCCAACAGACCGATTATCATGTACGTACATAAACTTTTTGTAAAAATTTTCTTCATCAGTAAATCCTCCGTTCGTCTTTCACCTTTGCATATCTTTAACATGACAGAGTGCGTTTCTTCATAATTTAGGTGAGATTCCCAAGAACCTCACCTTTTCTTCATTACCTTTAATACATCGACATCTCCACAATCTTACCTACCAGAGCCAACAATACTTTATC
>JAFLRO010000116.1 GCA_022511425.1 Acetatifactor sp.
GGGAGGAACATGAGAACGAGAAGTTCAAGAAGGCCAGCGGGAACATATACAAGATTTTCTGTAAGGCTGAGGGTATTGTTGCCTGGAATAACCCAGTGATGAACCTGACAGTCTACACCTGTATCATTTTGATCAGCTGGATGGGAGCTCATATGATCGTGCAGGAAACCCTGACGACCGGTCAGTTGAGCAGTCTGCTGGCCTACTGTATGAACATATTGATGAATTTGATGATGCTGTCCATGATCTTTGTGATGATGACCATGTCCGCAGCTAGCGCAAGGCGTATCTGTGAGGTGTTGCGGGAAAAGCCGGATCTGACCAATCCCGAGGAGCCCGTCTATGAAGTGTCAGACGGTAGTATTCGTTTTGAAAATGTCTCTTTTAGTTATAAGAAGGACGCAGATGCCGCCGTGCTGAAAAACATCAATTTGGACATCAGATCCGGTGAGACCATCGGCATCATCGGCGGTACGGGAAGCGCCAAGTCCAGTCTGGTGAACCTGATCTCAAGATTGTACGATGTGACGGAGGGACGCCTGCAGGTGGGTGGCCTGGATGTGCGCCAGTATGACATGGAAGCCTTGAGAAATCAGGTGGCAGTAGTGCTTCAGAACAATGTGTTGTTTTCCGGAACCATTTTGGAGAACCTGCGCTGGGGCGACAAAGAAGCTACTGAGGAGGAGTGCAGGAAGGCATGTGAACTTGCCTGTGCCAGCGAGTTTATTGAGAAAATGCCTGACGGTTACAACACCTATATCGAACAGGGCGGTACTAACGTGTCCGGTGGTCAGAAGCAAAGGCTTTGTATCGCCAGGGCGCTGTTAAAAAAGCCTAAAATACTAATTCTGGACGATTCCACCAGCGCAGTGGACACTGCAACGGATGCTAAGATAAGGAAGGCCTTTGCGGAGGAGATACCAAATACCACAAAACTGATCATTGCTCAGAGGATTTCCAGTGTGGAGCATGCTGACCGGATTATTGTCATGCATGAGGGAGAAATCGACGGCTTCGGCACTCATGAGGAACTGCTTGCAACAAACGAGATTTACAGGGATGTATACGAATCCCAGACTGGTGGAAGCGGAGACTTTGACGAGAAAGGGGGCGAGTGATTTGGCTGAAGAGAGAGTTCAGACGGCTAACCGGCCACAGGAAAACAAGGGATTTGGACCCGGCGCGAGAATGGGAAGACCCAGGCCAAAGATTGAGAATCCCGGAAAGATACTCGCAAGAATCCTGAAGTATACCTTAAAGGATTATGCATTGCATTGGGTGCTGGTGGTAATATGCATCTTTGCATCTGTGTTTGCCAGCCTTCAGGGAACATTATTCATGCGTACTCTGATCGACGACTATATTCTGCCGCTTCTGGGCGATCAGAATCCTGACTTTTCACCGCTGGCGGCTGCTATTACCAGAGTGGCTTTCTTTTATGGAATTGGTGTGCTTGCTTCCTTTATACAGTCCAGGCTGATGATCTATGTGACCCAGGGTACCATGCGTAATTTACGGAATGATATGTTTGAGAAGATGGAGAAGCTTCCCATCAAGTATTTTGATACCCATGCCCACGGCGATATCATGTCCATGTACACCAATGACATTGACACCATGCGGCAGTTGGTCAGCCAGAGTATCCCTCAGCTGATCAACAGCGTGGTGACGGTGGTAAGTGTACTGGTATCCATGTTTGTGTTGGATATACCCCTGACACTGATCACCCTGTTCATGGTAGCGCTGATGATGGTATCTGCCAAGAAAATAGGCGGTCTGAGCAGCCGTTTCTTCCTGGCACAGCAGAGGTCTCTGGGAGCTTTGAACGGTTGTGTGGAGGAGACCATGACCGGTCAGAAGGTGGTGAAGGTGTTCTGCCACGAGGAGGAGAGCCTGGCCCAGTTCAACGAATTGAATGACCAGCTCTACGAGAGTGCTTATGCCGCCAATAAGTTTGCCAATATCATGGGACCTGTGAATGCCCAGCTGGGAAACCTGAACTATGTGGTCTGTGCTGTCAGCGGAGGCATCCTTGCCATCACCGGCGTATCCGGTCTGACCCTGGGCTCCCTGGTCAGCTTCCTGAACCTGAACAAATCTTTCAGTATGCCTGTCAACCAGATTACCATGCAGGTGAATAGTATTATCATGGCTCTGGCGGGCGGCGACCGGATTTTCCGCCTTATGGACGAAACCCCGGAGATTGATGAGGGATATGTGGAGCTGGTGCACGCGGTGAAGCAGTCTGACGGCACCCTGACGGAGAGTCAGGAGAGGACCGGTCTCTGGGCATGGAAGCATTACCACAAGGCAACTGATACTACCACTTATACAGAGCTTCAGGGAGATGTAGTGTTCGACCATGTGGATTTCGGCTATACAGACGAGAAGATGATTCTCCACGACATTGAGCTGTATGCAAAGCCCGGTCAGAAAATTGCTTTTGTAGGTGCCACCGGTGCGGGAAAGACCACGATTACCAACCTGATCAACCGCTTTTATGATATCCAGGATGGCAAGATCCGCTATGATGCCATTAATATAAACAAGATTAAGAAGGCGGATTTGCGCCGCTCTCTTGGCATCGTGCTCCAGGATACCCATTTGTTCACAGGAACTGTCATGGAAAACATCCGTTATGGAAAGTTGGACGCCACGGATGAAGAGGTAATCAGGGCAGCAAAGCTGGCAAATGCTGACGGCTTTATCAGGCGTCTGCCCGAGGGCTATAACACTATGCTGCACGGCGACGGCGCTAACCTGAGCCAGGGCCAGAGGCAGCTCCTTGCCATTGCCAGGGCAGCCATCGCAGACCCGCCCGTGTTGATTCTGGATGAGGCAACCAGCTCCATCGACACCAGAACAGAGAAGCTGGTGCAGCAGGGAATGGATGCGCTGATGAAGGGGCGTACCAACTTTGTCATCGCCCACAGGCTTTCTACTGTCAAGAACAGTGACTGTATCATGGTACTGGAGCAGGGCCGCATCATAGAGCGCGGCACCCATGACCAGCTGCTTGAGCAGAAGGGTAAGTATTATCAGCTGTACACGGGAAATGTGATTTAACAGTTCAGCCAGAAGTGATAAGTATTACTTCTTGACATATTCTGTACAGCGTAGTAGGATATCAATGTGACAATCCTTGCGACATTCGCCAAATATGTGCAACGCAAGCTAGCTTGCGTTTGAGCCTATACTTGGAGCGTTGCTCGCGGGAATAAAAAACAGAAAATTCTTCGGGGTCGGGTGAAATTCCCTACTGGCGGTATAGTCCGCGACCCGGGCGTCAGGCAGCAGGTAAGCAGACGTCACGGCTGACTCGGTGAAACTCCGGGACCAACAGTAAAGTCTGGATGAAAGAAGAAAACGCATGTTATTTTAGCGCGCAAAAATCACCCCGAGATCATCAGGTCTCGGGGTTGTTTTTTGCAGTGTGCCCGACAGCGCACGTTAGTACAGAGCACTCAGCATGCAGAGAGAAGAATTTTCCGACAAATCATCATATCGGCTCAGCAGAAAGGTCTGAGCCGCAATGGCCGCAGAAAGCGGCGGAATGGAGGAAAAAATGAAAGAACTGTTTAACAATGTGGTGGAGAATGCACTATATGTGGCAAGTTTCTTCGCAATTATCGTCCTGTTGTTTGTAATTGCCCTGCTTTTGGAAAAAGCAGGGCAGAAGGTGCGGGGAGTGAAGGAACCAATCTTTCATACCAGGAAAGTGGCAATGATCGGTATGTTCTCCGCAATCTCCACAATTCTGATGCTCTTTGAGTTTCCACTGCCATTTGCTCCCAGTTTTTATGAGCTGGATTTTAGTGAGCTTCCCATTTTGATTGGATCTTTTGCCTACGGTCCCGCTGCAGGGGTGATGATGGAGTTCATCAAGATATTGCTTAAGCTGTGCATCAAGGGAACTTCCACAGCTTTTGTGGGAGATCTGGCTAATTTCGTGGTGGGATGCAGCCTGGTGCTGCCGGCTTCCGTGATTTATGCTTTCCGCAAGAATAAGATAACTGCCATCATAGCGTGCATTGTGGGAACCCTGATCATGACCGTGTTCGGCACGGCTTTTAATGCCATATACCTTCTCCCCGCTTTTGCAGAGATGTACCATATGCCTTTAGATACTATTTTGAGTATGGGAAGTAAGGTGAATCCCCTGATGACTGAGGGCAGCATTGTAAGTTTTGTAGTAGTCTGTGTGGCACCCATGAATCTGATCAAGGGGACAAGTGTGTCTCTCGTCACATTGTTGATTTACAAGCCATTAAGTCCTATTTTAAAGGCTGGACGACAGGCATAAAATGAGATGTCATATAGGTGGTACGAGCAGTATTTTTTGCTTGCATTTTATATGATTTCGGGGTAAAATACTATTAGAAAACAACTTATATTAGCACCTACTCTTTCGTGTACTGCCTCGCGGAGCTTATGTGAAGCGAGGCAGTTCACTATGTTTTTTTGAATGAGCCAAGCTGTAAATCATAGTTTGGTAAAAATGAGGAGAAGCGAGGATATGATCGAGCTTGATGTAAAAATCGAGGCGGGGGATCTGTATGACTATATGCTGCGGCACACATATAACAGCGCTGCCGGGATAATCGGAAGCACTTTCGGAGCGCTGCTGATTTTGTTGGCCATCGGTACTCAGCGCCCGGCATTTATTGTTCTGGGAGCGATTATGCTGCTGTATCTGCCCTGGACATTGTTTATCAGAAGCAGAAAGCAGGTGCTCAGTAATCCCAGCTTTCGGGAGCCTTTGCACTATGTGCTGGATGATGCAGGTATTACGATTTCTCAAGGAGAGGACAGTGTGCTGTTTCCGTGGGAGGAGATGTACAGGGCAGTGTCCACCGGCAGGAGTATCATTGTCTATACTTCTCGCGTTAATGCCACAATCTTTCCTAAACGTCAGATGGAAGATAAAAAAACAGTCGTTATAGAAATGATAGCTACCCATATGACTCCAGATAAGGTAAAAATCCGCAGTTGAGTTAAAGAAAGAGAGATCGACATATGAATGCAGGGGATATCGTAATGTAATCGGGCATATCTTAGACGACTATAAACGTTTACGTGACTACTGTGAAACGGGTGGGAGACAACTGTGAGACGGCCATGAGACGACAAGGAAAATTATGAGGCAGCTATGAAATGGAAATGAAACGATCATGAAGGAAACAGCCATAAAAAGAGAGACGATAGATCAGTTTAATATCAATATAGAAGAGATATCCGGTCTTCGAATATTACACAGCAATAGCCCGGAAGAGACCTACCTGCTGGGGAGACAACTAGGTGAAAAATGTCGGTCCGGCCAGGTTTATACCCTCACCGGCGACCTCGGCGTGGGGAAGACCCTGTTTACCCAGGGCTTTGCCGCAGGACTGGGAATTTCTGAGCCGGTGAGCAGCCCGACCTTTACTATCCTCCAAGTGTATGATTCAGGGCGTCTGCCCTTTTATCATTTTGACGTGTACCGCATCGGTGATGTGGAGGAAATGGAGGAAATCGGCTGGGAGGACTGTGTCTACGGTCAAGGTGTCTGTATTGTGGAATGGGCAGAGCTGATAGAGGAGATTCTGCCTGAGCATCGCATTCGCATCCTGATCGAGAAGGATCTTAAGCAGGGCTTTGATTATCGGCGCATTACCCTGGAGGAGTTGTAATTGTAATGAAGATACTGGGTTTGGATAGCTCCGGACTGGTGGCCGGGGTGGCGGTGGTGGAAGACCAGATACTTTTGGCAGAGTACACTACCAATTATAAAAAGACACATTCGCAGACCTTACTTCCTATGCTGGAGGAGCTGCGGAAGATGATAGAGCTGGATCTGGATACGGTGGATGCCATTGCCATAGCTTCCGGTCCAGGCTCATTTACGGGCTTGCGCATAGGATCCGCTACGGCAAAAGGTCTGGGACTGGCTATGAAAAAGCCTTTGGTGGAGGTGCCCACTCTGGAGGGCCTGGCATGGAATCTGTGGGGAAGTTCCCGGCTTGTGTGTCCGCTGATGGATGCCAGACGCAATCAGGTCTACACGGCAGCCTATGAGTTCGTGCCCCAGGGGGAAAGCTTTCAACTTCTGACTGTAATTCCTCAGGAACCGGTAGATATCGTGGAGTTTCTGGAAAAGCTGAACGGGTTAAATCGGGAAGTTGTGTTTCTTGGAGATGGCGTACCTGTATATCTGGAGTTGATACGGGAACATGCAAAAGTGCCGTACAGTCTGGCGCCTGCGGGATGCAACAGACAGCGGGCGGCCTGTATCGCAGCATTGGGTGAAATCTATTTTGCTGCCGGCCGGATGGTGGATGCCGGGGAGCATAAGCCGGAGTATCTGCGAAAGAGTCAAGCCGACCAGGACGAAAAGTAGTTCTAAGGCGCTAAAGTACAGCGCCTAACAACTACTATGTTTCGTCCAGAAATATCCCGTTGGGATATTTCCGGATAGGGGCGAGTCAGAGACTTATTAGCATTTAGGGAAATTAAGTCGATATAGATTATATGGAGAAGTAATCAATTATGGAAATTGTGGTGAGGGAGCTGCGGGAGGGGGATATCCCGGAGCTCGCCAGGATTGAGGCGGCGTCCTTTAGTATGCCCTGGTCCGCGGATGCCTTTAGAGACCTGCTGGACAGGCCTTACTGCACGTATTTTGTGGCTTTGGCCGATGGGCAGATAGCCGGATGCTGTGGGTATACGGATATCTGTCATGAGGCCAACATCGACAATGTGGTAGTGGCGCCGGGCTACCGGAATCTTGGGATTGCCCAGGCTTTGCTGCAAAGACTGATGGAGCATGGCCGGACTTCTGGCATTGAGGTTTACACGCTGGAGGTCAGGGTCAGTAATCTGGCAGCCATCCATATCTATGAAAAATTCGGTTTTAAATCAGAGGGAATCCGACCGGGATTTTACGAAAAACCTGTTGAGGATGCTATAATAATGTGGCGGCGTTTTTCCTAAATAAAGCTAACATTTAAAAGTTAAAACAAAAAAGTTAAAACAAAAAAGTTAAAACAAAAAAGTTAAAACA
>JAFLRO010000117.1 GCA_022511425.1 Acetatifactor sp.
CGATATCCAGACCAACCAGGTCGCCCAGAGCCAGAGGCCCCATGGGATGGGATGCTCCCAGCTGCATAGCGGTGTCGATGTCCTGTACGCTTGCAATGCCCTCTGCATAGATGCCGATTGCTTCGTTGATCATAGGAATCAAGATTCTGTTTACCACAAATCCGGGAGCTTCCTTGACCTCTACAGGGGTCTTGCCAATCTCGGTTGCGATAGTCTTGATCTTCTCTACCAGGTCAGCAGGGGTATTTGCACCTGCGATTACTTCTACCAGCTTCATTCTGTCAGCGGGATTGAAGAAGTGCATGCCGATCATAGGTCTGTCAAGTCCGGCACCGATCTCGGTGATGGACAGTGAAGATGTATTGGTTGCAAAGATGCAGTCGGGCTTTACGATAGACTGCAGTTCCTGGAAAGTGGTCTTCTTGATCTGCATGTTCTCAGGGGCAACCTCGATTACAAGATCGCAATCCGTGCAGATATCCTTTAATCCTGTCACGACCTTTGCTGCGATAGCGTCAGCCTTCTCCTGGGTAATCTTCTCCTTGCCTACCAGGAAGTTCAGATTCTTAAGAATCCTTGCCTTGCCGCCGTCTGCGAACTCCTGCTTGATGTCGCACAGGCATACCTCATAACCATCTGTCATAGCAAAAGCCTGAGCAATTCCGGCACCCATAGTGCCTGCACCGATAATACCTACTTTCATTGAAAGTACCTCCTTTTTATGAATGCTTCTCAACCATGAAAACAATAACATTTTCATGATTGGTTACTATTTCTTTTACCATTGATCATATACCGGAAATGTTCAGCGGAATATCTCCGGTTTTTTATTCCGGGCAAACCTCATTATGATTCTTGTCTGCATATGAATCTTATCTACAACGTGACCGATCATTGTGTTATAATCTTTGCACATTGTCAGCAATTCTTAAAGGGCTCCTTCACCTTTTCCTTGTTTTTGTCAAGGAAGAAAGCCATACCGTACTTCTGATCCTCAGTCTCAAAGCAGTCACCGAAGAGCTTCTCCTCAATCACGATAGCCTCATCCATATCTACATCCAGGCCCTCATTGATGGCCTTCTTACAGTTGCGTACAGCGATGGGAGCATTCTTTGCGATGCCAGCTGCCATCTTCTCCGCAGCCGGAAGCAGCTCCTCCTGAGGATAAACTGCATTTACCAGGCCGATCCGATAAGCCTCGTCAGCCTTGATGTTGCGTGCGGTGTAGATCATCTGTTTTGCCATGCCCGCACCCACCAGACGGGCAAGTCTCTGGGTGCCGCCGAAGCCAGGAGTGATACCAAGACCTACCTCGGGCTGTCCGAACACTGCGTTGTCAGAGCAGATACGGATGTCACAGCTCATGGAAATCTCACAGCCACCGCCCAGTGCAAAGCCGTTCACTGCAGCAATCACGGGAATGGGGAAAGTCTCCAGCTTGCGGAATACGTCATTTCCCTTCTTTCCGAAAGCCTCACCCTCCGCCTTTGTCAGGGTGCTCATCTCTCCGATGTCCGCACCTGCAACAAAAGATTTCTGGCCTGCGCCGGTGAGGATCAGGCAGCGTACCTCGTTCAGGTTCACGTCGTTGAGAGTTGCACTCAGCTCCTCAAGTACCTGGGAGTTTAAAGCGTTCAGCGCCTTCTCCCGGTTGATGGTGATGATTGCGTAATCACCTTTCTGTTCGTACAAAATAAATTCCATATTTGCCTCTTTCCGACTGCCATAGGGCAGCCAACTCCTTTTTCGCAACAAAGAGAATACCAATGCCATCAAGATGGTTTGGTATTCTCTCTATATTTACTATTGCTTAGTCCTCAATCTTCACGATGGTAGAGCAGCCCATGCCGCCGCCGATACACAGGGTAGCCAGACCGGTCTTTGCCCCCTTGGCCTGCATCTCATGGAGCAGAGTTACCAGAATACGGCATCCGGAAGCGCCCACGGGATGACCCAGTGCGATAGCGCCGCCGTTGGGATTCAGCTGCTTGTCAACGTCAATGCCCAGCTCTTTGCCTACAGCTACGGACTGAGCGGCAAATGCCTCATTTGCCTCGATGATGTCGAAGTCCTCGATCTTCATGCCGGTCTTCGCCATGACCTTCTTGGTTGCAGCCACAGGACCGATTCCCATCACCTCAGGGCGAACACCTGCAAGAGCGCCTGCAACAAAGGTTGCCATAGGCTTCACACCCAGTTCCTTCGCCTTCTCCTCGCTCATGACTACGATAGCAGCAGCGCCGTCGTTGATACCGGAAGCGTTGCCGGCGGTAACGAAGCCGTCAGGGTTGATGGGACGCAGCTTTTGAAGACCCTCGATGGTAGAACCAGGTCTGGGACCTTCATCGGTATCGAAAACAATGGTCTCTTTCTTTTTCTTAACTTCCACAGGAACGATCTCCGCCTTAAAAGCGCCGGACTTCTGAGCAGCCTCAGCCTTCAGCTGGCTCTTCAGAGCAAACTCGTCCAACTCTTCACGGGTCAATCCCCACTCCTCACAGATATTGTCTGCGGTCTTGATCATATGATAATCATTGAAGGCATCCCAAAGGGCATCCTTGATCATGGTATCCACCAGAGTTCCGTTGTTCATGCGATAGCCGTAACGAGCCTGAGGGATTGCATAGGGAGCCATGGACATATTCTCCATACCGCCTGCCACAACGATGTCAGCATCGCCTGCCATGATCATCTGTGCGGCCTGGTTCACGCAGTTCAGACCGGATCCGCAGACAACGTTCATTGTAACAGCGGGAACTTCGATGGGAAGTCCAGCCTTGATGGACGCCTGACGAGCCACATTCTGACCCTGGCCTGCCTGGATAACGCATCCCATATAGACCTGGTCAACAGCCTCGGGCGCAACGCCTGCTCTTTTCAGCGCCTCTTTGATAACAATTGCTCCCAGCTCCGCAGCGGGAGTGGTGCTCAATGTGCCGCCCATGGTACCAATCGCGGTACGGCAGGCTCCGGCTAAAACTACTTTTCTTGCCATTTGATTTTCCTCCAATATTTTTTGTTAGGGTTGATTGTTATTTTTTTGTCATATCCCACTGTTCCTAGTTTATCATAGTCACAGCTTATTTGCAACGGCTTTTCCTTAAAATTATATGAGCAAAAAAACACCGGCTGCGGTCTGCCCTAAAGACAAACTGCAGCCGGTGATGTATGTAGAAATAATTTTATAAAAATTTACCCTTGAACTTAATATCTACTACTCCGCCTTCCTGAGCTTCAAATTTGTAGGGTTCACCCTTAAAGGCAACACCGTACTGGTCGGTCACAAAAACCGTATTGTGCTTCGTGATGGTCTGGAATGTAAGATCCTTGCCGTTGTCCACTACGCCAACCTTAACTCCGTTCAGCCATACATGCTGCGACACAGCCATGCCCACAAATCTGGACAGTCTGTGAAAATTGATTGTGCAGGGCTGCGCCAGCAGTTCTTCCGGCTTAGCCACAAGGGGCAGAGACTCAAATTTGTTCTTGCAGGCTTTGCATTTGTACTGAAGGGGACGTAGCGAAAAGTCATTTTTGTTCGATGCATCGGCGATCATATTGCCGATTGCGCCAAGCGCCATAAACATACCGACGGAAGCCCCCTTGGCCCCCTTGGCTCCCAATATCTGCAAGTCCCCACCTTGGCACTTAGGACAAGTGAGCGCATGAAGGCTCGGAACATTGGGCTGATTTGTGTTACTGTTGACATTTTGCTGGTTATCCATTTTGTTGCCTCCTCGTAGAAGTATACTTACAAGAACTATTTTACCTCTCCCATCTCTTTTGTCAAGATTTTACTGCATCCTTAACAACACAATTCGTAACAGTTCATTTCGGTAAACACAAAATTATTTTCGTACTACTCAAAATATGCTATCATGTAATAGTTACTTATACAAATACCATCTTAGCAATTAGAAAGCGAATATTATGGATCAGTTATCCCTGTTTGACAGTCAAAATGAACACTCCCTCTCCCCGGCCATGGCACCTCTGGCGGATCGGATGCGTCCTGCTGGTCTGGAGGACTATATCGGTCAGGAGCACCTGCTGGGAAAAGGCAAGATCCTGCGGCAGATGCTGGAGCGTGACCAGATATGCTCCATGATCTTCTGGGGCCCACCCGGCGTGGGCAAGACTACCCTGGCAAAAATCATTGCAAACCGCACCAGATCCTCCTTTTTAAATTTCAGCGCCGTCACCAGCGGCATAAAGGAAATTAAGGATATCATGAAACAGGCAGAGGATAACCGAGCCTATGGTATCCGCACACTCTGCTTTGTGGATGAGATACATCGTTTCAATAAAGCTCAGCAGGATGCCTTTCTGCCCTATGTAGAGCGGGGCAGCATCACTTTGATTGGCGCCACTACGGAGAACCCTTCCTTTGAAATCAATGCAGCTCTTTTGTCACGGTGTAAGGTGTTCGTGCTGAAGGAGTTGACTGCAGAAAACCTGACAGAGCTGCTTTCCCGGACGCTATCCGATACGCGTGGCTTCGGCAGTATGGTCATAAACATGGAGAAAGCCCTGCTGGAGACCATTGCTGCTTTTGCAAACGGTGATGCCCGCACGGCCTTGAACACGCTGGAGATGGCTGTGCTGAACGGTGAAATCTCACCGGATGGTTCTATTACTGTGACAAAGGAAGCACTGGAACAGTGTCTCGGAAAAAAGACGCTTCTCTATGATAAAAAAGGCGAAGAACATTACAACCTGATCTCCGCCCTGCATAAATCCATGAGAAATTCCGATCCTGATGCTGCTGTCTATTGGCTGGCCCGTATGTTGGAAGCCGGTGAAGATCCCCTTTTTATCGCCCGCAGGCTGATTCGCTTTGCCAGCGAGGATGTGGGGCTTGCGGACAATCAAGCCCTGCCTCTGGCGGTGGCAGCTTATCAAGCATGCCATTTCAACGGCATGCCGGAGTGTAACATAAACCTGGCCCAGACCGTGATCTACCTGTCCCTGGCGCCCCGCTCCAACGCGGTGTACCGTGCCTACGAGACGGCCAAGGTGGATGCCCTGAGCCAGTTGGCGGAGCCTGTGCCTATGGTGATCCGCAATGCCCCCACTCAACTCATGGAAGAGTTGCACTACGGCGACGGTTATGTTTACGCTCACGACACAGAGGAAAGAATAGCGCGTATGACCTGCTTGCCGGAGAGTTTAAAGGACAAGAGGTATTACCTTCCCACGGAGGAGGGCACCGAGGGCACTTTTAAGGAGCGGCTGGAAAAGAGTCTCCGTTTTCGTCAAGAGAATCCTGTTCAGCCTCCTCAGCCGGATTCTGATCCAGGCCTGTAAATGAGTCGGAGCCCGAAACCGTATTTGATAGGTATTCCTCTACAGCCGGATCAATGATTCTGTTGCTGCGCACCCACTCCCTGGTGTCACCTACCTTTTCAGCAGCCTGAGTGTGCTTTGCCAGAAAGCGGGTCAACGCATACAGGTCAATCCAGATTTCATTGTCGCTCTCCTTCTGGGATTCGTCGAAAATCAACTCAAGACCCCAGTGTAGATGTGTCACTTCTATATTGTTGACATTTTCCTTTGTGCTGTATCCGGTATGCCCCATGTATCCGATCACATCCCCAGCAGTGACCACGCTGCCCTCCGCAAGCCCTTCCGCATAGGGGTAATTCTGCCGCAAATGAGCATAGTAATAGTAGCGCTTTCCGTCGAAGCTGCGGATGCCGATACGCCAGCCGCCGTACTGATTCCATCCCAGTGCTTCCACTATGCCGGACTCGGTACAGATAATAGGGGTACCCGTCTGCCCCATCATGTCATGACCGAGATGCCTTCTCCTGTAGCCATAACTTCTCCCCACACCGAAATCATCATAGTGGCTGTATTCAAATCCTTTTGCCAACGGGAAATATCCTTTTAGCCCATACTTGTCCTCGTAGGTCACATTACCAGCCTCATCTTTGCATTCCTGCTGGTACTCACCCACAAGTCCACCCAGCGCTGCGCTGTAAGCTTCTTTATAATAGGAGAAATATTTCAGGTCTTTTGTCAACGATTCCAGTGTCTCCTCCCCTGTGGAGACTGCCTGAGCCCCTCTCTCCATAGTCTTTAGCGCCGATTTATCAAAGGTTCCTCCCGTTCTGGCAGCTGTATATGCCAGCAAGTCAATCCAGT
This sequence comes from Acetatifactor sp., assembly GCA_022511425.1. Lineage (GTDB taxonomy): Bacteria > Bacillota > Clostridia > Lachnospirales > Lachnospiraceae > Acetatifactor. Next base: position 6,148 of record JAFLRO010000117.1, read on the forward strand.
CTATCTCATACTCCGTTCCATGGGTCTTTATATCCCACTCATAGGCGTTGCAAAGGGCATCATAGGACACCGTGAAGTCCACCCACTTTATGTAATCGGTCTCTGCGGAAAGGGTGTTAGTGCTGAAGCTTTCCTCAGCCTTTCCGCCCGGCTTACACGTCACCAGCGCCGCTATCAATGCCACAAGCCCGCATTCCACCAGGATTCCCTTTTTCAGCCAGTTCCTATACCTGGCTCTCTGCTCTCTGTTCATCTCCGGCTCCAAACAGTTTGTCAGTGAGAATATATGCCAAAAAGAGCCTGGACTATTACTGTATAACAATAGAAAACACGCTGTGTGCAATGTCATGATACTGCGCGAATCTTCTATTGACTTAAATGAAACAGCCCCGGCTGATTACCGGGACTGCTGCTTAATCTTATTTCATTTGTTTGCGACAAGTTCTGCCTTTCACAGGCGACTATACCTCCGGTTCAATCAAGCCATAGGTATCTCCCTTTCTCTTGTACACCACATTCACCTGATCGGTCTCTGCGTTGATGAACACGAAGAAATTATGACCCAGCAGTTCCATCTGGATGCAGGCATCCTCTGCGTACATGGGCTTGATATCAAATTTCTTAGTGCGGACGATCTTAATCTCCTCCTCGTCCATGTAATCATTCTCCACATACATCTGGCTGAATGAGCCGGCAGCTTGCTGCTTGTCCACAATCTTTGTCTTATATTTCTTCAGCTGTCTCTCGATGATCT
>JAFLRO010000118.1 GCA_022511425.1 Acetatifactor sp.
TTGGTATTCCGGAGGAACAGCTTCGTAAGGCTGCCGAGCTTGCCGTATGTAAGATTAATATTGACTCCGATATCCGTCTTGCAATGACAGGCAATATCCGCAAGTACTTTGCAGAGCATCCGGATCACTTCGATCCCCGCCAGTACTTAAAGCCCGCCCGTCAGGCCGTTAAGGATATGGTTGCTCACAAGATCGTAAATGTTCTTGGTTCTAACGGAAAAGCTTAAAAGGCGGAGAACATATTATAAAGTTGAATTATTTCTAAATAAGACCCCCAACTATTTTGATGATGGAAATAGCTGGGGGTTTATTTTGTGAAACTTCAGAACATATGCGACGACTGCGGCTGGGTGGTGAGCCAGTACAGCTATACTTATGATGAGAGGGACTTTATAGTGGCAGAGACTGCCATTGAGTCTCTGGCGGCTATACCTATGACGATGCAGGAAAGTTTTTGTCAGCAACAGAGACAGAGGACAAATACAGCACTTATGTCTATACCTTTGAATACGATTTGATGGGTAACCGTACTGCGGTCATAAAGACAAACGAGAGCGGAACAGTTGTAGAAAGTGAGAAATACGTTTATAATGAGAGTAATCAGTTAGTTTCGGTGGAGCTTTACGATGAATATAATTATACAGCGAATGGAGCACTGCAATCATTATTTATAGAGAAGAAAGGCTAGAATAAAATAATACATGAAAAGAAAAATAATTGTCTTGGCAATGTTATTTGTCATTATTGTTTTACTTATTGCTGTATTGTGTACTCGGCACAACAAGAATGAGGCTAAGTTAGAAAACTTGATAAATGGAGATTTTGATTGTTTGAGCGATAGTAATATCAAGGATGCACTTAAAGGAATATTTGATCAGCAATTAGTTGAGACTGAATGGATCTATTTTGATTTGAATGCTGACGGAAAAATGGAATTAGTACTTCAAGAAAAGAATTGTGTCGAAAATAAGACTTTAAAAAGGATAATAGGCGCTTTTGCTGTACAAGACAATGAAATTATAGCTGTCATATGGGATATTATCGATGTAGGGGAATTTTATTTCATAGGTAACGATAAATTAATATATTTTTATGGTTACTATGGGATGTACGAACAAGAAGTGTATCAAATATATCAGTTTGATTCCGAATGGAAAAAACAATTTTTGGAAGGATTTGAACATTTATACATATATGATTTGGAAGAACTGCCCTCAGATTGGCTGGAATATCATCCAACAATGACTCAGGAGGGAACATATTACAGAAAATACAAATTAGTTGATATGAATGGAACGCTTGACAGGGTATATGAGGACTTATCAGAGCAGCAATGGAAAGACAGTTTAGGATTGTTTTTATCAGCTTGTGGTAGTGCCAGCGATTCTACGCAGTATTTTACTCTGGGTAATGAGAAATATGTAATTCTTGAGACGAATATTTGTAATGCTGCCCCTAAGCCTGTTGAAGAAAACGAATTGTTATGCCAGTCTTTAGCAGATGTATTGGAAGACGGTAATACTACAGCCCAACTTAGTGATTCATTTTTTGTAGCGGAATACTTTACATATGACCTAAACGCTGATGGAAAAGAGGATTATTTGGTTTCATTATATGGAGCGGGCTATAATGGAGCGCACGGCAACTCTACTTCTATTTTCCTACAGGAGGATGATGGGTTGAGGGAAGTTTTTCATGCCACAATGGATTTTGCAGACAGTGGTGAAAATGGTGGATATGCGCCGGTTATAGTTCTAGATGAAAAAGTGAACGGACTGTATTGTCTTGTGTTTACAGGTTATGACCGAATTTGGAAATATGACGAACAGAAAAAATGGTATGTAGGCGAGCCGTAGAATGTGACCGCGCGCAATAACCGATTTGTTACTGCAGCCAACTCGCAAAAAGTTGGCTGCAGTATGTGTTATAACACTATCATTCTGTAACTTTTTCTGCATCTTTCAGAAATATGATGTCAAATTCATCCTTCATGGATATCACATTCCATCCGTATTGTTCTGCCAAGGCATCCCACTCAGCACGTTCTCCGATATTGTACTGGTATTCCCGCACATCATCATCATGATTGATTAGAAGGGCAAGCCCTGCATGGTCGGGATTATATTTCGCATAGTTAAGCATGGAGAAATCCCCGTCAGTATTACCGCAAGCCAGGATTGGCCGGATGCCGATCTGGTGAAAAATATTAAATACTTTATCCATGTTCACACTGCGCTGCGTAAAGTCTAAATCCCTGATTAAAGCATCTTCCGGTTCAAATATGGAATGCCCGGAACCAACGGATGTACTCCCTTCGTTTTCAGCTATCAGAGTGATATCGCCTCCAATCATCTGAGATCTGGGCAATCCTACGGCTTCCGATGCAGCGCCCCATATGACACCGCGCTCTGATCCTGAGACGATATATACGGTAAAATCATTGTCCTGCAGGTATTGGATCAATTCCAACATGGGTTTATAGAAGCAGTCTTTGTAGGCTAATCCCGGAAAATCAGGCTTTTCTTCCTGCATAAACCGATTCATGTATGCCACAAAATCCTCCTGTGACATTCCCTTAAAAGCTTTGCCGGTAACATCTATGATCAACTTTCCCGTTTCAGCGGGTTCCGGATCCATTGTTATGTATTCCAACAGTTGATCTTTCTCCGCCACCAATTCCTTGTCATCGCTCAGTTCATTGTCAATACGATACACTGCCACTGCTAACTCCAGCCAGACCTTTTTCTCCACAACAATGGTGCCGTCCATGTCGAAAGTAGCAATGCGCTCTTCCACAGGAACGAAATTGTCGCTCTTTTTGTCTGTGACAGACTCCACAAAATCTATGATTGCCTGTTTATTAACAGAAGCATCGTTCCATGAAGGAAGCGGATCTTTGGCACCGCAGCCACAGAGCATACCTGACAAAATACAAACCATTAGGGCCAGGTAGGTTCTTTTAAAAATCTTAATCATCTGCACGTACCCCCTTTAATTCTGTGTAATTCTAAGGATATAATCTTTCTGTTGGCCAAGACTCATGGAAATAAACGGAGCCTGCCAGCCGCCTACGCGGACATTGATGTGCTTGTACTGATCTAACTCCTGATAGAGAGCCTCATTATCCTGCGTGTTAGCGGCATCATAACAGAGTTGATATATCTTCTGATAAACATCTTTGTTACCGAATGCCAATGTGAGCATATTTCCGTTGGTTTCCCTGAATTTATCCAATAGTCCCACAATGTACGCCTCATTTTTCTGCGACTCGTCAATACACAGATCCACGATTGCACCGGCCGAAAGCCTGTCCATAGGCAAATTTTTATAGGACTCAAAGACATTACCCACTCCCTTGCTGATTGTACCGGAGACCGGAGAAAAGTTCGCCGTCATGGGATCATTGGAGTGTCTGTTTGCAGATGCAACAATTCCCAATCCCTGCTGAGGGAACTGCTCGAAGGTGCCACAACCTGCTGTAAAATGCATATTGAAGTTGCGTCCGAAACGTTCCTTAAAGGAAACTCCGTAATATCCGGCAACCTTTCTAAGATGCAGGATTTGTACCTGTTCTGGCGTCAACAGCTTTGTTTCTTTGTCCGGCCTTACCGGATAAAGGAAAACCTTATCAGCCAGTTTTTTGGAATGTTCTACCGCATCGCAGAAGGTGTTGACGATGAAGTTTGCGACTTCATTGGATGCGACATCACCAAATTTGGGTGAATTGACATCAAAGTCCTCTCTCATTTTCTGATATCTTTCCTGTAATTCCACCTCGGACTCACCGGCGGTAAAATCGGCTTTCATGGCTTCACGCACTTCGTCCATCGTATATTTGTGCTCATCGAATACCCATTTCTTGATCGCACAGGTGGTATTGATCACATCCGGCATACCGATCATGATCGTTCCACCAATATTATATTCGGGACCGCCCCATGCCTTATCACATCCCTTACGCATACAGCCTCCCAGGACTGCCGAGTAAAGCGGTGAGGGATTAATATATTCGTCCATCATATAGCACTCATAAAGAGAGAAAGTTGACTGGTCAATGAAGAACTGCATATATTTTTTGAATGTTTCCTGAAATTCTTCATAGTTCGCCACTTCATCGGAGATAAAGCTCAATTTACCGCCTCTGAGCATCCCGGGATTGGTGTCCAACGAAGCTCCACGGTTAATGGTGCACTGCAGGATGGGCATACAGTTGAGCATGCCAAACGTCCAGTCCGATATTCCGTTGAGGATCGGTTCCCAGCAGCCGTCCACGCAGTAATCGTTTGCCAGCTTATGGTATTCTTTTCTTTTTTTATCATCCACATTGGTCTTGTAATCGAGCAGGCTGTTAGTGAGAGCCGGGATCAGTACATCATCGTTCAAAAGAGCAGGTATGTTTCCTGTCTGGTCCAGACATTTAGCAATGCACTCGATATATTCCCTCGGCGAATCTTTATGTACCCTGGCATAAATGCCCGGAGTGGAGAGATTGACATTGGCAAAAGCATTCAGAAGGATATAAGTCATACGGTTTGTAGCATCTTTGCCATCGGGCGTCAGACCGCCGACAATCACATTCTGCAGGAAGTTGTTGACACCGGCACGCTGATCCAAGTAGTACGGGTGGGTGCCAAGGGCTGCATTGTTATCCATGTGATCCTGCGACATCAGATACTTCGTGGTGATATTTAATCTTCCGGCAGCTTTGATGAGAAGACATTCCAGTAATTCCGTACATTCCTGGATATATGCCTCGTCATTGACCCTGTGCCGATCCAGATACGCATTCAACACCTGATCCAGTCTACCAAAGGAAATATAATTCATGCTTGCATGTAATGCAGTGTGGAAAGTGCAAATCGCCTGCACTGCTTCATGGAAAGTGTCAGGGGGAGCTGCCGGAACTTTTCTGCAGATCCTGGCGATCTCCAAAAGCTCTGCACGGCGCTTTGAATCACCCGGATATTTCTTTGCATCCGCCTCAGCCAGATCCGCATAACGGTTGGAATAATCGATAACTGCCTGACAGCTTATGGCAACGGATTTGTAGAAATCTATCTTCCCATAAATTTTTTTATTTGCATTTTCCAGTTTCTCTGCTTTCTGCTTGGCCTCCTCAATGATCGCACTGAGTCCTTTGGCAAACAGGCGGTTATAGTCAACCGTGTTGTGCCCCAGCAAGGCCAGCTCGGTTTTGTTGGTGAAAGAAGCCACTCTCCGTTCACTTTCCGTCAGATAATTCGGAAACACCTTACCCAGACCGTTTGAACCCATCGGAATCACGCCTACAATCAATTCATCTTCCCCGATTTCGTAGGTATGGGTATGTTTGGAGCATTTTTTATCTGTCATTTTGGTGAGCATTTCTTCAATAGCATACGCTTTTCGGATTGCTGCGGACTTGTCTGGATATTTTTGTCCAATATCTTCAAATTCACTGTTGTCAAACCATTCACTGCTGCGATCGCTCATACCTCTTTCATATAAAGCATCAAGCAATCTTTCTACACGCTCGCTTTTTGGTACCCAATAATAACTCATAAGCCCTCCTTTTGTGCCATTGCACTTTTGTAATTTTAATTAACTTTTGTTGCACGTATTCCCGCATGGAGAAAGTATTCCATGATATTTTGAATCTCCGTGTCATCTGGAATACTATGGTTTGTATCAAGCTCTGCCTCCTTTCCGATAAGTTCATAATAGTGACCCATATGCGGATTACATGGAAGGATCTCCAGTTCCAAAATCCTGTTCTCAAGTAATACATCCCGTAAAGTATGCAGTAGTTCCTCCCTATCCGTATATCCTTTAATGATCGGGAGCCTTGCAATCAAGCGGGAATTTGATGCCTGCCTGAAAATATCCACACGCCTTTTACAGTTCAACCGAACTGTTTCCGTATTCAAAGATTGCGGCAGGTACACTTCACGAAATCCAAGAAGCCAACAATCTACATACTGTACCGCCTCACAATAGGCGTAATCCGGAAGCATCATGGACGTTTCCACACAGGTATGTATCTGATGTTCCCTACACAATTTCAAAAGTTCAACAGCTGCTTTATCCTGCAGCAAGGCTTCGCCGCCACTTAATGTAATCCCTCCACTCTTTCTAACGATGTCTAGCTGAGGCCTGAGCATTACAAACAATTCTTCAACATCCTGCCTGATGGTAGGCAAAAACAGAACGTTGTTGGAACCGGTAACATTAGAATATGGACAGGCAGAAATGCACCTTCCACAGTGTGTGCATTTTTTACGGTCAATAAGATGCTCCTTAGAAGTGATCTTATGTACGTGATTTGGACAGGCAATTTCACATTTTCCGCATAAACGGCACAATTGTTTCTGAAATAATAAAGGTGAAATATCATGCCTCGAATGAGGTGAGTGACACCATGGGCACCGCACTGGGCATCCCTGCATATATACAATAACCCGATTGCCTGGACCGTCCATAGTTGTTAACCAGCCAATTGCCCAGTACGTTATTTCCATTTATAAATCCCCCAAGTTATTTACCGACAACACAAATATTTTTAATGTACAATTACAAAATTTAATATTTATAATATGTTATTATACTACAATATATTATATAATTGCAATAAAGAATTACTTTAGAGGTGTCTTGGCATCATTTTTGGGACGAGGACAATTTAATTGTGAACAATGGACGAGGAAACATGAGAACAGTAAAGCAGACTTCTTCACGTGAAATTTTTAAGCCTGAAATTCTTAAGCCTCAGTTGTAAACCGAGATGCAACCCCTCTTGGTTCCACTGAGTCAAATCAATT
>JAFLRO010000119.1 GCA_022511425.1 Acetatifactor sp.
TCTACCGCGCCAACGGTCTTTCGGATCATTTGGCGGTGCATTTTCATCTGGTGGGACATGCGGTGATACAGGAGGACATGGAGCTGATCGTGAAGTATTTCAATAAAATGTACTATGGGATGGATGCGCTGGAGGATCTGGCGCCGCTTAAGACCACCGTGTTTGCGGGGCAGGAGTGAAGCCCTGTTCCAACAATAACAGTATCATGCAAAAAACGACACCGGCTCATCTATGCTGTTCCATTTGCGGTATAAAGTTCTGATGGACCATTTCCTGTATCATCTTCTGACTTTCTCTTTTCTTCCTTATATTTTTCCATGACTTCACACATCACGGCTCTCTCTTCTTCCCATGAAAGCAAAGAGAGCGTCGTGCTGTTTTGATACAGGATATGGAGGAAAGCCGCCGCAGGCCATGCAGACAGACCTTTGCCCTGCTTGGTATGCTGATTCATATCTGCAAAAAATCAAAATTAATTTCCGCTTTTTTACCAAAATAAATTGCATAATAAGATCATGCAGAAACATCTGTAAATATTTTTATGAAAGGCGGTGAAAATATTGCAAAACTTGCGGAGTATATGGCAAAGATGGAAAATGCGGTTATGGACGCGAACTCGCTGGAAAGTGCGATCCAGTCACTTGTAATCGCCATCGGCTGCCTTAGAAGAGTGCTTTCATATTTACCAGACCAAAAGGTGCAGTGGCAGCTCGCGTCAAAACTTGCAGGCCAGCTGAAAAACAAGTTGAAATCTGAAGCCTTTAATATGGTTAGGGAAGGGGTGATGAAAACATGAAAAAAATTACAGAAATATTTAATAACCTTTATTCTGCATATCAGTCAATCATAACAAGCGGCAATAACGCTTATTATAACCAGAAACGGTGTATAGAGCTTCTTGAGCCTATTACAACAAAAGTGCTGGCAGAAGCAAATGACCACATAGATACCTGTGAAAAAATGCTCAATGAAAATAATGATAAGCAAGTGATGCTTCTTGACCGGAGAGCGGAGTTGTTTTCACAGATCGAATCCGGTAAAAAACAGCTATCCCAGCTCGATGCTCAGCGTATGAAGATATTAACTGAGATAGCATCACTTGAAGAAGAGATCAACCGGGAGAAATCGCTGATCGTAAGGCTCCAGCAGGTGATTGTCAAACGTGAAAGTGAGCGGAAATACTGGGAAAAGGTATGGTGGGCAACTTGTTGGATACCATTTGCGAATATCGGGACAGGTGCAAAAACGATACATGAAAACGACAGCTACTCCATTCTTGCCGAGCAGTCCAGAAGAAAAATCACAGATAACGAAAGGAGAATCTGCAAGTGTAACAGTGACCTTGAAAAAATCAGGATTGAGCAGAAGAAGTACAACGAATCCTCCGGAAATCTGGCTAATAAGATCACTGCCCTGAATGGAGAAATTTCCCTTGTTGCCCAGCAGATCAATTCTCTGAAGGCTGATTTGTCAGTATGCCAAAGAGTGCTGGCGTCTTGCCTTAGAATAAGCACCGAACTTTCTTATATCAACGGCGATATAAATAAGGTATTTGAACTTATCAGGGCGTTAGTCAATACAATGGATAAGATTATTTACATAAATGCTACCGACAAATATATCAAAGGCTGCATATGTAAGGGGGACAGACTTTGTGTTGGGCAGAAACTGAGTCAGAATGAATATCTGCTGAGTGAAAACAGACGTTTTGTTGCGGTCATGCAGTCAGATAACAATTTCGTGCTGTATAATTCGAATAAGCCTCTTTGGGCTTCCCGAACATATGGAACCCGGGGAAAAGGGTATATTGAATTGGGAGGGAACGGTATTGTTTCTTTGAATGGCACGAGCGGATGCTGGAATACAAAGCGTGACGGCATATCTGTACTTATTATGCAGAACGACGGAAACCTTGTCGCATATACAAAGGACAATAAACCTGTCTGGGCAACAGATACTTATACCTATGCGAACGTTCCGAGTATCTGTTTTAAAAACAAAACGTAATGAAATTCGTACCGGCGGGAAATCAGCATGAGAAAACAGGAAAGAGTTCTAAACAAAATGGAGGGAAATCATAATGGATAAAGTTTTTGGAATCGATGTATCAAAATATCAGGGTGAAATCGACTTTTCCAAAGTCAAGGCAGACGGCGTTAATTTTGTCATCATTCGCGCCGGCTATGGGAAAGCGCTTAAACAAAAAGATCCTTTGTTTGAAAAAAATTACACAAATGCAAAAGCATGCGGCCTGAATGTGGGTGTATATTGGTTCAGCTATGCTCAAAGTGAGGAGAATGCAAAAGCAGAAGCTGAAGTATGTCTGGATGTATTAAAGGGAAAACAGTTTGAATATCCGGTTTTCTTTGATCTTGAGGAAGAACAGCAACTCTCAAAAGGCAAGCCGTTTTGCGGCAGCTTGGTAAATGCCTTTTGTAATACAGTAGAAGAAGCTGGATATTTCGCTGGGCTATACATGAGCCGCTCTCCCCTGCAGACCTGTATTGAAACGGAAATTGCAAGTAAATACACTCTTTGGGTCGCGGAATACAACAACAAGTGTAATTATGATGGACATATTGGCATGTGGCAGTATACAAACAAAGGAAAAGTAAATGGGATTTCGGGTAACGTTGATTTGGATTATGCTTATGTTGACTACCCGGAAATCATAAAAGCAAAAAAGTTAAATGGATTTTAATAAAAGTGGGTCCTGCAAGTTGCCTTGACTATTACACTGAGCGTCATGCTTTGAAGTTATGTTGAACCACCGTATGCCAAACGACATGTACTGGTGGTGTGAGAAGGGGAGAGAAAATCTCCCCTTCTCGACTGTTAATCATTCTGTCTTGTCATTAATAATGGGAGGCCCATATCGTCCAGAACAATATTTATTTCCTTAAGCAGTTCATTGCCGCTTATATTGAGTCTATTATTGACAAACCATGTTACAACAATATCCGCTGCAACGCTATCAGAAAGACAATAGCCATATGTGCACAACAGCTTTTTAATTTCCTGCAAATTACAGTTTAGTGACACTGCTATCGCAAGCAGGACTTGTTTTGTGGGAACAATCGTTTTGTAATATCTCATCATTCGTTCGCTGACTAATGCGTTTTCGTACAATTTCTTTAATTTGCCTTTATACTGTGTATTTAGGAATTCATATAGATTCCCTTCTTGAGGGTGCAGAGTAAGTCCCGCTGAATTTGCCAGAGCTTCGGATTCCCGGACGGATAAATTGAATAATTTGATGGAATTATGTATTACCTTGTAAATTGATTTTTTTGACTGTGTGCTATAGGAATGTGTTTCCCAATATGAAACATTCTGTTTTGAGCATCCCAGCATCTTATAAATTATGCTTAGATTCAGGTGATGTTTTTTTGTGTTCATAGGCAAGAAAATAAAGATTTTCCGCAAAGCTTTTTTCAAGCTTTAAGTTTTTTTCGGCAAGCCAGGCGCCTATGTACCTGTAGTTTATAGATTTTTGTTTCATTTCTTCCTCCTTTTAAACAATAAACTATATATTATTGTACTACATAATAAATATATTTCAATGTTATTTTATGATAAACATAAAACCGGCAGATTGTGTTATATCTGGAAATATGGTATGTTAAATAAAGCATAAATGCAAAAGGATAGGAAAAATGCTTAAAGATAAAAAGATTTTGATCGTAGACGACGATGAAGACCTATCCCTGATCATGGCGGAAATGTTGGAAGATCATGGGTATGAAGCTGCAATTGCCAAAAGTGGTGAGGAGGCTTTCACGCAGCTGTCAAAAAGTATCTGGCACCTGATCTTACTGGATATCAATCTGCCGGATGAGACAGGATTTGAACTGTGCAGGGAGCTGCGCAAGGTCTCCTCGGTTCCCATTATTTTTGCCAGCGCAAGGACCAGTGAAACGGACCGTATTACAGGATTTGATATAGGCGGGGATGATTACCTGCCCAAGCCCTATTCCATGAAAGAATTGTTAGCCAGAGTGAATGCACTCATCCGCCGTACATACGGTTTTACGGAAGATGAAAAGATCACTGTATTTGGGGATGTGACGGTCAACATCACGGCACGAACCGTAATGAAAGGCGGCAAGGCAGTTTCCCTCTCTCTGAGGGAGTTTGACCTGCTTTCGTATCTTTGTGAAAATCCCAATACAGCACTTACAAAGGAAAAGCTTTTAGCGCAAGTTTGGGGTGCTTTTTCCATGGTGGAGGCTTCTACACTGACAGTGCATATCCGTTGGCTCAGAGAAAAGCTGGAGGATGATCCGGCTTCGCCCAGATATATTAAGACGGTGTATAAGGTTGGTTATATGCTGGAACTTTAATTCCATGTAAATGTTTGTGCCGTCGTTTGCGGCATGACAGGAAGTTTGGAAGATGGAACTATTAAATGTGATACCCGCTAAAGCGGGAATAGGGGCGAAAAAATGAAACAAAGACTTATTTCTGTAACTGCAGGGTTTGCGATAATGCTTCTTTTGGTCACAGGTTTTTTCCTGTTAATGGAGAGGCAGCAGGCTATGGATGGGAGTAAAGCAGAACTGCTTGTGGCGGTCAACGAAATAGAACAGCTTGCGAAGGCCGGAGAGGGCGCCGGACTTACGGAAAAGACCGTGGAGCTTACGCAGACCATTCGCGGATTGAATGGGGTATCGGGAGAATATGGCAGATTGCTCATCTTGTGTGGAATCTGCCTGCTTTTTTTGCTGTGCGTATTCACTTATGTTTATTTTGCCATTCTTCGCCCCTTTGACAAATTAAAAGGATTCGCGGAGAAAATTGCCCAGGGTGATTTTGACATTGCACTGCGCTATGAGCGTTCCAATTATTTCGGTGCATTTACATGGGCATTTGACAGTATGCGGCGGGAGATCACCAAGGCGCGTTCCTGTGAAAAAGAAGCAATCGAAAATAATAAGACGGTGATCGCAACCCTGTCCCATGATATCAAAACGCCGATATCCTCTATTCGCGCTTATGCGGAAGGACTGGAAGCCAATATGGATAGTACGCCGCAGAAGAGGGAAAGATACTTAAGCGTAATCATGAAAAAATGTGACGAGGTTTCCAGGCTGACCAACGATCTGTTCCTGCATTCCCTTGCGGATCTGGAAAAGCTGAAAATCACCCCAAGAGAATTGGAACTCTGTGGATTTTTAAAGGAAGCGGTGGAGGAGATTAGTGCGGAGCAAAACGATATTCATTTTACCGTGCCTGCATTTACCCTGAGGGTATCGGCGGATGAAAACCGTCTTTTGCAGATTGTTGAAAATCTGGTGAACAACGCCAGAAAATATGCCAAGACAGATATCGATATTTTCTGTATACAGGATGTAGATGGCGCTTCCATACATATTCAGGACTACGGCGGAGGAATCCCTGATGAGGACATGCCCTTTATTTTTGAAAAATTTTACAGGGGAAAGAACTGCAACGGTGAGCAGGGTTCCGGTCTGGGGCTTTACATCGTAAAATATCTGACGGAACAAATGCAGGGGAAAATCTTGTTACACAACCATGAAGGTGGCCTGGAGGCAATCATTACCCTGCCGACCCTTGCTAAGCACCTTTAATGAATTGACATTGACTTGACTCATTGCTCACGGGAATAAATTAAGTCTTAAGGACTTCATAATAACTTTTCCGATAGAATAACAGCAGACAAAAAAGGAGGAGCTTATGAAAAATACAATTCTATCGGCAAGGGGACTCTGTAAGAGCTTTGCACACAACGGCGGACAGCTACACATTCTGTCACACGTTGGTCTGGAACTCTATAAAGGGGATTTCACAGTGATCATGGGAGCTTCCGGTTCCGGAAAATCTACCCTGCTCTATACGCTGAGCGGTATGGACAGAGCCACGGCAGGACAGGTCATTTATAATGGCAGGGATATCGTGGCCATGAAGGAGAAGGAATTGGCGAAGCTGCGTCATACGGACTTCGGCTTTATCTTTCAGCAGATGCATCTGGTAAGTAATTTAAGTCTGCTTGAAAATGTCCTGGTGCCGGGATATTTAGATAAGAGCAAAACAGCTGCGGAAGTGAAGACCCGTGCCGGGGAGCTGCTTGAACAGATGGGAATTAGTAAGGTAGAGACCCACCTGCCTTCTCAGGTCTCAGGAGGTGAACAGCAAAGGTGTGCCATAGCCAGAGCGGTGATCAACACTCCCGCACTCCTGTTTGCAGATGAACCCACAGGTGCGCTGAACCGTAAAAATACCACGGAAGTCTTAAATCTGCTGACAGAGTTAAACCGCTCAGGACAGAGTATCTTAATGGTGACGCATGATATGAGAGCCGCTCTTCGGGCAACCAGACTCCTTTATCTTGTGGATGGGAAGATCATGGGTGATTTGGAACTTGCACCGTACCTGCCCGAGGAAGAAAAAAGTCGGGAAACACAGGTCAATGCCTGGCTTTCCTCTATGGAATGGTAGGTGGGCGGCATGGAAATCTTAACTCTTTTAAAAGCTAATATGAAAAGAAAAAAGGGAGCCTTTGCAGGTGTTCTGCTGCTTACTGCTATCATTGTGGCAATGATATCTTCTATTTTCAGTGTGCGGGATAATTATCAGGCTGGTATGCTGCGGGCATTATCCGAGTCCGGGAGCGGCGATATCGTTACATATATTAAGCCGGAAAACCTGACTGAAGAGGTGCGTGCCTTAGTAGAGAGCAATGCACTTGTAGACCATGTGGGTTATTATGAAGCTGTTATGTCTCAGGGAATCGGCAAGGATAAATATTTTGACAGA
>JAFLRO010000012.1 GCA_022511425.1 Acetatifactor sp.
GATATCTGATAAGCGGAGATTACAGCAAAGAATTTAATCTGCAAATGATTATTGAGGGACGCGCCGAAGTGGGCGGTAATTTCCTTGCGGGTGTGGCAACTGACGAGACAGACCCGGATACTGCCATTGACCGACTTGCAAAAACTTGTTTTTATGCCATACGGCATCACTATGTCCAGCCACAGAACTTTTACGGTGTCGGCGGTATGAAAATATTCCGCGACTTAATCTACCTGATGCAGGGAATGATGAAAGCAGACCATCAATTTTATAAGAAGCACGGCCAGTACGATTTCCCGCAGAAAAAGAAGGGTACGCTGATAAAGATGTATTTGGTTGGCGCACTGCTTTCCTCCCCCAAAATAAAGGCTAAAATGGGAAATAAAATGAATGAGGGGATGCTCATGCCATATAAGAAACTGTTGGAGAAATAATATATTATGTTGAAGTTGATATATTCAGATGACAAAGGAGAACAGAATATATAGGACGCATCAGAAGAATGACAACGGAAATGTACGATTTTTTTACTGATAAGAAAGTGGATTTTGATATTCAGTTTCAGACCAATATGGATACGGTATTTGATCTGTCTTTTTTTCTAGTTGACTTTCAGGCAGTCGTTAATGGCCTGAAGGATATCATAGCAACCAGCTATGACACGATTGATTGTATCAATTCGCATGTTTTATCTGATTTTAAGGAGGATCAATACATAGTCCACAGCGTTGAGAACTCTCATCCAGCGTGGCAAAAGGAGATAGAGAATAATGTCGAAAAGATATTATTTCCTGAGCAAAGGCTGGCGGACGAAGTTATAAATCCTGCAGCAAACGTAGTTTATAGACCGGCTGAGGGATATAAACAGACAACAAGCCGTAATTTTAATAAAAAGTACAAAGACGATTGGCAGCTAAAAAATTTTTCCAAGGGCAGTCTTCTTATATCTTTAGGCTCAACTATACTTAACTGCCTGATTGCTGAATTTATTAGCGAACTGTTCCGAAAAAAGACCGGAAAAAATGATTCAGTAAAAATAAATATTAACAACAGCATAATACAAATATCCGGATGGGATGTTAATATAATTTCAAAAAATAGTAATATTGAAAATTTGACTGTTGTTAACCAAGGGAATAATTTTTATGGTTTAGATGTCAAGAAGTATATTGATGAAATTATCAGAGAAGCTGCACCTGATCAGGATGCTGAGGGGAGTGTGAGGAGACTTTTGAAAGTTTTGGATAAAAATAATATTATCACTCAGCACACAGTTTATGATTCACGTGGCATAAAGACAATCGTGCGTGATGTGGATAGAATGGCTGGTAATTTTTTTGATGTCAGAACATGAGGCTGGATGTAAAGTCAAAGATGTTTGGACAGGTTGAAGGAACGGGGAGTTTCTGACAGCATCCCATCACAGGTCAATCGAGAAACAGTCAAAGAAAATGAATCAATGCCATGATTTGAAAGATGGCATAAATATCATGGGGACATTCAGAAATGAGTGTCTCCCTTTTTGACGGCACAAGGAGCCGGAAGATGATTGACAAGAATATCGGAGAATTTTAAATGCTATGTTTAACCGTTCAACAATATGGGGTACTATATAGATGAAGGCCTTCAAAAACATGTTGATGAGGAGAAAGCATGGAGTCTCAAAAAGTGGCTGCTCTGGTGCAGGAAAACATGAAAACGATATTTGCCTATGCACTTTCCCGAGTCTCTAACAGGGAGGATGCAGAAGATCTGGCAGGGGATATCATATTGGCAATTCTACAGAGCGCGCCTAGAATCCGCGATGACAACGCGTTTTTCGGATATATCTGGGCAATCGCAGCGAATACATACAAGAAATTTCTGCGAAAAAAGAGCTGTGTCCGCTATGAGATTCTGGACGAAAATATACCCTCCCAGGAGGATTTTACGGAAGAGATTGACAGCGCAGAGGAGCTGAATACTCTTTACCGGGAATTGTCACTGCTCTCCAGGGAGTACAGGGAATGTACCATAGCTTATTATTTCGATGGGCTTTCCTGTGCAGAAACGGCCTCCAGGCTCCATATTTCTCTGGAAATGGTAAAGTATTACCTGTTCAAAACCAGAAAAATGTTAAAGGAAGGTATCATTATGGAAAGAGAATTTGGCAAAAGAAGTTATAAACCAGCTGATTTTAGATTTCACACCATCTATGCAGGTCAGCATAATCAGGAGTATCATAACCTGTTCAACAGAAAACTGCCCGGAAATATTCTGGACTGTGCATATTATACGCCCATGACAGTGCGGGAGCTATCCGTCGAGTTGGGAGTGGCGACGCCCTATATGGAGGATGAACTTGCCCTGTTGGAGAAGTACAGCTTGATCCGAGCTCTGAACGGAGGCAAGTACCAGACCAACCTGGTCATATTCACAAAAGAGTTTCGTGAGGAATTCATACGGACTGTGGAGGGATTTCTGGCGGAGGATTTGAGTGCGGTTCTTGCAAGTGTACGGACGAAGCTGCCCGAACTGAGAAAATTGGGATTCACTGGCTGCACTCTGGAGGAGAATCATCTTTTGTGGGCGCTGCTGTTTGAGCTTATGCGAAAGGGGTGTAAGTTATTAAATTCAGAACATAAGGATGAGATTTATAAGGGTGCTGCCGGAACGAACTACGGTACGGAATATGATGGAAATGATAAAAATGATCCATATGCATGTTATTCTTTTGCAGGTTATTGTTCCGTGCTGGAAGGGTACAGTGCCACTTATGCGGAATTCTGTGCTCTGCCCCCAAATAACCGCTTTTCAGCCCATTATGATCAGCTTAAAAAGGATGTGCCCGTGATGGCTGAGGGAAGGATGGAACCCACGGTTCCTATTATCAACCAAAGCCAGAGGGAAGCCATTGAAAGCATTTTGCTGCAGGAGATTGAGGAGATTGGCAAAGTGTATGACAAACTATATCACTGCGCAGCCAAGATCATGCGCACCCATGCGCCGGAGAATGTGGCTCCGATGGTTGACAATGTTGTGGCAAACACGCTGTTCTTTGATACGGTAGGGATGATGGGAGCCTGTGCGGTAAAATCAGGAGAACTGACGATTCCCGGGGATGACTTGCCAGCGGCGGTTTTGATCGTGAGAGAATGAGTCAAGTGAGGGAGTTCCTGAATATATTATAAAAAATATTTTCGGAGAACACTGTGATGGAAGAAAAAAGGAGTTTGCTCACCAATTCCTGCAGTTTTGCCAATGTGAAACCTCTTATGATCGAATGGCCCTATCCGCCGATTCAGGTCAAAGAAAGGAACCTGGGCTATGCAAATCTGCTCAGTGCGGATTATTGCGGTTCGGTATCTGAGTTGTCTGCGATCACTCAGTATATTAACAATGAAAACCGCATATCCTGTGAAAAATGCTCTATGGCAAAAACGATTTTAGGTATTGCTATGGCGGAAATGATGCACTTGCAGAAACTGGGCGAATTAATTCATCTGCTTGGCGGAAACGTTGATTATACAGTACAAACGCAAAATGGATGTTCTCAAATGTGGACGCCAAAATTTATCACTATTCCGGAAAAGCCCCGGGATATGCTGATTGCCGATATAGAGGCTGAGAAAGATGCAATTCGCCAATATAGAATGCATATTGGGATGATCTGTGACAGTGCGGTGAATGCTGTATTGGCAAGGATTATTAGGGATGAAGAGTATCATATTATACTGCTGCAGACTTTGATGGACGAATTAGAAGAATGTTGATTGTACGGAAGGTGTAAGACGGAACAATGTTTGTGTGAAAAGGTGGAGGAAAAAAGCCTCCGCCTTTTTACATGCAAGTAATAAGCTTATACATGCTAGTAATAAGTTTACTCATTGAAATATTACGTATAAATGATATACTGTTAATAAACGAAATTATTGGTATTTGTTAAATAAGCCCAAACAGGCAGAATGGGAGAGGAAAGATGAAAAAATTAGGTTTTGGAACGATGCGGCTTCCGCTGACGGACCCGGAGGATGCAAAAAGCATTGACTATGATCAGATGTGTCAAATGGTAGATCACTTCCTGGAGCAAGGCTTCGTCTATTTTGACACGGCATACCCCTATCACGAAGAGCAGTCGGAAGGTGCGGTGAAGCGCTGCCTTGTAGATAGATATCCCCGGGAGCGATATGTTTTAGCAGACAAAATGCCAATCCTGCGCGTGAAGGCATCGGAGGAATACCCCAGGTATTTTGAGGAACAGCTGAGCCGCTGCGGGGTAGATTATTTTGATAACTATCTGCTACATAATGTAGGAAAAGAGAGATATGTAGGTACCCTCAAATACGGCGGCTTTGAGTTCATTCGCGGCCTGAAAGAGCAGGGATTGGTAAAAAGAATCGGGTTTTCCTACCATGATGACGCAGAACTGCTGGATGAGATCCTGACCAGATACCCGGAGATGGACTTTGTGCAGCTCCAGATCAATTATTTGGACTGGAACAGTGCGGCAATCCAGTCCGGCGCCTGCTATGAGGTTGCCTGCCGTCACGGGAAGCCGGTCATTGCCATGGAGCCTGTAAAGGGCGGAAGTCTGGCAAATCTCCCTGTGGAAGCCAGAGATGAGCTTAAGAAAAGCGGCGCTCATGGTTCACCAGCATCCTATGCCATCCGTTATGCCGCTTCCCTGGACAACTGTATGATGGTATTAAGCGGCATGAGCAATTTGGAACAGCTTTTGGACAACACCTCTTATATGAGGGATTTTCAGCCGTTAAGCGGGGACGAACAGGAGATGCTGCAGCGCGTCACGGGTATTATAAACAGCAGCATCACCCCGTGCACGAACTGTAAGTACTGCATGGAGGAGTGCCCCAAGAATATCAATATTCCCGCCTATTTCGGATTGTACAACATGTATGCTGCTACCGGCAAGAAGACAAATATGTACTATGAGAGGCACTCCATGAACCATGGCAAGGCTGTGGACTGTATTAAGTGCGGAAAGTGCGAGCGGATCTGCCCACAGCACATTGAAATCCGTGGGGCGTTGGATAAGTTTGCGGATATATACGAGCGGGGGGAGTAGAGGCATTCATCAGATATCCAGAAGCCAGTATCCCCCGCTCCTATACGCTGAGCATCTCCATTATTTCAGGAAAACAAAATCCCTCAACTCAAACAGAATCCTGTTTTTAAAGGATTCCCCGGCCCAGCCGGTGTAATCCGTGGTTATTCGGAAATACAGTGCATGACGTCCGGTGACGTTTTGGACCACCGCACTGACCACGCCGCTGTCCGGACCGATCTCGCATACACCGATCTCCGTAAGATCATCCAGTAGGATATGGAGCTTGCAATTACAGCCAAGCCCGTTTACCCGGGCAGAGAATTCCATGGTCTTGCTGGAGTTGTCATCGCCGAAGTCAAAATATTTGTAACCGATTTCACAGCCGTCCGTAATCCCGGTGATCACGCGCTCAAACACGTTCTTTTCTGTCACTATGGCTCCGCCCTTCAGCACGCAGGCCAAATCTGCCGGTGTGATTTTATAGGGTGAGAGAGATTCTTCAAAGCCCAGCGAAGTCATCTCCACCGGCGGAATGGAGCCGTCCGGTAGAATTGTGATTTTCTCTACACAGCCCCGACGGGACATGATGGTTCCGTTTGTCATGCGGTGATAGAATATGTACCACTGACCGTTGATACATGCCACTGAGCCGTGGTTGTTGCCGCCGGGATAATCCACTCCGTTGTCTACAATATAGCCCCGGTAGGTAAAGGGACCGGTTGGACTGTCCGAGGTCGCATAGGCCAGACGGCTTCCGCGTTTGGGCGAATAGATCAGGTAGTAGGTGCTGCCGATCTTGCGGGGAGAACATGCTTCAAAAAACAGCGCATCCTTTTCGTCAAAACCATATGCATCTGCCACAGGGCTGCCTTCGACAGTGGGCGGATTAGCCGACTTTGAACTCTTGCCCGGCTGTTCTAGTTGGCAGGGAATGATGTGCTCAATGTAACTGTTATCCAAAATCTCATACATACTGTCCGGGTTTACCTGGGCCATGAACGAGCGCTCAAAGCCGCAATAGATATAGACCTTGCCGTCATCATCCACCAGTACCCCCGGGTCAATGAACCAGCCATTGCAGCATACAGCATCCGGCATGGTATAGCGGTATTGGGAGAGCAGGCAGAAAGGACCTTCCGGACGATCGCTGACGGCCACACAGCCAATGGAGTTGATGATGTATGCGAACAGGTAATATTTCCCGTCTTTCTCAACGACATCAGGGGCATACAGCTCATTATCCTCTTTCGTCCAAGGGGTATCCGTATCGTGATCACGATCCGCCCGGGTGTGGAAAATGTCACCGTGACATACCCAGTCATTCAAATTATTTACAGGTGCGCTCCAGCACTTGAGGACATAGTCGCAGAACTTGGTCGAGCCGGATCTGTCGTGGGAACCGTACACATAGACACGGTCACCAAATACTCTTGGCTCTCCATCGGGAATGTACTCCCAGTTTGGCAAATATGGATTTGACATATTTTTTCCTCCAATCATTCTAAGCGTTTTAGCTTTCTTATCATAATTTATGGTACCATAGCATAATTCTACTAATGCAGTGCATTACACCGGCAGCCTGTCACAAAAAATGCCGCCCTATGGCACATGAAATTGCTGTATAATGATCAGTATAGCAGATATTCTGGAATCTGTATATCGGTGACTTTTCTTTTCTTGACTTCCGACATTGCCTAAACTAGAATGGAAGAAAATGCAGGAAGGAGAATAGCATTTTATGAAAGAATACTTTCCGAATAAAGAAAATATAAAGCATTTGGGGCGGACTTGCTATGTTGACAATACGCTGTGGATGGCTTTTTCCGGAACCGGCGCAGCCTTTACTTTTCGTGGCACCAAAGCAGTGGTGACGATGGTGGCGGATGATACAGCCGCCAGGCCAGGAAATGAAGAAAACTGGGCCAGGGTTGCTGTCTATGTGAACGGCAGTCGGGTAGTAGATGCTATGATGGATCAGCCCAGAAAAGAATTCCTCATATTTGAGAGCGGACAGCCCATGGACTGCAGTGTGGAGATTGTCAAGCTGTCTGAGACGGCCATGTCCACGCTGGGTATTGAGAGTATTTCCGTAGACGCGGAGGAGGGAATCCATCCTGCTGCAGAAAAAACGCATTTTGTGGAGATTGTGGGGGATTCTATCACCTGTGGCTACGGTGTGGACGACGAGGTGCCAGAGCATCATTTTGTCACAGGCACAGAGGACGTGACCAGGGCATATGCCTACCGCACTGCTCAGGCGCTTGACGTGGATTATAGTCTGGTCTCCATCAGCGGCTATGGCATTATTTCCGGTTTTGTGGGACCGGATGAGCCGCAAAAGCCGGAGCAGACCATACCCCAATATTATGAGAAACTGGGCTTTTCCTACGGTAAATTTAAAGGACGTTCGCCAGCTGATACGCCCTGGGATTTCAGCCGTCAGCCGGACCTGGTGGTCATCAATCTGGGAACGAACGATGACAGCTACACCCAGGATTATGCGGACAGGCAGGAGGTATACCGGACTGCCTATGTGAACTTTTTGAAGCTGGTTCGCAGCCGGAATCCCCGGGCTAAGATTCTCTGTGTGCTGGGAATCATGGGCGACAGATTGTTCCCTGTGGTTGAGAGAGTGGTTGAGGATTACAGTGCTGAGACCGGGGATCGGAACATCGCCACTATGAAATTTGATGTGCAGTTGGTGGAGGATGGCTATGTGGCAGATTGGCATCCCACCGCTGTGACCCACGGGAAAGCGGCAGAAAAACTTACACGAAAGATCAGGGAACTGATGGGATGGCCGGAATAAGGAATCATGCAGACTGCTGCGAAATCAAAGACCTTTGTCTATTGACATTTAAAAACTCTTAAGATACAATTAGGTGAAAATGTCAAAAAGGGGGATATTTTATCATGTTTTGTCCGAAATGCGGAAAACAGCTGCCGGATGGCAGTAATTTTTGTGATGCTTGTGGTACACGGGTTGCTGATTTTGTCTCGGAAGCAAATACAGTGCCTGCAGCCGCTGCAGCACCTGTAGAGAATGCAGCACCTGTAGAGAATGCAGCCCCTGAAGTGGCTGCAACACCTGTAGAAAATACAACACCTGTAGAGAATGCAGCCCCTGAAACAGCTGCAGCACCTGTAGAGAATGTAGCACCCGTAGCAGCTGCAGCGCCTGTAGCAGCGGCAGTAACACCTGCAGTGAATGCAGCAGCTGGCGCAGGCCAGGCAGCTCCTGCACCCAATAAGAAAAACAATACAAAGATGGGGTTGTTTATCGGTGTTGGTGTCGCAGCGGTGGCAGTTATTGGCATACTTTTATTTGCCATAGTGAAGCTCTTTTCTTCTGTAGGAGGTGGCGACAATGCCTATGCTTACATATCGAATGGTAAGTATGAGTTGCTCAGGAATCTTAAGAAGGGCGAAAGCATTGAGTTTGCTTCCAGCAGGTCAGACGATGTTTATTACAGCATGCTGGCTTTCAGCCCTGACGGAAAATATGTGTATTACTATACCAAAATTGACAATTACAACATGACCGGTTCTCTGTGCAAGGCTGAATTTAAAAAGCTAAAAGAGAATTCCGGTAAGAACGACAAATATATTGAGGTTATCGCTACAAACGTAGAGCTTGGATTTACATTCCTTGACGACGGCACCGTGATCTACAAAAATGGGAATGGCTCTCTGTACCACTATGACGGCAAAGAATCGAATCAGATCGCAAAATCGGTAAACAGGTATTACGCCGATGGATCCAAGTATGTGATTTACACAACAGGAAATTATTCTGATGACAATGCTATTTACGGCGTTGATCTCAAGGATGTGGACAATAAAGTAAAATTGGCATCTAATTACTACGCTCTTTATTATATTGGTGACATTGATAATATTTTCTACACCAAGGTAGATGATGATTATAATCAGGCGCTATACGTTGTGGGATTCAAGAAGGATTCTGAGAAAATCGGGGATAATGTCAATGTCTGGAGTACATCGGACGACGCTGTATATTTTTCGTCCACCAAAGGAAATTATGTCAGTCTGTACGACTATGTAGAAGATGATTACCGGGCCGCTGACGAAGGCATTACAGAGCCGAACACTGATGACTACTCCATCCCTGTTTATAATTATTCCAGGCTTGATAGTTATAATGACCCTGCCGCTTTCAATGAATTATATGCTTCCTGTACAAAGCCTTGTACCTTTGTTGTCAACTGGTGGTCTTACAAGTCTCTTGAATGGGCATCACAAAATGTGACGGATGAAGCAATACGGGCCAGATATCAGGAATTCGTGGATAAGTATATTGGTCAGGAAGATGAAGACGGCTATTTCCTTGTGACAGATGTTGTAAGGAACGATATTATGGCTCTTGCTCAGGCTGCCGGTGAAGGATATGACAATGAATGGCTTGAACTGTGCTTCGACAGATATGAGGCATACCAAAAAACTGATTGGGATGCCTATAATGCAGCATATAGTGTTTACAGTGAAGCGCGAAACCGCATTAATATGCGTGAGACGCTGATGGACAGTGAAAACGATTATCCCTCTTCAACTTTGTATGCTTATCAGAATGGAAAGCTGACCACCATTGGCGAGGATATTTTAAACTACAGAGTCTATAACGGGGTCCTTCTGTATAATACTACGGATCTCGTCACGAAAAAGGTAAATATTGAAGACATATATAGCACCTGGGATGTAACATCACTCTTTTCCATCGATTATGACGATCAGAACTATCTGGTCATTATCGGTGAGACAACAGCATATCAACTGTCTGCAAGCGCTGCTGATGCTTTTGGCGAAGCGAATGATGATGGGTATGCCCGTCTTTATGCATTCAACAAATCTGTTTATATGAGTGAGGATAATGGCGCACTGTCTGTTGCGTCGGTCAAGAACGGAACTGTTGAAAATTTCACTTTCATTACAGATGATGCGGAGATTCTGCATGTTGGCGACTCTGTCCTGTACTATGCAAGCAACACTTATACAGCCAGCGGTGAAATGTATGGTGATGTGTATTCCTACAGCAAGGACAAAAGCGAGCGTCTGGCTCAGGATGTTATGCTCGACTGGCTCTGTCTTTACGAAGATGACGTGATCCTTGCGGCTACAGGATATAGAAGCAACCGTGGTTATGAGATAACAATGATTGACGCAAAAGGAGATTCAACTTATATTGCAGATAATATCACCATGTTTATCAGGGTGGATAAATCTACGATTCTCTACATTTCTGACGGTGATTTGTACTATTACACCAAAAAGGAGAAATCCATGATAGAAGAGGATGTGGATTATGTCTGGAGTATGAACCAGATGCAGGAAACTTGGCTGGGTTATTATTAAGCCTTGACTAGAGCTGTTTTGACTGTAATGTAATTGATACAGATATTTTTATTACAAAGGACGGGGAAAACACAATGAATATTTTAAAAAGAGTGGTTACCGCACTGTTTTGATATTTATTGTGATTACCCTGTCCTTGCTGATTAATAATAGTATTGAACTATCTAAGGCGGTGGATATATCTCTTCGTGATACAGATGGTGCGTTCTTCCGATTCCCACGATGAAATATATAGTTTGGCTGTTTGAACAGGAAAAAGGTACAGATAATATAGTGAAGGCAAGTATATTGCTTATTAGCTAAGAACAGGAGTTCCATCATGGAAGAAAATAATAAGATAATACCTATCGAGAGAATGCAGTTTGCGGTTCTTATCGACGCGGACAACATCAGTTCAAAATATGCCGCTACCATCTTTGAGGAGTTGGATAAGTATGGTCTGTGCTCCTACCGCCGGATTTATGGTAACTGGTCCAAGGGAAACGGATGGAATGAGGGTGTTTTGTTAGAGCATTCCATCATGCCAGTTCAGCAGTTTTCCTATACCACCGGCAAAAATTCAACAGATATGACCATGGTCATTGACGCCATGGATATCCTCTATAAGAATAAAGTCCAGGGCTTCTGTCTGGTCACCAGCGACAGCGACTTCACCCGTCTGGCCATGCGTCTCAGGGAGGAGAACATGTTCGTGTTGGGCATGGGAGAATCCAAGACACCTCTGGCTCTGACACGTGCCTGTAACCGATTTATCCACCTGAACCTGGTGGCGGAGCAGAATAAGGCCATGGGCGAGAACAATGTTTTGGAATCGGAGGAAAACGTGACCCCCATCTCGGAAGTGCGTGCCGCTGTCCTTGCCCTGATCAACGAAAACGACGGAAAACAAGTGGATTTGTCTCTGATTGGCAACCGTTTAAATGACAAGTTTTCCGACTTCGATGTACGAAATTACGGCTACACTAAACTGAGCACACTCATCGATCAGGAATTGTCCGACGTGAGTATCAGAAAGAGCAGCAATCAGTATTATGTGGAGATACGTTCCACTTTGACCAAGGAGGAGCTGGAGCGGGAAATCTGCGAAATGATTAGAAAGAATGGCGGTATGGTGGACAATCTTTCCATTCTGAACGACGAATTGCACAAGAAGTACAAGCAGCTGGATTTCAGACAGTTTGGATATAGCAGGATCTCCAGCTTCCTGCGTAGCTTAAAGTCTGTGAACATTCATGAGAACCGGGTTTCGTTAAAGGATAACTGATTATGGATTTGTTTGAATATATGCGCTCTGTCAATGTGGAGAAGGAGTCTCCCCTGGCAGCCAGAATGCGTCCCAGGACATTGGACGAGGTGGTGGGGCAGGAGCACATCATCGGAAAGGATAAATTGTTGTACCGGGCCATTAAAGCGGACAAGTTAAGTTCTGTTATCTTTTATGGGCCGCCGGGCACGGGAAAGACAACCCTGGCCCGTGTTATAGCAAACACTACCAGCGCTGAATTTACCCAGATCAATGCCACTGTGGCCGGAAAGAAGGACATGGAGGAGGTGGTGAAGAAAGCCAAGGAGCTTCAAGGGATGTACGGCAGGAGAACTATCCTCTTTATAGACGAGATTCACCGGTTCAACAAAGGGCAGCAGGATTACCTTCTCCCTTTTGTCGAGGACGGAACCCTGATCCTTATCGGTGCAACCACTGAGAACCCGTACTTTGAAGTAAACAGCGCGCTGATTTCCCGCTCCGTTATTTTTGAATTGAAGCCCATTCCTGCGGAGGCTGTGAAGGAGCTGATCAAAAGGTCAGTCTGTGATACAGACAGAGGCATGGGCGCTTATCATGCGGAGATTGACGAGGATGCTTTGGACTTTCTGGCAGATATCTCCGGAGGAGATGCCAGACATGCTTTAAATGCCGTGGAACTGGGCATTATGACCACGGACCGCAGCCAGGACGGAAAGATACATATTACGCTTGAGGTGGCTCAGGAGTGTATTCAGAAGCGGGCAGTGCGGTATGACAAATCAGGGGATAATCACTACGACACCATCTCTGCCTTCATCAAGAGTATGCGGGGGTCGGATCCGGATGCGGCAGTGTATTATCTGGCGCGGATGCTGTACGCGGGGGAGGAAGTGGCCTTTATCGCCAGGCGGATTATGATCTGCGCCGCAGAGGACGTAGGTAATGCAGATCCGAACGCGCTGGTGGTGGCAACCAATGCATCCCTTGCGGTGGAGCGTATCGGGATGCCGGAGGCTCAGATCGTTCTGGCCCAGGCAGCAGCCTATGTGGCATGTGCTCCAAAGAGCAACGCCTCCTGCAATGCCATCTTTGATGCTATGTCCGCCGTGGAGGAGACGGGCAGTCTGCCCATTCCCGCCCATCTTCAAGATGCTCATTACAAGGGCGCGGCAAAATTAGGTCACGGCATCGGTTACAAGTATGCCCACGATTACCCTAATCATTATGTAAAGCAGCAATATCTGCCCTATGAACTGAACGGAAAAGAGTTTTATAAGCCAACAGGAAACGGATATGAAGTGAAGATTCGGGAGCATATGAAAAGGCTTCGGGAAGAAGCAGAAGATTAAAGAAACAGAAGATTAATATAGTAACCGGGGGATAAAACGGAACAGCCCTTAAAAGAGCTGTTCCACCAGATATTGGTAAATCTCCTGGTTTTTCTTTTGCCAGTTATCGCAGATAACTGCAGCCAGTTCCGCCGTGGGCACTGACAGTGTGATATCCACCAGGGCGATGCCATTGTCCCTTGCTACCAGGTGTGCCTCATATTCACCGGATACGGACTTGTAGTAATCTCCCAGAACCGACACTTCATCGCGCAGAGAAAACTCATTTTCCCGTAAGTAAGCATTGATTTCATCCTTAATGGCATCACCGATGCGGTCCTGGAAAAATTTAAGCGTCTCCTGCCCCTCATTGGTGATGGAAAGATGGGTGCGGTTGCGTATGGTCTCAGAGGAGATCATACCGGCATCGGACAGCTCGTTTATTACCTGCTGAAGGGTCAGGAAATTGGTGTACTCCTTCTCCAGCACGAAGTCGCTGATCTGTGCAGCAGTCAGCGGGAAACTCACCCGGTTCAACATATAAAGTACGATAAGTCTATATAAAGTCAGCGGATCCTGTAACATATTTCCTCACATCCTGCCGTTGCTGCGGCATATTTTAGTCGGTTGTCATTGGACTTGCTTTTTCTCCAATGTTTTGTCCCTATCCTATTGTGGATAGAGCCTTCCCTGCCGGGTATTTCGCTTATACATCAGTTGATGGAGAGAATTCAGCACATCTCTCTTATTACCGCTCCACCGGGGAGCAATCAAAATTCGTTTTGGACCGTCGCCGGTGACCCGGTGTACCACAATCTCCGGTGACAGGTGTTCCAGGCAGTCAATCAGGGTATCCATATAAGCTTCCTTAGTCAGTACGGCAACAGTGCCTTCACGGTAAGACACTGCTAAGTCCGTACCTTCCAGCACATGGAGCAGCTGTAGCTTAACACCGAAAACTTCGATTTTATTCAAATACTCCACTGTCTCAACCATCTGCAGCTGAGTTTCGCCCGGCAGTCCAAGGATTATGTGGACAATCACCGGCAAATCCAATCGTTTTAATTCCCCAACTGCCTTTTCAAAACAGCTCAGTTCATAGCCGCGGCGTATAAATCGGGCAGTATCTTCGTGAATGGTCTGCAGTCCCAGTTCTACCCAGAGGAACTTGCTCGGAAAAGCTGTTCTCAGTTCATCCAGCAGTGCAAGAACCTCAGAGGGCAGGCAATCCGGTCTGGTGGCGATGGAAATACCGCAGACCAGAGGATGGGAGAGCGCCAGGGAAAAGATCTGTCTCAGATAGGAAACAGGGGCATAAGTATTGGTATAAGCTTGAAAGTAGGCGATAATGCAGGGAGCAGCAAAGGGCTTGGACTGTACAGAAATATCATGAACATTATTTGGGAAAACATCATTTGCAATCGCGCCAAGCTTTCTGCGAATCAGGCTGATTCCCTCCTGCAGCTGGACTTCCAAACTTGCTAATGCAGTCCTGCCCGTGAACGATTCAGTATGGCATCCGGTTCCGGTATTGCATTTTACATCGTTGTTGTCAATATCTACCGCAAACTCCCCGCTCCCGCCTTGGCTACAGAAAACGCAACCCCGAGTGTCCAGGGTGCCGTCCCTGTTGGGACAGGTCAGGTGGGCATTCAGGGCCACCTTGTAGCATTTGTGTCCGTATCGGTTTTTCAGGTAGGCATCCAGGGAATAATAGGGCTTGCCATGCCAGTTTACCTCAGACATAAGTTCCTCCAAAGCGCGTGTCAGCGGATGTGGGATTTTACTGCCTCCGCCACCAACTCTGCAACCTTGGGATTGAATGCCTCGGGCATGATATTGTCCTCGTTCAGCTCATCCTCGGGAACAAGGCTGGCGATCGCCTCTGCAGCAGCCAGCTTCATCTCCTCCGTAATCTGGGGAGCCCGTCCCTCCAGAGCACCCTTGAAAATGCCGGGGAAAGCCACCACATTGTTGACCTGATTGGGAAAGTCACTGCGCCCCGTGCCCACAATTCTTGCACCGGCGGCCTTTGCATCGTCAGGCATAATCTCCGGAATAGGATTTGACATAGCCAGGATGACAGCGTCCTTATTCATGGAGGCAACCATCTCCTTGGTCACAGTGTTAGGAGCGGAGACGCCCACAAAGATATCCGCGCCCTTCATGGCATCAGCCAGTGTCCCGGTCAGGTTGTCCAAATTGGTGATTTCCGTCATTTTCTGCTGCATCCAGTTCAGACCCTGGGTGGATTTGGACAGGATTCCTCTGCTGGCACACATAATAATATTGGGGAAACCGTAGGTCAAAAGCAGCTTGGCAATGGCCACACCGGCGCTGCCCGCACCGTTTATCACTACCTTACAGTCTTCCTTCTTTTTACCGATTACCTTCAGGCTATTGATGATGGCTGCCAGCACCACAATGGCAGTACCGTGCTGATCGTCATGAAAGACGGGAATATCCAGAGTAGCTTTCAGTCTTTCTTCTATTTCAAAGCAGCGAGGTGCGCTGATATCCTCCAGATTAATGCCGCCGAAGCCGGGTGCCAGCCAGGTCACAGCCTTGATGATCTCCTCCGTGTCCTGAGTATCCAGACAGATGGGCACAGCATTGACCCCGCCAAACTCCTTGAACAACACAGCCTTTCCCTCCATAACAGGCATGGCTGCATGCGGTCCGATATTGCCCAGTCCCAGCACAGCGCTTCCGTCCGACACAACCGCAATCGTGTTTGCCTTCATGGTATATTTATAAGCGGCCTCCTTGTCCTTTGCAATCACATTGCAAGGCTCCGCCACCCCGGGAGTATAAGCAATAGCCAAATCCTCCCTGGACTTAACGGGACTCTTAGACACCGTCTCCAGTTTTCCGTTCCATTTTTCATGCATCTCAAGGGCTTTCTCATTGTTAGACATGACAGTACCTCTCCTAGTATTATTTTTGTTGACACGCATCAAGCAGCGCTAGTTATTTTCCATATTACTATATAATAGTTTTCCACCCGCCGCAAGTGTTTTATTAATTCGATTCAGGCAAATACTCATGGTTTATTCATCTGCAAGATTCAGGCACCGCTGCCCCACAACAATTCTGCAATTTAATACTTCCTATTTTCCAAAACTTGTATTATAATACCAATCAGGAGATAAATCTCCCAATCAGTGAGTCAAGAAAGCAAATCAAAGACAAGTCTTGCTGTAATTCCCGTTTCAGTTTTAAGAATGACTAAGCTGCTTTCAAATCAGGAGGAATGTATGAGAGAAAAGTATGAATCACTGGCACTTGTACAGCTGAAAGAGCTGGCGAAGGTTCGCGGGCTCAAAGGTACATCAACCATGAAAAAGGCCGAACTGGTAGAAGCCATGCTGGCAGAAGACGAGCGGCTGAAAAAGCTGGAGCAGGAGAATGTAGAAAAGAATCCGCCGGCAACTACTGAGGCTACGCCGGCACAGCAGCCTGCAGAAGCGCTAAGGAGCGCTGCCCCCGGCCGCACGGCTACAGCCCGTCAGCCCTATCAGCGCAAAGAAAATGCTGTGCGAAACGACAGTACCTATCGTGCAGACGGTGGAGCGAAATCTGAGGACAACCAGAAGACAGAGACTCCTGTCCAAGATGGCGTTTCTGCCGCTGCTGTGCCCCGTCCCCGCATCACAGAGGTCTATGATGAAAAAACTTATCCCAAGGAGTTAGACAGCGGTGAAGAAGCCCACGGCATTCTCGAAGTAATGCCCGATGGCTATGGATTCATACGCTGTGACAACTATCTGCCCGGCGAGAACGATGTGTATGTTGCGCCCAGTCAGATACGCCGCTTTGGTTTAAAGACGGGCGACATCCTGCGGGGAAATAAACGGATCAAGACTCAACAGGAGAAATTCAGTGCTTTACTGTTTATTCGTACCATCAACGGCTATACAACGGAAGAATCCGCGAAACGTATGGCTTTTGAAGATATGACGCCCATCTTTCCCGACGAGCGCATCAAATTGGAAATGCCCGGGTGCAGCGTTGCCATGAGAGCCATGGACTTAGTGAGCCCTGTAGGTAAGGGGCAGCGTGGTATGATCGTATCCCCGCCTAAAGCCGGAAAGACCACCCTCTTAAAGGAAGTGGCAAAGTCCATTCTTCGCACTAATCCTGACATGCATATGCTGATCCTGCTCATCGACGAACGGCCTGAGGAGGTCACGGATATCAAGGAAGCTATCCATGGCACTAATGTGGAGGTTATTTACTCCACCTTTGACGAACTGCCCGAGCATCATAAGAGAGTGTCGGAGATGGTCATTGAGCGTGCAAAGCGCCTGGTAGAACACAAGAAAGATGTGGTAATTCTTCTGGACAGCATCACCCGTCTGGCGCGTGCTTACAATCTGGTGGTTCCCCCGAGCGGACGAACTCTCTCCGGCGGTCTGGATCCAGCGGCGCTGCACATGCCAAAGAGATTTTTCGGCGCAGCCCGGAATATGCGAGAGGGCGGCAGCCTGACCATCCTGGCTACGGCGCTGGTTGACACCGGAAGTAAGATGGATGATGTGGTATATGAAGAATTTAAAGGAACCGGCAATATGGAGATGATTCTGGACCGGAAGCTGTCTGAGAAGCGTATCTTTCCTGCCATTGACCTGGCAAAGTCCGGCACAAGACGGGAGGATCTGCTGCTGAACAGCGAGGAACTGGAAGCCATCAACATCATGCGCAGGGCGTTGAACGGACTAAAACCCGATGAAGCCACCGACCGCATTCTGGATATGTTTGCAAGGACAAGAAATAATAATGAATTTGTTCAGATGGTAAAAAAGAATAAATTTATATAAAAAAGAATAAAATTATTTCATTTAGGTCTTGCCAGCATACAAAGCCTGTGTTACAATAATAGCGCTGTTTGTGGTTCCATAAGCAGTGCGGATGAGAACAAAAATATACTTGTGATCATATAGAGAGGTGAAAAGATGAAAGAAGGAATCCATCCCCAGTACTATCAGGCAACCGTAACCTGCAACTGCGGCAACACCTTCGTGACCGGCTCCACAAAGCCGGAGATTCACGTGGAAGTTTGTTCCAAGTGCCATTCATTCTACACAGGCCAGCAGAAGACGGCAAGAGCTGACGGACGTATTGAGAAGTTCAACAAGAAATACGGCGTAAAGTAAGAAGCGCAGGAAAAGGGTGGGTGTATGCCCACCCTTTTTGTACCTACAGCAGTCAAAAATCCGGCGGCATTCGCAAAATATGAACAACGCAAGCTTGCTTGTGTTTGCGTCCCTTCTTTGCTTGATGTTCGCGGGAATAAGCGGCAAAGATATGCACAACGAGGAGTTAACATATGGCTAGGAAAAAGTGTAACCGCTATTCCGGCATCGGCGGCCAGGCCGTGCTGGAGGGCGTTATGATGAAAAATCAGGATAAATATGCTGTGGCTGTTAGAAAGCCTAACGGTCAGGTTGCGGTGGAGCTGGAAAACCATCAAGGAGTTCTTCAAGGAAATAAGCTTAAGAATATTCCCTTTATCAGAGGAATCTTCAACTTTATTGACTCTCTGGTTCTGGGCATGAAATGTCTGAATTACTCCGCTTCTCTTTACGATGAGAATGAGAACGACGGCAGAAAGGGCGGCAGTGGAGAGAAATTGATGACGGGTCTTGTGACGGTGTTCTCCATCGCGCTGGCGATAGGTATTTTTGTGGTGCTCCCCTATTACCTGGCATCTCTGTTTAGCGGTAATTTGCTAAATTCATCTCTGTTAGCAATCATTGAGGGCGTTATCAGAATTGTGATCTTCCTGGTATACATCTGTGCTATCAGCTTGATGAGTGACATCAAACGGCTTTTTAAATATCATGGGGCAGAGCACAAGTGCATCAACTGCATCGAGAGAGGCAGACCCCTGACGGTGCGGAATGTAATGCGAAGTTCCAGAATTCATAGGAGGTGCGGCACCAGCTTCATCTTTTTTGTTCTGTTTGTCAGCATCATTCTGTTTTTCTTTATCAGGGCGGAGAATCCTTTTCAGAGAGTGGTGCTGCGAGTACTGCTAATGCCAGTGATAGCAGGTATTTCTTACGAAATTATCCGTCTGGCAGGGCGAAGCAACAACATTCTGGTGCGCATTATCTCTGCGCCGGGTATGTGGATCCAGCGGCTGACTACAAAGGAGCCTGACAAGAGTATGGCGGAGGTTGCCATTGCAGCGGTGGAAGCTGTATTTGACTGGAGACAGTTCCTCCACGAAAATTTCGGTTATGCGTTGGAAGAGCTTTTGGGGGAGAGAGAATCCGGGGAAAATTCAGCTATGGGAAATAACTCGGAGGAACCATGACTTACGGTGAGGTTTTTGAAGAGGGAAAAAGACGGCTGACAGAAGCCGCCATAGAGGAAGCTGTGTTGGATGCCAGACTGCTATTGGAGCATGTCTGCGGAACAGACAGGAATACATTGCTGGCTCACGCTGACAGGCTTGTGACAGAGGAAGACAGACTGCGCTATCAGGAACTTATTAAGCGGCGAGCAAGCCGTATTCCACTTCAGCAGCTGACAGGTGTGCAGAATTTTATGGGACTGGATTTTCTGGTGAATGAGCATGTGCTGATTCCAAGGCAGGACACGGAGTTTCTGGTGGAGGAAGTCTTGAAGAATCTTCATGACGGCATGAGAGTACTGGATCTGTGCACTGGTACGGGCTGTATCCTGATCAGTCTTCTGCGGTATACTAATGACTGTCAGGGGCTGGGCGTGGACATTTCGCCGGAGGCACTGGCGGTGGCTAAGATGAATGCCCGCCGGCTGCTTACGGGAAACGGTGAATCAGCTGAGAGTGAACGTAGGGGGCATCTGCAGTTTTTGGAGAGCGATCTGTATGAGAGGGTGGAGGGCATCTTTGATATAATTGTTTCCAACCCGCCGTATATCCCTACAGAGGTCATCGATACGCTGATGCCGGAGGTGCGGGAGCATGAGCCCAGACTGGCCTTGGACGGCAGTGAGGATGGGCTCTTATTTTACAGAAGGATCATAGAGGGATGCAGGACGCACCTGAAAGGGGGCGGCATGCTGTTTTTTGAGATCGGTCATGACCAGGGAGCGGCAGTCAGCGAACTTATGGAACAGGCAGGTTTTCTGGAGGTTCAGGTTACTAAGGATTATGCCGGTCTGGACAGAGTGGTGTCCGGGCTCCTGGAGTTTGAGCCGCTAAAGCGGTAGATTGTGAGGAAGTTATGTTTGATAAATTGGAAGATTTACTGATCCGGTTCGAGGAGATCATGGGAGAATTGAATGAGCCCACGGTGACAAACAATCAGGATCGTTTCCGTAAACTGATGAAGGAGCAGAGCGATCTGACTCCTATTGTGGAAGCATATAAAGAATATAAGAAAAGCAGACAGGATATCGAGGACTCGCTAGCCATGTTAGATGAGGAGAGCGACGAAGAGATGCGGGACATGCTCAAAGAAACTCTGAATGAGAGCAAGACCCGGCTCGAGGAACTGGAGCAGGAACTAAAGATTTTGCTTTTGCCCAAGGATCCCAATGATGACAAGAATGTGATCGTGGAAATCCGTGCCGGTGCCGGCGGGGACGAGGCTGCTCTTTTTGCCGCTGAGATTTACCGGATGTATGTACACTATGCTGAAGACCAGCACTGGCGGGTGGAAATGTTGAACGCTGATGAGATCGGTATCGGCGGTATGAAAGAAGTACAGTTCATGATCACCGGTCAGGGCGCGTACTCCAAGATGAAATATGAGAGCGGGGTGCACCGTGTTCAGAGAGTGCCGGAGACAGAGAGCGGAGGTCGTATCCACACCTCTACCATCAGCGTGGCTGTGATGCCCGAAGTGGACGAAGACATTGACATTGTTATAGAAGATAAGGATATCAGGATCGATGTAATGCGAGCCTCGGGCAATGGCGGTCAGTGTGTGAACACCACGGACTCTGCGGTGCGTCTCACCCATTATCCCACGGGTATTGTGGTATACAGCCAAACGGAGAAGTCCCAGATCCAGAACAAAGCAAAAGCTTTTGCTTTGCTGAAGGCAAAGCTCTATGATATGGAGCAGCAACAGCGGCATGATGCGGAGGCAGAGATGCGGCGCAGTCAGATTGGCACAGGTGACCGCTCTGAGAAGATCCGCACCTACAATTTTCCCCAGGGGCGCGTCACCGACCATCGAATCAACCTGACCTTGTATAAATTGGACAAAGTCATGAACGGGGATATTCAGGAGATCGTGGAAGGATGCATTGCAGCCGACCAGGCAGCTAAGCTGAGTAAACTGAACGAGAATGCCTGATGTTGCTGAATGAGAATGTCTGATGATTGATTGACAAAAAGAAATGTCCCCTTTAAAATAAAATTATATCAAAACGATTAAGGACATCTCTGCGGCGGCAGGCAGGAATGTAATGAGGATAACGGGCATGAGCGAAGTGATATTGGTAGTCGATGACGATACCGCAAACCTGATGTTGGCAAAGAAAATATTGGGCGAAGATTTTCGGATCGCTGCTGCCAATTCCGGCGAGGCAGCCTGTCGCTATCTTGAAAATAACAAGCCGGATCTTGTTCTGGTGGATATCAATATGCCTGATATGGACGGCTTTGAGTTGGTGGGCAAAATGAAGGCCAATCCTCAGTGGCGGTTCATTCCCGTCATTTTCCTTACGGCCGATAAAAACGAAGATACGGAAGTACGCTGTTTTCAGGTTGGCGCTGTCGACTTTGTTGGAAAGCCCTTTATGCCTGAAATCCTGACAAGCCGCGTCAAGAGGACATTGGAGCTGGAGCAATATCGGAATAGTTTAGAGAACATGGTGGAGGAGCAGGCTCAGCAGCTGACAGGGGCGTTTCGGCGCATCAGTGAGATGCAGGAGCATGTGGTTGTGGGGTTGGCAAACCTGATTGAAAGCCGTGATGGCAGCACGGGTAAGCATGTGAAAAATACGCAGACATATGTGCGGATGATCGCGGAGGAGTTGGAGCGCAGAGATCTTTTTTCTGATGCTCTCACCCGGGATTACATAGAAAAGCTGTGTAAGGCAGCGCCTCTTCACGATGTGGGAAAAATTCAGGTGCCTGACAGTATTCTGCAAAAACCCGGCAAATTGACGGAAGAAGAGTATGAGCAGATGAAGTCCCATACCACCTGCAGTTCTACTATATTGGACGAGATTATCGGCGATGTGGAGGAGGAAGATTATATCCGCCTGGCAAAGGATGTGGCGATGTACCATCATGAACGCTGGGATGGGAAGGGGTATCCCACCGGCTTAAGCGGAGAGCAGATTCCGCTGGGAGCCCGGATCATGGCGCTGGCGGATGTGTTTGACGCCCTCTATGAGGAGCGCTGTTATAAGCCAGCTATGCGGCCTATAGAAAAAATTTATCAGATTTTGGCTGAGGGCAGGGGAACCCAGTTCGACCCCACAATTACAGATGTATTCTTAAGTCTGGACAAACAGCTTCGGGAGCATCTTGAGAATCGTGGCTGGTAGCATCACAAAGGATTTTTGTCGGTTATGAGCCGTATGAATGGCAGAATGAGAGGAAACATGACACAAAAAAAAGAAAAGGAACCTAAAAGATCTATAGAGCGGGTCATTCTAGTGATATACAGCATATATACCTTAGCTATGACAGGAGTAGCGGTACTGGGCGGCTGGGGTCAGTGGGTGCCGCCTGTGATTGTTTCCGCAATGGTGATTTCCTGGGGTGTATTTATTAAGAAATATAAAGATTACCGTTTTCGTGCTTTTTTCACTGCCTCTTTGGTCTGGATGAATTTCATCATCTATGGTGTGCACTCGGATGATTATTTCAGCTTTTTGCCTACTATGACAGGTATGATGATTTTACTGAGTCTCTATTGCATTCCCGAGATTATGTACATATCAGCAGGAGCATCCACCTTCCTGCTTTTTTATCACAGCGTGATACGGAATAGCTTTGACATTTTTGGCCAGGAGGATACGTATCGGCTTATTTTACGAATCGTGTCGGTCTATCTGGTGGAGTATGTCGCTTATTATCTGATTCGAAACCAGATCGATACGAATAAGCGGCTATTGGAGAATATCGATGCGCTGAACTCGGCGGAGCGCAGCAAAGATGACTTTATGGCAAACGTATCTCATGAGATTCGAACCCCGATCAATACTATCTGCGGTATGAGTGAGATGCTGCTGAGAGAGGAGCTTCAATCCAATGTCAGGAGTGAAGTGTTTGACATCCAGACGGCCGGCCGTAATCTATTGTCCATTGTCAGCGATATTCTTGACTTTTCCGAATTAGAATCCGGCAAAATGGATCTGATTGAGGAGCCATACAATATCACCTCAACATTGAATGATGTCATGAACATGACGAACGCACAGCTCAACGGAAAGAATCTGGAGCTGATCGTTGCCTGTGATGCCACTATTCCCAGCGGTCTGATGGGAGATGAGCAGAAGCTTCGCAGGGTCATTATGAACCTGGTGAACAATGCGGTAAAATTCACGGCAGAAGGCTGTGTGACCATCTCCATCTCTGCCCGCAAGGAGGAGTATGGTATCAACCTGATCATCAACATAAAGGACACCGGTATCGGTATGAATGACGCCGAACTGGAAAAGCTGTTTTCCAGCTTTAATCAGGTGGATACAAAGCGCAACCGTCAGGAAGGCGGTGTGGGACTTGGGCTTTCCATTTCCCAGGCTATTGTTAAAAAGATGGGCGGCTTTATCACTGTAAAGAGTACACCCGGACAAGGCAGCGAATTCCAGTTTGTGGTGCCCCAGAAGGTGGTGGACGAGGAGCCTATTATCTCCCTGAACAATCCGGAGGATATCCGTGTTGCATCTTATATCAATATGGAAAAGTATACCTATGCGGCTATTCGTGACGGATATGAGGATTGTATAAAAACCATGGTGGACCAGCTGGGAGTCCGTCTAAAGCAATGCCGCAATCTGGCGGAACTGAAGCGTCGGCTGGAAACAGCATCTTATTCCCATGTGTTCATATGTTGGGAGGAGTACTGCGAGGACAGGGAATGGTTCGATGAACTTGCCCTGCAGATACCGGTAGTGCTGGTGCTGGACAGAGAGAATGATGAGAAAGTTGCCGGTCCGCTGCTTCGCATTTACAAGCCTTTCTATGCTGTTGCCATGGCAGCAGTCCTGAACGGTGAGCGTGTTATCCAGAGCCTGAACCAGGAGGCTCGCAGTGGCGGTCGGTTCATTGCGCCTTCCTCCAGCATCCTGGTGGTGGACGACAATATGATGAACATAAAGGTGGTCGAGGGCTTGCTGCGCCCTTATCAGATCAAAGTTTTTGCTGCGTATAGCGGCAAGGAAGCTTTGAAGAAGATAGAGTCCATGGACTATGATTTTGTTTTCATGGATCACATGATGCCGGAGATGGATGGCGTGGAAACCATGCACCGGATTCGTCAGAAGCCGGGAAGGTATTTCCAGACTGTACCAATCATCGCGCTGACGGCAAATGCTATCGGCGGTGCTCGGGAAATGTTCCTGGCGGAAGGATTCCAGGACTTTGTAGCGAAACCTATTGAGTTGTCAATTCTTGAGCGTGTGTTGTTAAAGTATATTCCCGAACATAAAATCACTAAGGTGAACCCGGAGGAGGCTGCAAGACAGGCAGCGAAGTCAGGCGATGTATTGGATTTTCAGGCGTTCCCGAAGGAGATAGACAGTGCTCAGGGAATCAACGTGAGACAGGGTATCGCCTATTGTGGCGGAAAGGTTCAGGATTATCTTGAGGTAGTGCAGATCTACTATGCTACCGGGATGGAAAAGATACTGGAGATAGAGAACTTCTATGAGCAGAGGGATTGGAAGAATTATTCCATCCTTGTGCATGCGGTGAAAAGTACTTCTCAGGGCATTGGTGCAAAACAGCTGTCCGATATGGCAAAGGATCTGGAGTACGCCGGTAAAAGCATGGACGAGTACTTTATTGACAGCCATCACAAGGAGATGATGGAAGAGTATCAGCGAATTCTGAATCTGCTGGGATCGGACGAGAGGATCAACCCGGATGCCGGACAGGCGACAAAGACTGCAGAGCCTGATGGGAAAGAGGCGGAAGCCACAGGCCAGGAGGGACTGTCAGTTGAGGAATTACCGGAGCTTACGGCGGAGGAGTACAATACGCTGCTTAACGAACTGAAGGAGGCTCTTGGAACTTTTGAGAATGATGCCGTAGAGGACATTCTCGTTAAAATGCAGGGATATAAATACAGGGATGAACCGCTGGCAGCACTGGTAGAGCCCATCCGGAAAAAGGCAGCAATGTTTGACTTTATGGGGGCTGAAGACGAACTGACGGGCATCAGAGAAAGGCTGGGGTAAAGCGATATGTTAAAGAAATGGATTCGCAGGCAGCTGGATGTAGAGATAAGCCTGCGAGAGCGGTTGTTCAGATTGATAATGATGTTAGCTATAGCAGCCATGGGAGTTGCGATCATTGTAAACATCATTCAGAGGCAGACTCTTGTGGTGATTGGAGCATTGTTACTTTTTCTGATACTGATGATTCTGGCTCTGTGGAGTTCGATAAAGTTTGGAAAATATGAGGTTCCTGCACTACTACTTTTGCTGCTTGCTAACGGCGTGGTCTTTCCCCTGATGTTTTTTCAAAGTGGCGGAGTGGAGGGAGGTACTCCTATCTGGTTCGTGTTGGGGATAGTGTTGACATTTCTCCTGTTCCGCGGGCGATTGATGGTGATTCTGGTGATATATAGCCTTATAACCACCTGTGTTACTTTTGTTATGGGTTATACCAATTCCCGGTGGATACTTCCCATGAACGGCAGAGGATTTGGATTATTTGATACTGTGGCCGCGGTATTCCTGGCATCCGTGGTAATCGGTCTGCTGATCAAGACTCAGAACGCGGTGTACGAGCGGGAGGTGGAGGTAACCGAGCAGCAAAAGAAGGAGATTGAGGAGATCAGCCGCACCCAGAGCGCTTTCTTCGCAAACATGAGTCACGAGATCCGCACACCCATCAACACCATCATAGGTTTGAACGAGTTGACACTGCGTGAAGAGATATCTGACGAAATCGCAGAGAACTCCATCAATATCCAAAATGCCAGCAAGATGCTGTTGGCGTTAATCAATGATATCTTAGATCTGTCAAAGCTGGAGTCCGGCAAAATGGAGATTGTGCCTACCCGGTATGAGACCGGTGCTATGTTCAGCGATTTGGTGAATATTATCTGGGTACGGGCTCATCAGAAGGAACTGGAATTTAAGATTGACATTTCTCCGGAAATTCCCTCCATGCTCTACGGGGATGAGATGCGGCTCAAACAGGTGATTACCAATATACTGACAAACGCTGTAAAATATACAGAGTATGGTTCCGTGACCCTGCGGGCAAAGGCGGATCGCATTTCAGCCAACGCTGTCCGTCTGCAGATTTCTGTGTCTGACACCGGCATGGGTATCAAAAAGGATGATATTGATAATCTCTTTGATTCCTTTAAGAGGTTTGATGAAGAGAAAAACAGTAAGATTGAGGGCACAGGTCTCGGCATGTCCATCTCCAAGCAACTCATCGAGATGATGGGCGGCACGATTACTGTTGACAGTATTTACACGAAGGGCTCCACATTCACCGTGACCGTAGAGCAGCAGATTATGGAGGAAAAACCTATCGGGCCTCTGGATCTGATGATAAAGAAAAAAATAGCCAACCGTGAAAGATACAAGCAGAGCTTTGAGGCGCCCGATGCCAGGGTATTGATTGTGGACGATAACGAGATGAACCTGACTGTGGCCACGAAACTGCTCCGTAGTACAAAGGTGCAGATCGATACTGCCAAAAGTGGTGAGGAATGCCTGGAGAAGACGAAGGGAAGGTATTATCATGTGATTTTTATGGATCATATGATGCCTGTTATGGACGGCGTGGAGACCTTGAAGCGGTTGAGAAAACAGCCTGAGGGGCTCTGTCAGAATGTTCCGGTTATTGCCCTGACAGCAAACGCTATGTCGGGAGCTGAGGACATTTATCAGAACAGCGGGTTTCAGAGCTATCTGGCAAAGCCCATTAATGGGGCGCTGCTGGAAGCCACGTTGCTTAAATTTTTGCCTGCTGAACTGATCGAGTACAGCGGTAAGGAGGAAGAACAGTCAGAGGAAGTCATTCAGCAGGTGACAGGTACTCGGAAGAAGAAGGTGGCGGTAACTGCAGACTGCGTCTGCGACCTTCCTGAGGAATGGATAGACCGTTACGAGATTGGAATTATGTATTATTATATCTACACTGCTCAGGGTAGATTTGCAGATGGAAAGGAGATCACAGCGGACAATTTGGTTCCCTATCTGCAGGGGGGCGGAACCTCTGTGCGCTCGGAGCATGCTTCCGTGGAGGAGTATGAGAATCTCTTTGCCAACACCCTGGATCGGGCGGAGCAGGTGATCCATATTACTATGGCCAGACACGCAACCTCCTGCTATGACACTGCGATGGAGGCAGCTAAAGGTTTTGACAATGTGCATGTGGTGGACTCCGGTCATCTTTCCAGCGGTATGGGTATGCTGGTTCTATATGCCGCAAAGATGGCTCAGAACAATATGAGTATAGGGGAAATTCTGGCGGGTATGGAAGATATGAAAGCGCGCATATCAACCAGCTTTATACTGTCCACTCCAGATGCCCTTTATCATAACGGCAAGATCGGCAGGAGTCTCATGTTGGTCTGCAAGCTTTTTTCCCTGCATCCCGTGTTGTATATGAGCCAGAGTAAGATCAAACTTCAAACCTTTATCACCGGAAGTCCGGAGAAGGCTTACCAGAAATACATCAGGATGCAGATGCATAAGCTCAGCCAGCTTGACGATAAGGTGTGCTTTGTGACCCATGCAGGCTGTTCTGTGAAAGAGCAGAATGAGTTTGTGAAGATAGTAAAGGAATACCAGCATTTCGAGCGCGTGTTCCTGCAGAAGGCATCCGCTACTATCATCAGTAACTGTGGACTGGGCACTATGGGGGTTTTGTGTCTGAGACAGTGGTAGCGGAAAGAAAATAAGGGGGAGGCTGTCACGGGCCAGGTCAAGTTGTAAAAAGAGGAATGATTGTACTGCAGATGAAGGTACTGCAGACGAACTTAATTCAGGTGTAAATATTTTCCTGCCCTCAGCCGAAATATATACAGAAGAAGGCTGTAAATGGAATTACACTTTAAAAAAGAAAGCAATGGAGGGCAAGAGCATGGACAAGATTGGAAGTTATGGAATCTACAACAACAATTACTATGACAGCGCTAAGACAGCAAAAACAGGAACTGCCGCTGCCAGTGAATCAAAGAACACAAAGGGCACCCAGCAGAAAAAGGTGGAACTTAGCGACGATGCATTGAAGCTGTTGAAGGAGTTGAAGAAGACCTACAAAAACACAGATTTTATTGTAGCTGACTATGAGACGGACGAGGAGGCAGCTTCTTACCTGTCAAGAGGAACATCTAAGTACAGCGTGCTGATCACTCCCGATGAGCTGGAAAAAATGGCAGCTGATGAGAGTGTGAAAAATGAAAATCTGAAGATACTTGATAATGCCTTCTCAAAGCTGGATGAGATGAAAGAGCAGTTGGGCGAGAAAGGCCAGGATATTTCCAGACTGGGTATCTCTATTGGAGACGACGGCGAAGTTTCCTTTTTTGCAGAGCTGGAGAAGTCCAGCGAAAAACAGCGTGAGCGCATTGAAGAGAAGCGCGAAGAAAACCGTGAAAGCAACCGGGAAGAGAAGAAAAAGGCTGTTGAAGAAAAGGCCAAAGAATTACAGGATGCCCTCAGGGGACGAGGCTCTGCGCCCATGCCCGGCAAAGGACCATTAAAACACACTACCGTCTTTGCATCCTCTGTGGAGGAGTTGGCAGAGAAGATTGGTCAGGTGGATTGGAATCAGATTTCAGATGATATCACTCCCAGTGGCCATCGTTATGATTTTACCGTATAGGCTGCGGTATGGGCTTGGAGGTTATTGTTTTACTATGAAAAAACTGACAGGTATTCTTTTGGCTGCAATGATGCTTTTTGGCCTTGTAGCCTGTGGCGGCGAAAAAACAGAGAACTCCAACGGTTCCGGTTCTCAAGATGTTCAGGAAAACAGCGGAGGGACTACAGAGATTTCAGGACTGCATCATGTGGAAATCACGATACAGGATTTTGGCACGATTTCTGTGGAACTGGACGCGGATACAGCGCCCATAACTGTTGCTAATTTCCTGAAACTGGCGGAGGAAGGTTTTTACGATGGACTTACTTTCCACCGGATCATGAGCGGATTTATGATTCAGGGGGGCGACCCGCAGGGTGACGGCTTTGGCGGTTCTGACGAGAATATTATAGGCGAATTTGCCGTAAACGGTATAGAGAATAACTTAAGTCATACCAGAGGAGCTATTTCCATGGCGAGAGCTAAAGCTTACAACAGCGCAAGTTCCCAGTTTTTCATTGTACATGAGGACAGCCTCTTCCTGGACGGTCAGTATGCCTGCTTTGGCTATGTGACCGATGGTATTGAGGTAGTGGATGCCATCTGCGATGCAGTGACCCCCATAGATGACAATGGCACTGTGTTAGCAGCGGATCAGCCTGTAATTGAAAGCGTAAAAGTGATTGACTGATTATTTATTTACTGAATTGATATGGCCTGAATTGATCTCGCTTGTA
Source organism: Acetatifactor sp. (assembly GCA_022511425.1). Lineage (GTDB taxonomy): Bacteria > Bacillota > Clostridia > Lachnospirales > Lachnospiraceae > Acetatifactor. The sequence continues at coordinate 29,681 of JAFLRO010000012.1, forward strand.
TTGATATCGACTATATTCATCATGGAAAAGGCGCTCTGCATTATGCAGGGCGCCTTCTTATGATTATGATGGTGCGACCGATGGGGTGCAGCTCCGTGACCCCACATTCTGAAAATGCACTAATATGTAAGCCGGCTCAAATGTCAGTTCAACAGAACTTCCCATTCCTTAATAATTTCCTCGCAGGCATCTACATCCACCGAGTCCGATGCCTCCTTGAGACGGGAGAACAGCTCCGCTTGCACGTCGTCATAGGAGTACCCCTTCAGTTTTGTGATCACCTCTTCCATTTGGTCCATATCCAAATCTTCCATTGCTGCCCGCATATTCGCGAAACAGCTGTTCAGCTCGTCAATAGTAGCGGATTCCTTGGCAATTTCTTCTTCTTCCTCTTCAGCACAGAAGGGCTTCAATAGGTTAAGATAGTCGAGGTATTGCTCAAGCATATCATCGGTATTGCTGCGGATATAGAAAGTGTCTCTGGCGTTTCCTGCCTTCTCAAGCTCAGCAGCCTTGTCCGCCAAGGAGTTGGCACCAATCTGACGGGAAGCGCTCTTCAGTGCATGCACCTCTATGGTATATGCCGGCCAGTTTCCCGTCTCTTCCAGTACCTTGATCTGAGAGGCTTTCTTTTCGATCAGGTTATAGTAATCCTTCAGGATGGTAAAGAATAGCTGCTCACTTCCCAGCAATTTAACTGCGCCGTTTACATCCAGGTCTGCAATCTCCAGTTCGATGGGAGCATCATTTCTAATGACTACAGTGGCAGTAGCAGCCTTTTGAATCTTTTCAATCGGCAGCCATTGTTTCACAGCGGCAATCAATCGCCGCAGTTCAATAGGTTTTGCCACAAAATCGTTCATTCCTTCCTGACAGAACATCTCTCTGGTACCGTCCACGGCATTGGCAGTCAGTGCAATGATGGGAACATCGTGATATTCGGGATGAAAGCGGCGGATCAGGTGTGTGGTCTCCACACCGTCCAGCTCAGGCATCATGTGATCCATAAATATGATGTCATAATGCTTTTCCTCAATTTTTTCAAGGGCCAGCTTACCACTGATAGCAGTGTCTATCTGCATTTTTAACGGTTCCAGCAGACCCTCTGCCACAGTCAGGTTGATGGCGCTGTCATCTACAATAAGAATATTTGCATCAGGAGCGATAAATTCCTTGTCCAGCCGCTCCATTTCGCTGCCCTCGTAATGCAGCTCCTGGCCATTGAGGATTGAGGCAACATTCAGGATGAATACAGGTTTCTTCAGCACTAGCAAGTTAGGAAGATCGTGACTTACCGCATCACTGAACTTGATCAGCAGTACGGCGGTCATCTGAGGATGATTTCGAACAAACTCCTCGATGGGATCGCTAAACATAGGGTTTTCCACAAAGAGGAACACGGCTTTTTTGTCTACGGGAAGATCCTTTACGTCACTGACTGTGCGAATTCTGGTATATGCAACGCCCAGTTTCTTTACATCCGCTTCCAAATGATCCCGCACATAGTCATTGGAGATCAGCGCTGCCACAAGAATATCCTCAGGATCCTCCACAGTGACGATGGGAGTGTCGTCCATAATCTCCTGGGGAATGGTGAAAGAGAAAGTACTTCCCTTGTTGTATTCGCTTTCTACCTTGATGCTGCCGTTCATCAGAGTAACCAGCTGTTTGGAGATAGCAAGCCCCAGACCTGTGCCCTCTATATTGCGATTACGCTTGCTGTCCACCTGCTGGAAGGACTGGAATAGCTTGTCCATATCCTCCTCTTTGATACCGATACCTGTGTCCTGAATGGCAACATGAAGATTAATATTACGGTCGTCAATGGGTTCATGATTCACAGACAGAACAATACGGCCATGACTCGTAAACTTGGTCGCATTGTTTGCCAAATTCAGCACCACCTGCTTAATTCTGATGTTATCTCCCTGAAGCTTGTTAGGCAGAGAGGGAGAGACATCCAGAATCAATTCCACATCCTTGTCTTCCAATCGAGTTACCACGATGCTGGCCACATCATTGATCAGGGACATAGGCTCATAATCGACCTCGTTTATATCCATCTTACCGGATTCTATCTTAGAGAAGTCAAGGATATCGTTGATAATGGTCAACAGGGACTTGCCGGCTGACTTGATTTGGGTGATGTATCCCCTCGCCGAAGGAGGGAGATCCTCCCGCAGAGCCATCTCCGCCATACCGATCACGGCATTCATGGGTGTCCTTATCTCATGGCTCATATTTGCCAGGAAATCCGATTTCATGCCGGCAGCACGTTTCAGTTCCTCGTTGGCATGGTGCATGAGGTAGCTGCTGTACGCCAGATTTGACAGTACATTTGCGATAGTGAACAGGGATTCTGCCGCATGATTCAAGTGCTGCTGATCTACGATAGTTACTTTCTCGGCGGCTGCCAGATACTCGTCGGGGTCTACGCCAATCTCATTGGCTACCTGTCTGATTTGTTCCGGCTCTACATGGCTGGTCAATACTTGGCCGCCGATAAAGCAGCCCACCATCTTGCCATTTGCCATAATGGGAGCAGCAAAGTCCAGTAATCCTGCGTGGCAGGGATAGACAACAGATTTCCCTTCTTTCAACGCCAGCTTAGCGCCCATGCGATCATATAATTCACAGCGGGAACAGCCCACCTCAGAAGTTCTGGTATAGCGCATGCAGAAATCTGTAAAATTGGAACCCTCTGTCACAGCGACACCGTTTACATCCGTAGTCAGGGCTGCTGCTCCTGTCATGGTGGAAAAGGCGTCCTGAATTTTTTGCAGGGTATCCACGTCTATCAGTTCTGTAAGGCTTAAGTCATATTCCGTAAGGTTGGTCGGTTGTTCCATAAGTTCAGCCCTCCAATATTTTTGAGATGGTTTCCATCAATCGTTCGCGGTCGATGGGTTTTAACAGATAGCCCTGGGGCTGCAGGACAAGGGCTTTCTGTATCTTTTCTTTTTCTGTGACGCCTGTCAGGAAGATGACCGGCACATTCTTAGTACTCTGATTTGCCCGGATTTTAGTCAGAACATCAGGCCCCTTTTCCTCCGGCATCTCATAATCCAGCAGAATCAAATCTGTATGCTTGCTCTCCAGGAATTTCATGGCAACTTTGCCGTTTACGGCAGTGGCTACGTCGTATTTATAGTGCAGCTGCTCCTTCATCATCTTCAACATTCTGGGATCATCGTCAACTATGAGGATGTGTTTGCGACTAGAGGAGGCCGTGCCGGTTATCATTGCCAAAATATCGGATGTTGACTGCCCTGCGGCTGCGGCTCCACCATTGGCAACAGGGCTGCTTGCAGGAGTGGAAGCAGATGGCTTATCCAAGTCAGGTGTACTCGCGACGTTGTGCATATCCAGATAAGCTTTAATCTTTGACTGAATGCCGTCGATGGTCAGAGGCTTCACCATAACCAAGTCTGCCACATTGACAGCGGCACGCTCGAAGTCCGTAACATCGGTCTGGGCACCAAATAAACCAAAGTACACCCGGAATTTAATCAGCTGGTACTTTAAGGAAATCATCTTGTTAAAATCTTCCCGGGATTCATTGTACATGCAATACAAAAACATGTGAGGCTGAAAATACTTAACATGCCTCAGTATATCGTCATGCCATAAAGAAGTGGTCATGATTTCGAAATTTTCATTCATCCGCAGAAAAAATTCATCAATGATTGAACTGGCTTTTCCTGCAATCAATATCTTGTATTTCATCTAAGCCTCCCTTCACATCCACGAGGATGTTACATGTATAATCCAATTATATCTGATTTCCAACAAAAATGCACTATATTTTTTCCGCTGGTTCAGCCAGTACGGGGAGTGTTAATATCAACTTGCACAACAAATATATATTAATCCATGCGCAACTTACACAAATATCAGAAAAAACTTATAATTAACTAACATTTCTCAGATTAATCTGCTAAAATAAGGATATAGTAATTGATATGTAATTAATTTGAAACTGTACAAAGATTCAAGAAAGGAAGGTGGCTTGTGTTTGAGATTGGGGAACATGTAGTATGCGGCAGCAAAGGAGTCTGTGTTGTGGAGAACATTACCACCCTGGATATTTCGGGTGTGGATAAGAAGAGAAAATACTACATTCTGAAGCCGAAATATCAGGCGGGGAGCACGGTATATGTTCCGGTGGATTCGCCGAAGGAGTCCATGCGCCGGGTTTTAAGCCGTGAAGAAGCGCAGCAGTTGATTGATGCCATACCCAAGCTTCCTCTAATCGACATTGCTAATGATAAACTGTCCGAGCAGACATACAAAGAGTGTATGAGAACCAACAGTTGTGAAGAGTGGGTACGGATCATCAAGACGATTTATCTGAGAAAACAGAAGCGCATACAAGCCGGCAGGAAAGTGACGGCAGTGGATGCCAAGTATTTTCACCTTGCGGAGGAGAGCCTTTACGGTGAGCTGGCAGTAGCCCTGGGATTGAACCGGGAAGATGTGGAAGCCTATATCACAGGTGAGATTGACAAAAAGGCGGAAAAAAGTCCTTTACAAACACAATAAAAAGTATTAAGATAGGGTATCATAAGTCCTGAGCGATATATAAGCAAAGCGTTGAAGAGAACAGTAGGATGCTTTCAGACCCCAGAGAGAACCGCCCGCCTGTATGCAGGTTAGGAGCTGGAAGCGGTTTGGCGAGCAGGCATACCGAAGACCATCTCAGAGCGACTCCAATCAAGTCCGGCAGCTCCCGTTACGAGCAAATGAAGGTGGCAGAGCACTCGGTCTTTCGGTGTCCTGCAACAAGGGTGGAACCGCGTGAATCACGTCCCTTGCAATAGAGATATTGCAAGGGACTTCTTTTGTGTGAGCTAAGCGCCAGTGGCGCTTGCCCAGCAACGACCGGAACGGAGTGTAGACCAGCCGCATCACCGAGCAGTTATACTGCGAGGTGGCCAAGCGTCTCATTGTAAGCAGACAAAACAGTAGAAAGGAAGAAAAATATGAAAATCACGTTAAAGGATGGCTCCGTGAAGGAGTATGCTGAGAGTAAAAGTGTTTATGACATCGCCCTGGATATCAGCGAAGGGCTGGCCAGGGCAGCCTGCTGTGCTAAGGTAAACGGGGAGGTAGTTGATCTGCGCACCATCATTGATAGCGACTGCGAGCTGGCCATCTGTACCGCCAGCGACAAGGAGGGCCTCTCCACTATCCGCCACACCGCATCCCACGTGCTGGCTGAGGCAGTGAAGAACCTGTTCCCTGATGCTAAGCTGACCATTGGTCCCAGCATTGATACGGGTTTTTATTACGATTTTGAACATGCACCTTTTTCCAGGGAGGATTTGGACGCTCTGGAGGCAGAGATGAAAAAAATCATCAAAGAAGGAGCGAGACTGGAAAAATTTACACTGCCCAGGGAGGAAGCCATCAAGTTTATGGAAGAGCGCGATGAGCCTTACAAGGTGGAGCTGATCCGTGATCTGCCTGAGGATGCTGAGATATCCTTCTACAGACAGGGTGAGTTTGTTGATCTGTGCGCAGGACCTCACCTGATGAGCACCAAGGGGGTCAAGGCGTTCAAGCTTACTTCTTCCTCCATGGCGTACTGGCGAGGAAAATCTGAGAATGCCATGCTCCAGAGAATCTACGGAACTGCCTTCAGCAAGAAGGAGGAGTTGGAAGAATATTTGGAATACTGGGAGAATGTGAAGAACCGCGATCACAACAAGCTGGGTCGCGAGATGGAACTTTTCACCACCGTGGATGTAATCGGACAAGGGCTTCCTCTGTTGATGCCCAAGGGTGCAAAGATGATTCAGACCATGCAGCGCTGGATTGAGGACGAGGAAGAAAAGAGAGGGTATCTGCGCACCAAGACCCCACTCATGGCGAAGAGCGATCTTTACAAGATTTCCGGTCATTGGGATCATTATCTGGATGGCATGTTTGTGCTGGGGGATGAGAAGAAGGACAAGGAAGTGCTGGCATTGCGCCCTATGACCTGCCCCTTCCAGTATTATGTATATAAAGCGACACAGCACTCTTACAGGGATCTTCCCCTGCGCTACGGCGAGACCTCAACGCTTTTCAGAAACGAGGACTCCGGTGAAATGCACGGACTGACCCGTGTGCGTCAATTCACCATCTCTGAGGGTCATCTGATTGTTCGGCCTGATCAGATGATACAGGAGTTCAAGGACTGTCTGGCACTGGCGAAATACTGCCTGACTGTATTGGGTGTGGAGGAGGACGTGACCTACCATCTATCCAAATGGGATCCCAACAACCGGGAAAAGTACATTGGTGAGCCAGAGGTCTGGGAGGAGACGGAACAGCATATTAGAGAAATCCTCACGGAGTTGGATATCAATTTTGTGGAGGATGTGGGTGAGGCGGCTTTCTACGGCCCCAAGGTGGACATCAATGCCCGCAATGTGTACGGCAAGGAAGATACCATGATCACCATCCAATGGGATGCTCTGTTAGCGGAGCAGTTCGACATGTACTTTATCGACCAGAACGGCGACAAAGTGCGGCCTTATATCATTCATAGGACCTCCATGGGCTGTTATGAGAGAACCCTGGCTTGGCTTATCGAGAAGTACGAGGGCAAATTCCCCACCTGGCTCTGTCCCGAGCAGGTGCGCGTCCTGCCCATTTCTGAAAAGTTTGCCGACTATGCGGCAAAGGTGGAGGCGGAGTTAAAAGCAAACGGAATACTTGCCACGGTTGACAATCGCTCTGAGAAGATTGGCTTCAAGATCCGCGAGGCGCGTCTTGCCAAGCTACCCTACATGCTGGTGGTGGGTCAGAAGGAGGAGGAAGAGAATCTGGTGTCCGTGAGAAGCCGTTTTGCCGGCGACGAGGGTCAGAAGACCCTGGATGCCTTCATCGACCAGCTCTGTAAGGAAATCCGCACCAAGGAGATTCGGAAAGAAGTGGTGCAGGAAGAGGCAAAGAAGTAATCATATAGTTTTTCAGGTTATAGCAAGTCTGTTCCATAAGATGTTTGCAAAAAAATAGTTACAGGCCCGGACAAAACCGTTATTTCTTAAAGTATATGAGTATATACCGGTAGGAATGAGGAATACTAAAAATGACGGTAAGTTTGTCCGGGTCTGTTGTTTGCAGTTTTCTCTGTGTCTTCGACAGCGGCTCGGCAACAGCCTGAGATATTTCCGGGAAAAAATCAGGCTGACGATTTATGCCGCTTATGCGGCGGAAAGAGAGGCAAATATGGCTGACTTAAAATGTGCAGTGGATAACTGTACCTACAACGACCGGCATCTGTGCTGCAAAGGAGACATCATGGTGGGAGGTAAGCACGCTGATAACTGTGACGGTACCTGCTGTGAGAGCTTTTTGCAGCAGAGGGAGGGAAGGGATTCTTTCAAGAGCTCTGTGACGCACCCAAGCCCTACAATCAGCATCGACTGTGAAGCTGTAAAGTGTATTTACAACACCAACTACAAGTGTCACGCGGACCATGTGGACATCAAGGGCTGTGGTGCCTGTGACTGTGAACAGACAGCCTGTGCTACGTTTACGGAAGAATAGGGCTGGTATCACGAAAGCTGCAAGTATGCCGCACAAGATGTCATCACTCGTTACGGCATCTGTCAGACAGGATTGAATAAATAAGCTGCACATGGATTAATTCTCCGTGTGCAGCTTATTTATTCACGCGGGCAATGAGTCAGGCAGAAGTTCAAACGCAGGCAAGTTGACGTTGCACTTATTTGACGACTGCACATTTTATTAACATAATATTTTTTTGTATGGAGTATGAGTTTAGTTTTTTCACAGCTTTGTGATAATATCGGTTTCTGAATCGTTTTATATGTGTGATCACAAAACAAAGGGAGGTGAAGGCCGTGGATCGAGAGGAACAGCGCAGGCTGTTTGAAGCGTACTGCGATGATGTGTTTCGCCTGGCGTACAGTTACCTTGGTTCTCGGCCGGACGCAGAAGATGTGTGCCAAACTGTATTCCTGCGCCTGGCAGAGGGGAGGGCGCAGTTGCTGCCGGGAAAGGAAAAAAAGTGGCTCCTCACATGTACAGCAAACGCCTGCCGGGATCTGCTGCGTTCTTTCTGGCGCAGGAATGTGGGAACGTTGGAGGAAAGTACCCCTGCTGCAGAGGCGGACCGGGCGCTGTACCATGCAGTGATGGCCCTTCCGCCCAAATACCGGGCTGTGATTCACCTTTATTACTACGAAGGCTTCGACCAGGGGGAGATAGCGGAGATTCTGCGAATCTCCCGGACTGCGGTCCAGACCCGTATGAGCAGGGCAAGGGCTATGTTAAAAAAGGAGTTGAGCGATGATGCGCGAGAGATATCGGAACATGATGGAGCGTGAGACGCTTTATAGCGAGACCAAAGCGTCTATTTTGGAGCGTATGGAGCGGACGGATAGCCGAAAAGCAGGCAGACAGCACCTGCGGATGGCACTGATTGCGGGATGTCTATGTCTGATGTTGGCGGGAACAGTCTTCTCAACAGTGGCTAAGAATGACTTCGGCCACTGGGTCTTTGTGACACCTAAAGAGGACGGTCACTATGCGTTGGAGATCAGTGAACGCTTGAAGTTGTATGCTATGGACACATTCAGCCCCATGCTTCAAGAAGACATGGCAGCAGCAGAGATTACAGGTCAAACTATATCCTTCCGTTCGGAGAGCTGGCAGGAAATCCTGGATTATGTAGGCATTCCTCTGCTGAAAAATACACTTCTGGATAATCGGGAACTGTTCCAAATCGAAAACTCTTTGAGCGAAGACCACAGGTGGCGGCTCCGGTTGGAACTGCGCCCTGGGCTTGTCTATATCTCTCGGTCGTATGAGGTTGACGGCATCCTGATAAATGTGGTGACAGGTATCTTTACGGAATCGTTTATAAGCGGAAACCTCCAATACGAAGGCTTCCCCTTCTGGTGGCACTATTTCGAACTTGACGGTCAGGGTGGGATAATAACCACCGCCGCGGATTATGACGATATGTCTCATGGCATCATTACCGTGGATAACGTTCGGACGGAGACCGCAGCTGACGGAACCAGCGTACTCTATATCCACACCAAGGACGAAACCTACGATTGGTACGGCGCCAGTTTCGTCTATGACGGTATGTCCTACACGGTGGGAGTTTACGATGCAGAGGCATCCAGAGCCTGGCAGCAGACTTACGACCCGGAATACCGCACGCAGAATCCCGATTTGGATTATGAGGGTATGCTTCAGAAGGTGATTGACAACTTCGTATTTGAATAAAGCAGAGAGGGAGTATTGTATGAAAAAAACTTATTTGAGGATCGTCTGTGCCCTGCTGCCAGCTGCAATGCTTGTTGCTCTCATCTCCGGGTGTGTCGGGAAGGAGGAGTTGCCGGACACATATGTGGAGGGCAGCGACTATCAGTATCTTTTGAGAGTGAATGATGATAAGTGCAAAAAAGTGCAGCAGGGGAACGAGATAGTCTATCTCTTGCACAGGGGGGTTGTATACTATCTTGACGAGACCGCAAAAGTGATACTTCCGTTATGCAGCAGGGCGGACTGTCTCCATGACAGGGAAACAGATGAAGCACAATTGGAGATGTGCAATGCGTACATAGCGAATGGAGACGTATCGAATGACGGGCAAATTGCTTATTGCAACGGTTATCTCTACTGTGTGTCGGATAATTCTACTGTGTCCAGCGCTATCCCCCTTTACCGCCTATCCTCGGATGGTTCAAAGAAAGAGATCATTTATAGGTTTACCGAACCGCCAGTGGAGTGGTTCGTGCACCGGAATGTGCTCTATTATAGGACTTACGGATACATTACCGGTCCGGACGGGGCACCTGTTCACCAGGAGTGGTTGAAAGCTCTGTCTCTGACGGACTCATTGCCCGAACCTTGGACGTTCTATGAGCCTTCGGACGGATTGGCGATTTCGGTTTCCAATCTCTATGGCGCTTACGGCAACTATGTCCATTTTTATATCATCGGCCACTATGACCTGTCTGAGCCCCAGTCTGAAGCCGATGGGGAATATCGGTATTACTCGGAGCTGCTATCCTATGACATCCGCACCGGAGAGGTCAAAGAATTTGAATTCGCGGAGCTTCCGCAATACGCTTCCATGCAAATGACATCCTATTGGCAGGATAAGCCACTTTTCGCGATATATTATGGCGATAAGAATTTTGATGCGCCTACCACATGGTATGTGTGTGAGCTGGATGGCTCCAATCCGGTTCCTTTGATGGAGGATGTGCCCCAGGGTCATTATCTTCGGGGTGGCGGTGAATATCTGTATTATACGAATACAGTGGCCTGGAGAATGGAGGAATACACTTTCTACAAGATTCTTGACGAAAATCTGAATGAGGTGGACAGCTTTCTTCCGCCGGAGTATCTGAATGTAGATCTGCGGATCGGGTTTGGGGATCGGATGTATTATATCTTTGATCTGGTAAAGGGAGAGGACGGAAACAAAAGCTATGATTTTTTTAATTACCTGCACCCGGAAACCAGCCTTGGTTGGGGTGTCTTAGTCTGGGACAAGTCGCAGCTCGGCTCCTACAATGGCGCGATGCTGGAATTTAGCACGATCATGAGGTGAAAGATGGTGGCGACAGCATGGTGATATTGAAGTTTGAGATCATAAAACTTTTAAAGCAGCGGGTGTTCGTGGTTCTGGCAGCTGTGTCCCTGCTTGGCTGTGTGCTCACATGCTTTGCCGCCGAGCGCCGGACCCCGGAGTATTTCTATGTCTACTCCCATCGGGAGAACTATCAGCGCTTTATGGACGGGGATACCGATGCCGACATAAACGGCTTTTACACAGCCGAGGCGGAGGCACAGAGCAAGTACATTGAGTCCTATGTGGTCTTTGTGGGCGAGATGACTGACAGGATCGAGAGGATGAGCGGTACCTCCATCTACTCAGACAAGATAAGCTTCTTAAACCGTAATCTCATAAAGACCCAGGAGGACTTTGCATCTTTTGCCGGTACGATGGTGCAGGCCGGAAACAATTTTGGCATACGGGGTTATGCGGATTTTAATGGCGGATTGCTTTTTACTCTGGTCTTTCTGGCTGTGCTGACTTATTTCATGCTTTTTTATGAGCGGGGAATGAACCTGTTACTTCTTCTGAAGGGCTGTAAAAACGGACATATTCCACTGGCTGCGGCAAAGTTTACGGCGATGCTGCTTGTGTCAGCGTGTTACACGATAGCACAGGAGCTGGGGATACTCGGGGTGTTCGGGATGCTCTACGGTCTGGGGGATCTGAGGCGGCCAATTCAATCTATCTCTTATTTTAGAAACTGTGCTCATCATCTGACGGTAGGTGGGGCTATAGCTGCCACTGTGGCCATAAGGGTTGGCGTCTCGGCGCTTCTGGTCAGTGTGCTGTTCCTGATTGGAATGACTCTTAGAAGTGAAGCAGCTGCAGTGCTGGCGTCTGGCGGAATACTTGGTATAGAATCCTTTTTCTCAAACGCCATTGCCTCCGGCGGAACCCTAAACTGGCTTAAATTTATAAATCTTGTTTACTGCTGGGGAATGCGAAATACTCTTGGTGAGTACCGCAATCTTGACTTGTTCGGCTATCCGCTGGGCAAGGGCGTCGCGGCACTGACTGCCGGGATTGTGTTGGCTGTGTCCGGGATTCTGGCGGGAGTGGTCATTTTCGGACGGAGCTGTCAGGTAAGATCCGCTGGAATATTTGAGCGCATCAAGCTCTGGTTGCGGACAAAAACGGATCCGCTGTGGCGAAGCTCAAGCCTCGTCTGGTTTGAGTTTTACAAGCTGCTCATAGGACAGAAAAAGGTCATACTCCTCCTGCTCCTTGTCCTCTGGGGTGTATACGAGGTACGGAACGTGAACGCATCTGTTTATTTCCTCACCTCTGAGGCGCTGTCCTATCACTACTATATGAATGAGATTCAGGGACCTGTCACTCAGGAGACTGCTGACTATCTTGCCGGAGAGCGCGAAAGGCTTGATGGTCTGCGCCATGAGCTTTCCGAGTTGGGCGATACCACCGATGACTATGACCAGTTGATGGTTCGATCCATGCTTATTCAGTCAGAGCTCGAGCTCTATGAAGAGGGCCTGGATGCCGTGATAGCGCAGTTTGAATGGCTAAAGTGCCTCCCCGGCGGGTTGTCGAATAAGTATATGGTGGATGAGCAGTCCATTGAGAAGCTGTGGGGTGATGTCTTCGCTGATGTGCGTTTGTGGCTCATAGGCTCCGCTTTTACGTTTCTTTTCATAAGCGGCATCCGCACAAATGACGAGAGCCGGAGCATGATGCCACTGCTGCGTTCCACTGAGAATGGCCGACGGAAGCTTGATGGGGCCCGTCGCCGGACGGCATTTATATTGACGCTGCTTACGTTTATTGCTACGGAGATGCCGCTATTTTTACGGTATCAGCAAACAGGTGTTATTCAATGCTTGAGCCACAGGCTGGACTGGTTTTCCAACGGTGATTATACATCCTCGTGTACTGTGGGACTTTTGCTGGTCATCATATTTGTGCTCAAAGCATTGTCGTTCCTGGCCGTATGCCTCACGGGGGAGCTCCTTGTAAGGTACACAAGAAATGAGACTGTGACGACTCTGGCCGGAATCGGTGTTATCAGCGCCGTAGCGACCTTGCTCTTTGGGGTAAAAATGGACATTACCACGATTGTGCTAAGAATAATGGGTTAAGGAGGCATATAATATGGAGCTCACACTTCATTCCGTCATCAAGAGTTATGATATGGGTGCGACACGCGCGGTGGATGACTTAAGCTACACCTTTACTTCCGGAGTGTATGGCCTTCTGGGGCCCAACGGGGCGGGCAAAAGTACCCTTATGAACATGATAACGGACAATCTTGCACCCAGCTCCGGGAGTATAAGCTTTAACGGTGAGGAAATCAGAAATCTGGGTTCGGGGTACCGCGCCCTTTTGGGCTATATGCCTCAGCAGCAGGGTCTGTATGATGACTTTACCGGTGAGAGGTTGTTATGGTATATGGCTGCCCTGAAAGGGATCACACGCCGGAATGCCGCTCCCGCCATCGAGAGCGTAATTGAAACAGTGAACTTAGGTCGCGACAGGCACAAGAAGCTTAAGGGTTACTCCGGAGGTATGAAGCAGCGCATCCTCATTGCGCAGGCGCTTTTGAACGACCCGAAGATTCTTATAATGGATGAGCCCACCGCCGGCCTCGATCCCAAGGAGCGGATACGCATCCGAAGCTTCATAAGTGAGATTTCCAAGGACAAAATAGTGTTGCTTGCCACCCATGTGGTATCGGACGTGGAGTATATTTCCAAGGAAATACTCATCATGAACTCCGGACGTATCATAATGCACGGGTCACCACGTGAGCTTCTGATGTTCATGGAAAATAAGGTCTATGAGGTCTTGGTGGACGAAAAGGAGCACAGAGAATACGATCGTTCAGGTATCAAAATTGCCAATGTGGTCCTGACGGAGGATAAGGTGTGTCTGCGGGTGGTGTCCGATACGCGGCCCACTATAGGAGACGTCCGTAAAGTACGGCCTACATTGGAGGATGTTTACTTGTATTTGGTGGAGTGAGATAAAAAACTATTCCTGAATCGGAATTTGAGGATGCCGCTGTTTTAGCGGCGCATTTTTTTAATTCTACAATTCGTAGAGACGATTCTACGGAGAAACAGTTTCCTTTTTTACCCCGATTCGGTTATAGTGGATACGTGCACAGGCCACAGAAAGGAAAGGGATATTATGGATCAGATAAAAATCGGCAGGTTTATTGCAGACCTCAGAAAAGAGAAAGGGATGACCCAAAAGGAGCTTGCGGATGCTATTGGTGTCAGCGACAAGGCGGTCTCAAAATGGGAATGCGGAAAGGGCATGCCGGAACTGTCCATGCTAATGCCCCTGTGTGAGCTGCTGCAGATCAATGTCAATGAGCTTTTGTCCGGAGAAAAGCTCTCCCATGACAACTATTCTCAGAAAGCGGAGGAAAACATTATGAACTTGATGGAAGAGAACAGGAAACACAGAAAAAAGAGGAAACTGCTGGATGCAGTCATGCTGTTTGCGCTGTCATTGATTACCATAGCTGCGGTTATCTGCGGTGGCTTACTTTGGGCGTACGGTAAGCTAGACAGATTTGCGTTCCGGTATTTGAATGAATCATACTACATTGTGGTCATGCTGTTGGCAGCCGCGTTGGTGTTGAGCGCCACCAAGCTGTGGAAGCCATTCCTTCGGACATTTGGTATTATTTTCACACGAAGGGAGTACTTGGTATATGAGGTGGAAGAGTCAGGCAGTGCTCTGCGACTGACCGGCAACGTGATGATGCTGACCGGCATGATAATTACAAGTATCAGCGTTATTATGGCTCTTTGGTACTTTCCCACTGATGTCACAGGCCTTGAAATACTGTCCGTCGCGTTTTCCTTTGCGATGTCTTTCATTGCAATTTTGTACGGACTGGTGGCAAAACTGCTGTTTATGCCCTTTCAAAGCAAGTTGGAGGTTATCGCTGCCCGTCTCCGGCATCAGGGGTAAAGTAGAAGGAGAAAACGAATTAACCACGGAGAAAACAAAGAGACAGAACACAATTAGTACAATAAATATTTAAAATAAGTATTGTATTTTGTTATGCGATATGGTATCTTATTACCAAAGCATAAGATTTCTTTTGACGCCATGCGTCTATCTGTATTTCAGTAGCAATTTCTATTGTGTCTTGAAATCCTGCTTTTAAATTCATTTATCAATAAAAAAGCAGGAAAATAGGCATGGTATACTGAAGCGCTGCATTTCCTGCGAAAGGAGGAAATGTATGACAGATAAAGAACCCAAGTCTCTACAGGATCTGAACCTGATGGATCGTTTTCTTTTTGACGAGATCATGGATGTACCTGGGATGTACCAGATTGCTGTAAACATTCTTTTGGAGAACAATGTTACGCTCTTAGACAAGGTACATACAGAAAAAGAGTTCCGCGTCTCGCCGAAACTGCGGACTGTGCGGCTGGACGTGGTCGGTATGGATGTGGATGGAAAAGTTTACTATACGGAGATGCAGCAAAGGAACACGGGGAACCTGCTTAAACGAAGCCGATATTACCAGGGCCAGCTGGATGTGTCATTACTTGAGCCCGGTAGCACGGATTTCAACCTTTTGAACGATTCTTGCCTGATTTTAATTGCACCTTTTGACCTGTTCGGACGTGGACTTTACCGATATACTTTCTGTGGGGTGTGTCAAGAGTGCCCTGATCTGAAAATAGAAGATGGCGCACTGAGAGTGTTCATTAACACAAAGGGAACAAACTGTAAGGATTTCTCGCAAGAGTTTCTTGATTTTATGGATTATCTCATGGCAACCACTGATGAAAATGCGGCTAGGACCTCCAGTGAGAAGGTGAAAGCAATGCATAGAGAAGTTCAAAAAATTAGGGTTTCAGAAGAAATGGGGGTAAAA
Organism: Acetatifactor sp.; assembly: GCA_022511425.1. Classification (GTDB taxonomy): domain Bacteria; phylum Bacillota; class Clostridia; order Lachnospirales; family Lachnospiraceae; genus Acetatifactor. Next base: position 45,139 of record JAFLRO010000012.1, read on the forward strand.
TATATGCAGAGATGGGAAGAACGGGCTTATGATCGGCTTGAGGCAAGAGCAGAAGGAAGAGCAGAAGGAAGAGCAGAAGGAAAAGCAGAAATAAACATGTTGAATCAAGCACTGATCCGTGACAACCGCCAAGAGGATTTAATGCGTTCTGCCACAGATCAGGAATTTCAGGAGGAGCTTTTGCGGGAATACAGTATTTCGGTATAAGTCATTTTCGCTCTTTGAATTGAAAAACTCTGGATGACTGAACTGTTACACTATATTTATTTCTTCTGTGATTTTCGTGATTTTAGCTGATTTTCTCAAGTTAGGGATTGACACAGAGGGAAAGCTGTGGTATTCTACTTAAGCGTGTAAAGAACACATGCCAGCAAGCAGAGTATCCACTCTCACCTTACGGCGATTGGGTCAGTAAGCGTTAATAGTTCAGAAACCAGCATTTTCTCTATATTCGGGGGAATGTGTGTGATGTCGGAAAATTATCGGCAGTACATTGGTATGCGGATTGTTAAGTGGATAGCTTTGCTGTCCACTTTTCTTATGTATGGAGGTAAACGACCATTAGCGACTTAATGATTAACGAGCAGATTAGAGACAAGGAAATTCGCCTGATCGGTGAGAACGGAGAGCAGCTGGGCATCATGTCTGCCAGAGATGCTATGAAGATGGCTGAGGAAGCAGGGCTTGACCTGGTGAAAATTGCACCTACCGCAAAGCCTCCCGTGTGCAAGATCGTTGACTACGGCAAGTTCAAGTACGAGCAGGTCAGGAAAGAGAAGGAAGCGAGAAAGAAGCAAAGAACCATTGAAATCAAAGAAATTCGCCTCTCTCCCAACATTGACACCAACGACCTCAACACCAAGGTGAACGCTGCAAGGAAGTTCCTGACCAAGGGTGATAAGGTCAAGGTAACACTGCGCTTCCGCGGCCGTGAGATGGCTCACATGAACAACAGCAAGCACATCCTTGACGATTTTGCTCAGAGTCTGTCCGACATTTCTGTGGTGGAGAAAGCACCCAAGGTGGAAGGCAGGAGTATGACCATGTTTTTAACTGAGAAGCGGTAATCGCGGACGTTAAAATAGACTAATCAAAGTTTAGGAGGAAATAGTTATGCCCAAGATGAAGACAAGCAGATCAGCTGCAAAGC
>JAFLRO010000120.1 GCA_022511425.1 Acetatifactor sp.
GAAGCGAACCCGGAAAACCGCAGGTTTTTCGGGTCTCTGCCCGTAACTTGTGGAAGATGGTACATCTCATGGCAAAAATCAAAGAACTTAGTTTTTATAAAAAAAAGAAAAAAATAAGCTCCGCCGCTGTGCGGGAAGTGTTCACTTGGATTTTTGGCATCCTTGTGTCCATTTTTGTGGCAGGTGTGCTGGTATATTTTATGGGAATGACCACTAACGTGGTCGGAGTTTCCATGGTGCCTGCTTTGTACAATGAACAACAGGTGTTTGTCAACCGATTTATATATGTGGTCTCATCCCCTCACAGAGGAGATGTGGTAGTATTTTTACCCAATGGCAATCATAATGCCCATTATTACGTAAAGCGGGTTGTGGCAGTGCCCGGTGACAAAATTGTGATCAGCAACGGTCTTTTATATGTAAACGGCATCGAGAGTTCCTGGGTAACAGAGCGGATTTTTGAACCGGGGATTGCAGAAAATGAGATGACTCTGGGCATCGGGGAATACTTCTGCATTGGAGACAATCCGGGAAACAGCGAGGACAGCCGATCTGCAAACATCGGTCCGGTAAAGGAATCCGATATCATAGGAAAGGTGTGGTTCCGTGCCGCCTGCGATGAACTGGGCATGGGCTTTGTGAAATAATACAGAATGGATGAATATATAAAAAATGACAAGTACATAAAGAACAGCAAGAACGATGGAAACGTAAAGAACAGTTATCACTGGTATCCGGGGCATATGACCAAGGCAATCAGGATGATGCAGGAAAATATCAAGCTCATCGACCTGATCATTGAATTGGTTGACGCGAGGATACCATTGAGCAGCCGTAATCCGGATATTGACAGGCTGGGGGCAGGGAAAGCCAGAATTGTACTTCTGAATAAATCGGATCTGGCGGATCCGGTATACAACAGACAATGGGCTGATTTTTTCCGGGAGCAGGGTGCGCATGTATTGGAAATCAATGCAAAGACCGGTGCGGGAGTAAAAGCCATTAATGGACTGGTTCAGGAGGCCTGCAGGGAAAAGTTGGAGCGGGACAGGAAGCGCGGGATCGTGAACCGCCCTGTGCGGGCTATGGTAGTGGGCATTCCCAACGTGGGAAAATCAACCTTTATCAACTCCTTTGCGGGAAAGGCATGTACCAAGACCGGAAATAAACCGGGTGTCACGAAGGGAAAGCAGTGGATTCGCCTGAATAAGGGGCTGGAACTATTGGACACTCCCGGTATCCTTTGGCCTAAATTTGAGGATGTCCAGGTGGGGATGCGGCTTGCTTTTATCGGTTCCATGAATGATGAGGTCATTATTCTGGAGGAACTGGCATGTGATCTGCTGAAGGTTTTGAGGGAACTTTATCCGGAATCGGTGAAAGAACGATATGATATTGAGTGGTGTGATACACCGGATAAGATGCTGGAGGCCATTGCACGCAGCAGAGGATGCCTTACGAAAGGTGAGGGTCTGGATCTGAAAAAGGCCTCAGGAATCCTTATGGACGATTTCCGAAGCGGACGGCTGGGACGGATGACACTGGAGCGGTCATAACAGAATGACCTGGATGGAAAGGTTTGGCATTTGCGATGAACAAAGTGATGAAAGAGATGATAAACACCCTGTTGTATTTGTTGGGTGTACTCTGTCTGACATATTTTGTGATTACCTTTGTGGGGCAGCGGACGGAGGTTGACGGTGCCTCCATGGAAACTACGCTCTATGACGGAGACAATTTAATTGTGGATAAAATCACCTATCGCTTCCAGGACCCGCAGCGATATGATATCATAGTGTTTCCTTTTAAGTACCAGGAGAACACCTTTTATATAAAACGTATTATTGGTCTGCCCGGTGAGACGGTATGGATTGATGAAAGGGGTAATATTTACATTGACGGAATGATCCTGGAAGAAAGTTATGGCAGAGAGGTGATAAGTCCAGAGAAAATCGGAATTGCCGGAGAGCCCATCCAACTGGGAGAGGACGAATATTTTGTCATGGGTGACAACCGGAATAACAGTACGGACAGCCGGACAGAGATTGTGGGAAACATACATCGGGAAGATATTGTAGGCCGGGCCTGGCTGCGGATTTGGCCCTTTTCGAGCTTTGGTATTTTAAAGCATCATGAGGAGGAGTAAGTGTAAATGGGTGATTTAAGAAGCATTGGAGAGATACGAGAGAGATTTCAGGCAGCTTGCGAGGATGAGCTGCCTGAATTCATTGAAGCCTTTAAAGAAGATGAACGAGCCGGTGTCCGTAAGCTGGTGGAGAGTGCAAAGAAGCGTCTTGCAGCTCTGGAGCGGGAACGGGAGCGTATCGAGCGACTGAGGGTTTACGAGGAGCAATACGGACAGTTCGAATATATCTGTGGCATTGATGAGGTGGGCAGGGGGCCATTGGCCGGGCCTGTGGTTGCTGGTGCTGTGATTCTTCCCAGAGGCTGCCGTATTTTGTATATAAATGATTCGAAGCAGTTGTCCGAAAAAAAGAGAGAGGAACTCTATCAGGTGATTCAAGAACAGGCGATTTCCTGTGCAGTAGGATATGCCACACCGGAGCGAATTGACGAGATCAATATTTTGCAGGCTACTTATGAAGCTATGCGGGATGCCATCAGTAAGCTTACGCCCAAGCCGGATATTCTGTTAAACGACGCTGTAACCATACCGGGTGTACCTATCCGTCAGGTTCCCATCATCAAGGGGGATGCCAAGAGCATCACTATAGGGGCGGCCAGTATCCTGGCAAAAGTGACCAGGGACAGGCTGATGACGGAGTACGACAAGGTATTTCCGGAGTATGATTTTGCGGGAAACAAGGGATACGGCAGTGCAGCGCATATTCAAGCATTGAAGAAATATGGTCCTACACCCATTCACCGAAAGAGCTTTATTAAAAACTTTGTTTAACATGTTGCAGGAATCTGCCAAAGGAATGTCAGTTCCCGACAGAATGGAGGAGACATGAAACTTAGAATGCCATGGGGAATCATCGATCAATCTGGGTCAGCCGCAGGCAGTAGGCGTACGGATAATTCCGGGCGAACGTCGCAAGCGAATACAGGTAATGTTATGGCAAACCTTAACAGACAGATACGTTCTCTTGTGCCGGGACAGACCATCCGAGGGGAAATCATATCCCGCAACGGCAGCGATGTGCAGATTAAGCTGGCGGATGACATGGTACTGCAGGCTAAGATTGATCAGAACATGAATCTTGAGGTGGGCAAAAGCATGACCTTTGAGGTCAGGAATAACGGTATTGCCCTTACCCTAAGCCCCCTGTTTGAAAATACATCAGCGGATATGAATGTGCTGAAAGCTCTGGATATGGCAGGACTGCCGGTGAACGAGACCTCTGTGTCCATGACCAGACAGCTGATGGAAGCGGGGCTGTCTGTAGACAGAAATTCTTTACAGCAGGTTTACCGGGAAATTGCATCATTTCCTCAGGCGCTAGTTTCTGATGTGGTGAATCTCCATAAGCTGGGTTTGCCTGTGGACGAAACGAATATAAATCAAATGATTGCTTACCGAAATCTGACTCATCAGTTGACGGAGGGGATGAATACGGTGCTGGGGACAATGCCGGATGCCATGGAAGGCATGGTGACGGAGGGAAATTTCCAGGGACTTGCCGGACTGTATCAGGAGCTGTTCGATCTGGTGCGGGAAGGCGCGGGAGAAGGGGTTATGCTGCCTTGGGAGACAGCATCCCAGGAGACGGCATCCCAGGGGATGGATGCACCGGTGTCAGCAGAGCAAGCAGCGATGCCTGAGCAAGCTTTGTTGGGAGCATTGGAGGAGGCTGATGCCCATGTGGGAAGCACCCCTGCTGCTGCGGCAGGAATGCTCCTGGAAGAGCTGGAAACGGGAGAGACTGCCGGTATGTCAGGTCAGGAAGGTACACAGGCTGGGGCTGTGCAAGAAGCTGTCGGAGCAACAGAAACAGCAGCAACAGCAGGAACTGCCCAGGGTGAGGCAGTGTTGTCCGCTGCTTCTCGCCAGGTGCTGTCAGAGCAGCTTTTGTCCGTGCTTTCAGAGCTTCCCCTGGGAGCGGAGGAGTCCGTGCGGCTTGCTGAGCAGCTGAAACAGTTCGGTCAGGGAAATCTCTCAACTGAAGATTTTTTTGCGGCGACGGGCAGACTGCTTCAAGCTGCCCGAACCTCTGAGAACGGTGTTCAAAATCTGCATCGGATATTCTCCGGGGAAGATTTTAAGAACCTGCTCAATGCATCTCTAAAGAGCCTTTGGACGGTGAGACCGGAGGAGTTGGCTGCGCCCGGTAAAGTGGAAGAGTTGTATCGGCGCATGGACAGACAGCTTAAGAGTCTGGCGCAGGCGCTTGAGAATGGCGGACAGGCGGAGAGCGGTGCATTCCGCGCCACTGCCAATATGACACAAAATATAGATTTTATGAATCAGCTGAATCAGATGTATACCTATGTACAGCTGCCTTTGCACATGAGTCAGGGAGAGGCTCACGGGGATCTCTATGTATTCACCAACAAGAGAAATCTGGCAGCTAAGGACGGTAAGATTAGTGCTTTGCTGCATCTTGACATGGAGCACCTGGGGCCTGTGGATGTTTATGTGACCTTGGAGCAGAGCAAGGTCAATACTAAGTTCTACGTGCGGGATGACGAAATGCTGGACTTCCTGGAGGCCCATATGCATATTCTGACAGAGAGGCTTCAGGAGAGAGGATACGACTGCAGCTTTTCCATGACCATCCGGGCTGAGGAGAAGGGGAAAACACCAACCAGCGGCATCGGACCGATACTGGAACAGGAAAAGGGTATGCTGATCACACAATATGCTTTTGATGTGAGAACTTGAGAGGTGAGTAGAACATTATGGGCGGAAACGGAGTCAAACAGAAGGAGAATAAGGTAAAGCAGGCTATAGCGCTTGAATATGATCCATCAGATCAAGCCCCCAGAGTCGTAGCAAGCGGCCGCGGAATTCTAGCTGAAAAGATTATTGAGAAGGCAAAGGAAAGCGATGTTCCCATCCATCGGGATGACAAGCTTGCGGACACACTCTCCAGGCTGGAGATCGGTGAGATGATTCCTCCGGAGCTGTATGAGGTGGTGGCGGAAATCTTGGTATTTGTGGATTCCATGGATAAAATTAAGGGCAAGATGAAGGGATAAAAGGTATATCAGTTTGAACAACAGACGGACGGGCACAGACAGGGAAAAGCAGGCTGCGGAATACCTGGAGCGTCAGGGAATGAAGATCGTGGAGCGGAATTTCCGGAGTAGGCAGGGGGAGATCGACCTGATCGGCTGGCACCAGGGGTATCTGGTGTTTGTGGAGGTGAAATACCGGGCGGATACTGCGAAGGGCTATGCCGCAGAGGCTGTGGATTGGCGGAAGCAGAGGAAAATCTGTCAGGTGGCGGATTATTACCGGTACAGTCATGGAATGGGAGATGTCTTCGGGGTCCGCTATGATGTAGTGGCAATTCAGGGGGAGGAGATTCACTGGATCAGAAATGCTTTCCCACATATTTATACACGTGCATAGCACGGAGGTATTTTGTGAAATATGATTGGTGCAGTACACTAAATTCAGACAAGCTATTTAGTGAAATGTGAACATGCCAGTACATTAGGATAGGGGGGCATATGTATCGGATTGAGCGCGCCCGTAGGGCGACAGGAGAAGTAATCAGACAGAACGGTGTTCAGTTAGAATCCGGGGAGGAGCTGGAATACTTAACTTATCCCTCTCTGGAAAAAACAGGATTAGTGCGTCATCTGATCACCACCAGACTGGGAGGGGTCAGCAAGGGCGAGTTTGCCTCTATGAGTTTGAGCTTTACCAGGGGCGATAGAGAGGAGGATGTGCAGGAGAATTACCGTCGGATTGGGCAGGTTCTTGGCTGTCCGCCGGAAAATATGACTGCATCCCAGCAGACTCACACCACTAATATTCGTCTGGTAACTTCTGATGATAAGGGAAAGGGCATCATAAGGCCGTTAGACTATCAGGACATAGACGGTCTGATGACGGATGAGCCCGGGATTGCCCTGGTGACTTATTATGCGGATTGTGTACCGCTTTTGTTTGTGGATCCCATTCACAGAGCTATTGGGACAGCTCATTCCGGTTGGAGGGGAACTGTTGGCAGGATGGGGCAATGTATGGTAAAATCGATGGGAGAAGCCTTCGGTACCAGGCCGGAGGAGCTGTACACCGCCATAGGGCCATCCATCTGTCAGGACTGTTATGAGGTAAGTGAGGATGTGGCGGAGAGATTTATAGACCTTGAGGAGGGAACGGAGGAGCTTAGAAAGGAGTTATTACTAAGCGGACGTTACCGCATCGGGTATGACGGCAATTTACCAAAGATTGTAGAGCAAGGCATACAGCCGGGGAAGTATCAGCTGGATCTATGGCTGGCTAACTACATAATCCTGCGGCAGGCGGGAGTTTTGCCTGAGCGGATTGCGATTACAGATATATGCACTTGTCATAACAGTGATTATTTATTTTCACACAGAGCGAGTGGAGGAAAAAGAGGTAATCTGGCAGCGTTTCTTATGCTGTTTGAGCAGAAGTGAGTCACGAATATAAAGTTCATTGCATGCGATGAAGGACATTGTGATTTTAGTTATAAACTTAAGAAAAATTTTATAAAAAAACCAGGGAAAGCTTAAAGAAAGTTTGTTTTACTGATGAGTATAAATGAAACAGCATATTAATCCCCCATCTGAGATGGGGCGAATGGAATAAGCA
>JAFLRO010000121.1 GCA_022511425.1 Acetatifactor sp.
AAAAATCTGTCAGGGTATTAGAGGAACCGTGCAGATTGTTCACAATATCAATAAACTCATGGATGAGTGAATCGATAGCTCTTGCAATATTTCCTACCTCATCCCCTCTTGTGGTCAGCTTGTCACTGACGTTAAAGTTCAATCTTCCTTTTGCCACCTCGTCCAGATTGTCAATAGATGCCTTGATACTCATCACAATGCTCCGGGCGATAAAAATGACTATAATCAGGCTGACAACTGCAATTGCCACCATAAATATCGCAGTGGATCTCAGTCTTGATTCATAGATTGCACGTGCACTTTTCGCAGAAATACCGGTACACATGGTCACTTCGTTTCCGTTACCATAATCCTCTATCAATTGATACATAGCATAATATGGTTCACCTTCTACTATTACATCATTCGCAAAATACAGCCCGGTCGACTTGAGCTGTTGATAAGCTTTATCCGACAACAGTGTCCCCACGGCTCTGGACCCGTCCTGACTGATAACTGTCGTTGCCCTTCTGGTCGTACCGTAAAAGATTGCAACATCTATGCCGGTATCCTTATAATAGGTATCAATGATTGTGTTGTCTGCTGTCAGGTTCAAAGAACCCAGGTACAGGTCATCTCCCTCCATATGGAATGAGTCCGTACTTACAAGTCTAAACATTTCAATGAGCGCATGATCGGATATTGTTAACCGCTGCTCCAGCATCCGTTCTGCCATCAGATTACCAGTGGCCCGAAGCGCTAACACGGCAAATATCACAAGGATTAAAATTGGCACTGTCACACATAATGAAATTTTTACAGTTAAATTAAGCTTCATCTTACTCATTTTTTTGTAAATCCGCCTTTCCGTGATAGACACCGATGAAGTCATGAAACTGACATACAAATCGTTTGTCCTCTTACTTTGTCATCCACTAATTACGAATTGCTTGTTTGCTATGTACTTTTACTGGCTAGCCACTACCCCTTAGTCTCAATTTCTTCTCCTTTGTCATTGGATTATTCTAATCAATGTACCACTATTATAATCCAATTTGGCGCAATATACAAGAAAAATAGTAAAGTTATGCTTAATTGAAAAGCATTTTATAAAGTGATATAATTTATGATAAATGTATGGGAAGGAATTGCAAGTATTTGACAACCCCGATTATATCACTCAACTACCCGGACGGGAAAGGGTCAGGCTGGAATACGGTCGCATTCACTCCTATCTGAGCCGGAAACATGGGAGTTATCAGAGACTGCGCACACTGCATGAGCAACTGGATTGGACAAGAGACCACCGGCGGTTGGAGATTAATGATGAGCAGCAGAATGCATTGTACCAGGTGTACTTCGGCAAAAATGTAAGCTGCGATTGCAAGGTGCTTTACAGGCAGCTTCAGAAAATAAGAAACACACTCAGATATGGAAAATGATACCTCAAGGGAGCCAAACAGCTATGAAACCGGGATTGCTACTAAATTTTCACGACAGAGCACAGAACCCTCTCTTTGAATCCCATGACCCTTCTATGATGTGGGATGATAGGAGCGGTTATTACTATTCCTATTGCACGGACTCAGCGATTACTTCCCCTTACCGTCAGGGCATTCCCATCCGACGGAGCAAGGATCTTGTAAGTTTCGAATTTGTGGGCTACGCTTTGTCCGATAAGGCGGTAGCTCAGGGCAGGGATAACGGGGATTATCCGCCCACCTTCGGCTTCTGGGCTCCCTTTGTGGAACGCTGTAGGGAGGAATACCGGATGTATTACTCAGCCACCAGAGCCTTTGGCAGCTCCGAATCCCGTATCTGGCTGGCAGTCTCGAAAAATCCGGAAGGCCCTTTTGAGAACCGGGGCGTGGTGATTGATACCTGGAATACCCCCGATACTCAGCCAAACGCCATTGATCCCCATGTGACTGACGATGAACAGGGGTGCAAATACCTGGTGTACGGTTCTTTCTTTGGCGGAATCTTTATAAAAGAGCTGGAGCCGGCCACCGGTCTCGCACTGGACCCCGATGTGAAATATCAGGGGAAATGTATCGCCAAAAAGCCGCACGGTTCCTACATCGACGGTCCGGAAGGCGCCGCTGTGATCCGCGTGCCGCAAACCGGTTATTATTATCTTTTTCTGTCCTATGGCTGGCTGGGGGATGACTATGATATCCGGGTGGGCCGAAGCCGTAATGTAACCGGGCCATACCTGGATTGGGAAGGCAGGGATCTGACGGGACAGGGTCTTGGTCTAAAACTGGCAGGCAGTTATTGCTTTACCGCAAAAAATCCCTGGGCTGCCGAAGCTCCCAGGGAGGATCAGGTAAAAATAATCGGCAGGGAGCGTCACAGTGCACCTTTGTCAAATTCCGCCTGGAAATTCGGCGGTTTCCGTGGCCCCGGTCACGGTGTGCCCTTCCACGACCCGGTCACTGACAGCTTTTTCTTTGTCCATCATGTGCGGGACGGAGCTGCCTGCTTCTGCCGCAGGGATCGCGGTCCGCTGCCCAGAGATTCCTACCGGATGCACTATATGATGGTACGGCGGATGTACTTTATAGACGGCTGGCCTGTGTTTTCTCCGGAGCCCTTCGCAGGGGAAGAACCGGGGATCATGACCCTGGCGGAATGGGAACAAACGGCACAGGGAAAAACAGCTTCCTGGGAATGGCTACAGTTTCCGTTAGAGGATAACCGTATCGCGCACTCGCAGAATACTCCTCTTCCAGAAATGCTGAACAAAAACAAGGCTTTGGTCTTCTCCTGCTTTGATTTTGAAAACAGTAGAACAAACGTAGCTTTCAGCGGATTTACAGAAAATGGCGCTGCCATATGGGGAAAGATTATATAAAAATTTCTAATAGACTATCTAAAGGATTGCCTCCATGCCGATCTTCTGTGGCTTCATGCCGCACTTTTCATAAAAGCGCATGGCGGGCTCGTTGCAGGTCCAAACGTTTAATGTCACGTTATAGCAGCCCTGCCCCTTGGCGTACTGAAGCACATACTCATACAGTGAGCTGCCGATGTGTTGTCCGCGCAGCCTCTCATCCACGCACAGATCATCAATGTACAGTGTCTTAATATCCGTCAGAACATTGTCATAAGGATGCTGCTGTAAGATACAAAAAGCGTATCCCAGCACCTCCTGTTCCTGGTTCACAGCCACAAAGATAGGTCGTGTATCATCCGAAAACATCTCCGTCAACTGCTGATCCGTATACTTACGGTTATGGTTACCCTGAAACAGATCCGGTCTTCCCCTATGATGCACCAGACATACCTGCTCCAACAGGTTGTCGATGCCCTCAATGTCCTGCTTGTCCGCTCGCCTGATTTCCATCCTCTCTCCTATCTGCTGTTCAGGGCTGCTGCAATGTCCTCTCTCATGGCAATCACAGCTTCTCTGGCCGCATCCGCATATCCCTGCTCCCCAAAATGAGCGTACCGCTCCTGTTGGTAAGCTGCAATGATTCCTCTGGAGGAATTGACAATGGCACCCAATCCGTCTTCATTAAAGAAATGCACCAAATCCGCACCCTTGCCGCCCTGAGCGCCGTAGCCGGGCACCAGGATAAAGGACTTGGGCATCACCTTCCGCAGAATCTTTCCCTGCTCCGGATAAGTAGCCCCCACTACCGCTCCCACATAGCTGTAACCACTGCTGCCCATGCACTCCGCTCCCCAGGTTGCAACCTGCTCTCCTACCAGCTCGTAGACAGGTTTTCCATCCACAAGTTTGTCCTGAAGTTCGCCACTGCTGGGGTTGGATGTTTTTACCAGCACAAAGATTCCCTTCTTTTCCTCCTGGCATACCTTTAAAAAGGGGTTCACACCGTCGGATCCCAGGTAAGGGTTTACTGTTGCAAAATCCTCATCAAAGGCACTGTAAGTTTTTTTACCCACCTGCACCTTGCCCAGGTGAGCCACCGCGTAAGCCTCGGAAGTGGAACCGATGTCCCCCCTCTTCACATCACCGATGACCACCAAACCTTTGGCCTTACAATAATCCACTGTCTTTTTAAAAGCAATTATTCCGGGAATGCCGAATTGCTCATACATAGCAATCTGGGGCTTGACCGCAGGAATCAGATCGTGCACGGCATCTATGATCCCCTTGTTGTACTGCCAGATAGCCCCTGCCGCTCCCTCCAGAGTCTCTCCCAGTTCCCGGAAAGCATCCTGCTTTATAAATTCCGGCACAAACTTCATCATGGGGTCCAATCCTACCACAATAGGAGCATTGGTACTCTTAATCTTTTCAATCAGCTTATCTATCATATTCCCTCTCCTTCTGCCACCTAAGCGGCCCGTTGCAAGATGTATGCTTTAAAAGAAGATTCGGCAAAAGCCGAACCTTCTTTTAGGATATATATTTAAGTGTTTTCCGACGGTTGTCACTGACGGGTCAGGACAATGTCACAGCCGACAGGCTGTCAACATATTTCTTGATGTTGGAGGCATTCACATACTTTCTGTGCTTGTCGCCGTCCACCACTACCAGTGTGGGCGCCTGCATGATGCCATACCTGGTCGCCAACTCTATATTTTCCTCTGCATCAATAGCCAGATAAATCACATCCTTCAGGTATTCCTTAGCCAGCTTGCAGTTGGGACAGGTCTTGGTCGTAAAGAGGTATCTCACATTCTGGGGCTGCTGTACACTTACCTCCACATCCTCTGCAAAATTGGACAGAGTCACAACGCTTCTGGCCGGACGCTTCAGCACGGAATGAGCCACATCATACTCAGTACGGTTTGCATACTCCTGAAGTTTGCCGTCATTCCAGTTCTGTACAGGGCGATAATAGCCGGTGATACGGCTGTAAACCTCTGTCTTCGCACCGCAGTGAGGACAGGTTTTCACCTCTCCTGCAAGATAGCCATGGTCACTGCAGATGGAGTAGGTCGGTGACAGAGTGTAGTAAGGCAGTTTGTAGTTGTGTGCGATGGTGCGCACCAAAGATGCTGCAGCCTTCCAATCCGGCAGCTTCTCTCCCAAAAATGCATGGAATACGGTTCCTGAGGTATACAGGGTTTGGAGTTCATCCTGGATATCCAGCGCATCAAAAATATCCGTCGTAAAGTCAACCGGCAGATGGGAGGAATTGGTGTAATAAGGGGTGTCTCCCATCTTTCCCGCAGTCTTGATGGCAGGGAACTGTTTCCTGTCGTGCTTTGCCAGACGGTAAGAGGTACTCTCCGCGGGGGTTGCCTCCAGATTGTACAAATCACCGTACTGCTCCTGATAATCAGAGAGCCTGTTTCTCATGTGGTTCAATACTTCCCGGGCAAACTCCTGAGTTTTCCCGCTAGTCATATCGTTTCTCAGCCAGTTGGCATTAAGACCCACCTCGTTCATACCCACCAGTCCGATGGTGGAGAAATGGTTGTCAAAGGATCCCAGATATCTCTTTGTGTATGGGTAAAGTCCCTCATCCAACAGCTTTGTTATCACTCCCCGCTTGATACTCAAGGAGCGTGCTGCAATGTCCATCATATGGTTCAACCGTGCAAAGAATTCATCTTTATTGGAAGAAAGGTATGCAATCCTGGGCAGGTTGATAGTGACAACTCCCACGCTTCCGGTGCTCTCACCTGAGCCAAAGAAGCCGCCGGTCTTCTTTCTCAACTCACGCAGATCCAAACGCAGGCGACAGCACATGCTGCGCACATCGCTGGGCTGCATATCGGAGTTGATGTAGTTGGAGAAATAAGGTGTGCCATACTTAGCTGTCATCTCAAACAACAGCCTGTTGTTCTCCGTGTCGGACCAGTCGAAATCCTTTGTAATAGAATAGGTTGGAATGGGATACTGGAATCCTCTGCCGTTGGAGTCTCCCTCGATCATGGTCTCAATAAAGGCCTTGTTGACCATATCCATTTCCTTCTTGCAATCCTTATACTTAAAGGGCATCTCCTCACCGCCCACGATAGCAGGAAGCTCGGCCAAGTCATCAGGCACAGTCCAGTCAAGAGTTATGTTGGAGAAAGGCGCCTGAGTACCCCAGCGGCTGGGAGTGTTCACACCGTAGATAAATGCCTCAATACACTTCTTTACCTCATAATAACTTAAATTGTCCACTTTTACAAAAGGTGCCAGGTAGGTGTCAAAAGAAGAAAATGCCTGAGCCCCCGCCCACTCATTCTGCATGATCCCCAGGAAATTCACCATCTGGTTACACAACACAGAAAGATGCTTTGCAGGTGCGGAGGTTATCTTGCCGCTGATGCCGCCCAATCCTTCCTGGATGAGCTGCTTTAAAGACCAGCCGGCACAATAGCCTGTGAGCATGGACAGGTCATGAATATGAATGTCCGCGTTCCTATGTGCATCCGCGATTTCCTGGTCATAAATCTCCGACAGCCAGTAGTTGGCAGTCACAGCACCGGAGTTACTTAAGATCAGACCGCCCACAGAATAAGTCACAGTGGAATTTTCCTTTACACGCCAATCCTCCACCTTCACATAGCTGTTCAC
>JAFLRO010000122.1 GCA_022511425.1 Acetatifactor sp.
TATGAAATGTCCTTTTTGCAGCCATGAAAATACCAGAGTGATCGATTCCAGACCGGCGGAGGATAACAATTCCATCAGACGCCGCAGAGTCTGTGACGAGTGCGGGAAACGTTTTACCACATATGAGAAGGTGGAGACGATTCCTCTAATCATCATTAAGAAAGATAACAACAGAGAGACCTACGACCGCGCCAAGATAGAGGCAGGTGTGCTTCGCGCCTGCCATAAGAGGCCTGTCAGCGCCCAGCAGATAACGAGTCTGGTGGACGAGGTAGAGAACGAGATCATGAACAAGGAGGAGAAGGAGATACCCAGCCAGGTCATCGGCGAACTGCTGATGAACAAGCTGAAAGATCTGGATCCGGTGGCCTATGTGCGCTTTGCATCCGTATACAGGGAGTTTAAGGATGTGAACACCTTTATGGACGAGCTGAAGAAGATGCTGGAATAAAAAACAAAGAAAGGAAGGATGCCCGGTTGTGGCATCCTTTTTTCAAATTACAAAAAATTCTTATAATTAAAAATGCATAATGCGGCAACTCTCAATGCTTTCTTAAAAATCTCCACAGGCAGACCAAATAAAGAAGCCCCAGAACCAATTGACTTACCAGAAGTCCCCAGAGATACCCGGCGATACCGAATTGCGGCACAGCCCAGAATACGAAACCTAAGCGAATCAGCAGGCAGACTACGTTCATCACAAAAATGTGGCCCGCCATTCCCAGTCCCTGGAGTATGCTGGAGAGGGTGGTGTCCAGATAGAGAAAAGGACAGATAAATCCCAGGGTTGTGATAAAATAACCCGCTAAGGGACTGTCAAAAAGGGTGGTGCCTGCCCACCCGCCAAAGAGCACAAAGATACACAGACAGCCAAAGCCCATGAGACCACAGTATTTTATAGTTTTTGTGGAATACCTCTTTACGGCTGCCATATCACCAAGGGCATGACTCTCCGAAATCATTGGAAGAAGCAGGATGGCCACGGAACTGGTCAGGGCATTGGGAAAGAAAATAAAGGGCATGGCCATACCGGTGAGAACTCCGTAGACGCTTAAAGCAGTAACATTGTCGTAACCGTAGAGCCGTAGCTTGGCAGGGATGGACACGGACTCCACACTTTGTAACAGGTTCAGCACAATTCTGTTTGCCGTCAGAGGCAGCGCCATAGCCAGCAGTTGACCGTACAATATGCCGGAGGTCTGAAACAGCCTATTAGAGCTAAAAAGAAAATGTTTTACCCTGTGTCTCCGGGATTTGGCAAAACAGTTCCACGCGGCTCCCAGCGATACCAGCATGGAGAAAAATTCGCCCACAGTAAGGCCCAGCACCGCCACGGAGACGGAGGGCGTCCTTCCCATGGAGGCAGAATATACGGAAATTATGTACACACAGCCGACCCTGGTAATTTGCTCCAGCAGTTGGGAGACCGAGGGGATACCGGCTTTTTTTATGCCGTAAAAATACCCGTTGGCACAGGCATGAACGGCGCCCAGCGGTATGGAGAAGGAGAGGATACGCAGCATGGAGGCTGTGCGCGGTTCCTGAAGCAGTCTGATAGCAATGGGATCCGCCATAAGATAGACCATCAGGTTACAGAGAAGCGACAGCGGCAGGGAGATGCTTAATCCCACCGCCAGCGGCTGGAAGGAGGGATGTTTTTCCCGGGCAGCCCGTTCCGCCACCAGCTTGGAGATAGCTGTCTGGTAGCCGGCAGCAGTCAGGGAGAAGGATAGGGAGAGTACCGGACTTAGCAGCTGGTAGATACCCATACCTTCCTCGCCGAACAGTCTTGACAGGTAAATTCGGTAAAAAAAGCCGATAATACGGGTCAAAAAACCTGTGGCAGTGAGAATAATTGTTCCATAAATCAGGGGATGACTTTTCCTTGTGTTCATAATTACCAGGCAAAACTTTTTCCCTAATTTATATTCCCCTATGGCAGTTGACAGAACCGGGGGTTGGTGTTATATTATTTATGAATTCCTAGTAAAATGGTATAAATTAGGGTTATATGAAAAGCATGACGGAACTTTAATATATTGGGAAAATACCGGAAAAGAGGTAAGTGATCATGATATATTTGGACAATGCGGCGACTACCAGAACGGCTCCGGAAGTAGTGGATGCCATGCTGCCGTATTTTTCGGAAAACTACGGAAATCCCAGCACCATATACGGACTGGGATCAACGGCCAAAAAGGCTGTGAATCAAGCCAGGAGAACCATTGCTGAGGCCATCGGCGCAAAGCAGGAGGAGATATATTTCACTGCAGGCGGCTCTGAGGCCGATAACTGGGCGCTGAAGGCTGCAGCGGAGGCATATGGCGATAAGGGAAAGCATATCATCACCACAAAAATTGAGCATCACGCGCTGCTCCACACCTGTGAGTATCTGGAGAAGCATGGATTTGAGGTGACTTACCTGGGGGTGGATCAGGATGGCCTGATAGATATCGAAGCGTTAAAGAATGCCATCCGTCCGGATACAATCCTGATCAGTATCATGTATGCAAACAATGAGATTGGTACGATAGAGCCCATCGCAGAGATTGGCGCAATCGCAAAGGAGAGAGGGATCCTGTTCCATACGGATGCTGTACAGGCCTTTGGACAGGTACCCTTGAATGTGGATGAACTCCATGTGGATATGCTCAGCGCCAGTGCACACAAGCTGAATGGCCCTAAAGGAATCGGTATGTTGTACATCCGTACCGGGGTCAAGATACGATCCTTTGTCCACGGAGGTTCCCAGGAGCGCAGCCGCAGGGCAGGAACGGAGAATGTTCCCGGCATTGTGGGATTTGGCGCGGCCGTGGAGCGAGCTGTACGAACCATGGATGAGAAGGTGAAAAAGGAGATTGAGTTGAGGGATTATCTCACTGACCGCATCGAGAAAGAGATACCTTACAGCCGCCTGAACGGACATCGTACGAAGCGACTTCCCGGCAATGTGAATTTTGCCTTTCAGTTTATCGAGGGGGAGTCCATGCTGATCATGCTGGACATGAAGGGCATCTGCGCGTCCAGCGGCTCAGCTTGTACGTCGGGTTCTCTGGATCCCTCCCATGTACTTCTGGCCATCGGCCTGAAGCATGAGATTGCCCATGGCTCCCTTCGGCTTACATTGTCCGAGGAGAACACGAAGGAGGAGATGGACTTCGTGGTGGAGGAGCTGAAGAAGATTGTAGCTAAGCTGCGTGACATGTCGCCTTTGTATCAGGACTTTATGGCGAAACAAACTAAGTGACGATAGAAATAATAGATTAAGTCAACTAAGTAAATAAACAATTAATAAGATTGCTGCTGCAGGCGGCGGAAATGAGGACATATGTATAGTGAAAAGGTGATGGATCATTTTCAGAATCCCAGGAATGTGGGAGAGATCGAGGATGCCAGCGGTGTGGGAACCGTGGGAAATGCCAAATGCGGCGACATCATGCGCATCTTTTTGGACATAGACGATGAGGGTGTGGTCAGGGACGCCAAGTTCAAGACTTTCGGCTGCGGCGCGGCTGTGGCAACCAGCTCCATGGCTACGGAGATGGTAAAGGGAAAGACTATTCAGGAGGCATTGCAGGTTACGAACAAGGCTGTGATGGAGGCCCTGGACGGCCTTCCGCCTGTAAAGGTACACTGCTCCCTGCTGGCGGAGGAAGCCATTCATGCTGCCCTATGGGATTATGCGGAAAAGAATCATATTGTGATTGAAGGTCTGGAGAAACCCAAGAACGATATCAGCGAGGGCGAGGAAGAAGAGGAATATTGAGTAATTCTTACAAAATTGTAAGGTTTATTGAGAGAAATGTAAGGCAGTTCTATGGCAGTGCATTTCTCTTTTTTATATGCTATAAAAGCTGGTATGAAAAGCTAAGGAAGGAGAACAGTAGCTGAAACTGCATCCTTTCTGGAGACTGCTATAAGCGCACTTCTCAAGCATAGTATAGAATTGTGCGACAGATGCAGGGATTGCTGAACTGTGAGTAAAGAGAGTGTGCTAGAGCTGGAGGCGAAATGAAAAAACTTATCAGACAAATCATAATATATCTTTCCCTGGGTATTGGAGTGGGTATTATGGGCCTTCTGTTAATACCCACTGGCGCATTGGTGATGCTTGTGTCCGTTGTCTGGAAAACCACCAACAGAGTGGTTCATATGCTTGAGTCAAAATACCTGTAACGGTTGTTTTTTAAGGAAGATTGTACTATACTGTACCGGAAGGGCATGACGAAATGCCGTCACTTATCGCCCTGGAACGGGGATTGACATGAAGCAAAGAGTGGTAGTGGGCATGTCCGGGGGAGTTGATTCCTCTGTGGCGGCTTATCTCTTAAAAGAACAGGGCTATGAGGTTATCGGCGTCACCATGCAGATCTGGCAGGATGAGGCTCTTGATGTGGTGCAGGCTGAGGGTGGCTGCTGCGGACTTTCCGCTGTGGAAGATGCCAGACAGGTGGCGGAGCGGTTGGATATTCCTCATTATGTGATGAATTTTAAGCAGGAGTTCAAATGCCATGTGATAGATTATTTCGTGGAGGAGTATCTGCGGGGCCACACGCCCAATCCCTGCATTGCCTGTAATCGCTATGTGAAGTGGGAGGCGCTCTTAAAGCGAAGCCTGGAGATTGGGGCGGATTACATTGCTACGGGCCATTATGCCAGAATTGCACGGTTGACTGACGGCAGGCTGACAATCCGGAATTCCGTAACTGCTGCAAAGGATCAGACCTATGCCCTTTATAACCTGACACAGGAGCAACTGGCGCGGACGTTGATGCCTGTGGGTGAGTACACAAAGGAACAGATCCGGAAGATTGCCTATGAACAGGGGCTGCCCGTGGCCAACAAGCCGGACAGCCAGGAAATCTGCTTTGTACCGGATGACGACTATGCGGGCTTAATTGACAGAGAGGCGGGAGACCGCGTGCCGGAGCCTGGGAATTTTGTTGACAAGTCCGGGAAGGTACTGGGCCGACACAAGGGCATCACACATTATACCGTCGGACAGCGCAGAGGTCTTGAACTTCCCATGGGGGAACGGGTCTTTGTGACGAAGATCCGACCGGAGACCAATGAGGTGGTCATCGGCAGCAATCAGGATGTGATGACATCGGAAGTGATTTGTGACAGGGTAAATTACATGGCGGTGGCAGATTTAGCAGAACCCATGGAGGTGATGGCAAAGATACGCTACAACCATGGGGGCGAGGACTGTGTGATTGAAAAGCTGCCGGACGGAAAAGTACACTGTCACTTTGTACGGCCGGTTCGTGCTGCAACACCCGGTCAGGCGGTGGTCTTTTATCGGGATGAGTACGTGGTGGGTGGTGGGACTATTCTGTGACGCTAGGGTGAAATGCAGAAATATTTCACAAGACAAAACAAATAGCACAGTTTACAAGAGGAGCGTTTTTAAAAATCCCTACGGAGCCTGTAACTATGGGCTTTGCAGGGATTTTAATTTTGTTAATGCGTTCAATGAGTTGGAATTTGGAGTTGTCTTATGCTATAATTCCCATGTAAAAGGAATGAAATCAGGAAGGAACGGTCTGCTGGCACATGAAATACAAAATAGCAATATGTGATGACGATGCTGCGCAAAGAGCACATTTAGTAAAGATTGCCGAAGAATGGGCGGAACAAGGCCGTTGCTTAATTGAGATAAAGGAATATCCGGGGGCAGAAGCTTTTCTTTTCGACTATGCGGAGGAAAAGGATTTTGATATTTTACTCCTTGACATTGAGATGGACGGTATGGACGGAATAACTTTGGCAAAAGAGCTCCGTCAAGAAAACGAAGCTTTGCATATTGTGTTTATTACTGGCTATCCTGACTATATTGCCGAGGGCTACGATGTGGCTGCCTTGCATTATCTGCTGAAGCCGGTTAAGAAGGAAAAACTCGCTGAGGTACTGGACCGGGCGGTTCAGCTGAGTAAAAGAACACCCCCGTCCTTGCTGGTTTCTAACGACAGGGAGACACTCCGCATTTTGTTTGACGATATATATTATGTAGAGTCACAGGGCCATTACATGTCTGTTTATACGGCGAAGGAGGAATACCGCCTGAGAATGACTGTATCCGAGATGTTGGAAAAACTAGGGGAAGGATTTTACAGATGCAGCCGATCCTATATCGTCGGACTTTTGCATGTCAATCGAATCACAAAAAGCGAAGTTATTCTGGATAATCAGGTTTCCCTACCACTTGGGCGCGGACAGTATAATGAGATGAATCAGAAGCTGATTAGTTATTTGAGGACGATATGATGTTTGGACAGAAGAGTAAAAAAATAGAGGAATATCAGAATTCCCTGATAGAACAGCATTATGCGGAAGTGGAAAATATGTACCGCACCATGCGCGGCTGGAAGC
>JAFLRO010000123.1 GCA_022511425.1 Acetatifactor sp.
ACCGTACCTTCCAATGCCACGATAGCAGACAATTACGCACATATTTTTGTAGCAACGAATTGTCGCAAGTCCGGAGAGCAGAATCTGGACGAGACCGAATTTTTGAATGTCTGCAAATATTCTGCAGACGAAATTGAAGGGATGATTCAAACAGGCGATTTCCCACAGGCGGTTCACATTATGGCATGGCTGCTGTCGAAGAGGTAATAGAAGATGCGCGAAACATTTTTTGCATACATAAAAAAGAAATACAAAGTATCTCCGGAGTATCCTTGGGTGAAATATGACGACAACGCCGTCTTTCGCCACAGTGACAATAAAAAGTGGTTTGCTCTGGTGATGGGTGTTGAAAAAAATAAACTGGGGCTTTCGGGGTCTGAATATGTCGATGTCATTAACTTGAAGATTGATGATATGGTGTTTCGGGATATATTGGTGCATCAGGAGGGCATTCTCCCTGCTTACCACATGAACAAGGAGCATTGGATCACTGTGCTTCTGGACGGCACAGTCGAGGAGGCTAAAGTTTATGATTTGATAGATGTAAGCTATGCAGCAACCGCATCGAAGAAAAAGAAGGTGAAAATACGTCCGCCGAAGGAATGGATTATTCCGGCAAACCCGAAGTATTATGATATTGAAAATGCCTTTGACAATGCGGAGATTATTGACTGGAAGCAGAGCAGTAATGTTAAGGTTGGGGATACGGTTTTCATGTATGTAGCGGCACCGGTATCTGCAATCTTATATAAATGCAAGGTTGTAGAAGTGGACATTCCTTATGATTATCAGGATAAGAACCTGACCATTACTACATTGATGAAGATTAAGCTTCTGCGAAGATATAATCGCGAGCAGTTTACCTTTGACAGACTGAAGGGAGATTTCGGGATTTATGCCGTACGCGGACCGAGAGGAGTTCCGAACAGTTTAAGCCGGGAGTTGAATTTATAGTATGTACCAAATTTTCTTATGTGATGATGAACCTAAATTTTTATCAGATCTTACCGAAAAGGTGAGGTATGTGCTGCCTGACAGCGAGATAATGGCATGCTCAGACAGCGGCAGTCTCCTGACAGCTCTGCCGGGTGCTGGCTGTGATATTTTGCTTTTGGACATCGATATGCCGGGGATGAATGGGTGGGATATTGCAGGACAACTTTCTCATACGATGAAACAGGCGGATCAAAGGCCGCTGTTGGTGTTTGTGACCAGTCATGATGAGTTGGTATATGACAGCCTGCAGTTCCATCCTTTTGGATTTGTGCGGAAGGAACATGTGGATTCCGAGCTACCTAGGGTTCTACAGGATTGTGTGCAGGAGCTGACCGGTCATGAACGGCATTTTTGTTTTCATACGGCAAATGCTGACGTGAAGCTGCCACTAGATGAAATTTTGTATTTTGAGGCGGAGGGAAACTATATCAGGCTGTACGCAGACACGGAGGAGTATCGTTTCCGCGACACCCTTTCAGCCATTGAAAATGCGTTGTCTGACAGTGGGTTTGTCAGGATTCATAAGGGCTTTCTTGTGAACCAGTCTTCGGTGAGAAAATTAACGTCGGAGGAGGCGGAATTAAGGAATGGGGCGAAGCTTCCTATAGGCAGGACATATACGGAGGCAGCCAGAAAACGGCTTATGAGGTATATGGTGAGATGAAGCGATACAGTGAACTGCGGCGGGAATACGACGCATTGGATGAGAAATACGGCAGAGTTCTTGGAGAAAAGGCGGAACTTTCCTATGAGTTGGAGGAGCTGAGAGCGGCTGCAGAGCATATACGTGAGCAGGACCGGGAAATTCGGGAACTGCACGAAAATGTGCGAAGGATGAAGCATGATATGAAGAATCATCTGATGGTTATTGCCTCATATTTTAACAGCGGCGATTACGATGAGGCGAAGGCATATATCTCACGGATATTGGATAAACTGAACACTATGTACAGTTATATCGAGACGGGCAATTCGCTGATGAATCATATTCTGAATGAGAAGCTGAATGCCGCCCGCGAACGGGGAATTTCCGTGAAAGCGGAGGTTGAGACGCTCTTTTTTGGGCGAATGGAAAGTCTAGACTTTTCGGCGCTGCTATCTAATCTGTTGGACAATGCCATAGAGGCGTGTGGTCCGGAACCTGCACCGGAAATCAATGTCACTATTGCGCGGCGCAGAGACTATGAGACGATGCTTGTAAAGAACAAGATTAGTCGCTCTGTTTTGGAAGGTAATCCCGAGCTTATTTCTTCAAAGCCTGAACAGGGCAGTCATGGTATGGGAGTTCCACAGATTAGGAGCATCACGGAGAAATATTCCGGCATGTGTGATTTTTATGAAGAGGATGGGTACTTTTGTGCATGTGCGTTTATCCCAATATAGGTACTGTTTATCCCAGGCCCTTGCAAATTGTATTTGCAGGGGCCATTATGATTGTGAGGAGGACGCGGGAGCATGGAGCCGGCGGCTATTTTGTGAGGATCATCTATGATTCAGTTAGAAGAAGTAAGTAAGTTTGTACTGTCTGATGTATCGCTATATGTGCCGGAAGGTGAGATTGTGGGACTGGTAGGTGCGTCAGGTGCAGGAAAAACAACATTGCTGCGTCTGATTTGCGGTCTGCTTCAGGCGGATGGCGGACGTGTGCGAACGCTGGGTAGAGACCCTGTTGTCTGGCGCCGTTATTACGGAGCGGAAATCAGTACCTTCCTGACAGGCGTGCCTTTGCTGTGCAGGGAGGATACCGTACAGCAGGGTTTTGAGTTAATGAAAATCCTGTACCATATTTCAGACAGTCAGTTCAAACGGGATTATCAGAAGCTGTCGGAGAGTCTCGACTTTGGGAAATATGTTCGGGAGACAGTGAAAAATCTATCGCTTGGACAGCGCATGCGCGTGGAACTGGGAGCGGCACTGATTTGCAGACCCAGGCTCCTTTTGTTGGACGAGCCCAGTATCGGCTTGGATGAAAACGGAAAGGCGGCACTGTGGGAACTGCTGGAGGAGCGCAGCGGTATGGGAATGACGGTGTTGGTGACTTCACACGATATGACCGGCATCTCCAGACTGTGCAGTAGGATTGCGCTTTTGGACGGTGGGAAATTAGTGTTTTATGGGAGTGAAAAAAATCTGCGGAGCCGTTATGCACCGGTGGATGTGATGACAGTGAATGTGAGCGGACAGTTACCGGACTTGGAAGATTTGCCGTTGAAACATTATTCGGTAGAAGGAAGCGTGCTTACCATGTCTTATGATTCCAACCGTATTACCTCTGCGGAAATTCTGAGTCTGATCTTAAGTCAGACCGGTGTGTCCGGTGTCAATATCCGCAAACCGAATCTGGAGAGTATCATCACACAGCTTAAGGAGGGGAGGAGCATATGAGCTTCATTGAAGTAAACGAGGTCAGCAAAACTTTTCGGATTAACAAACGGCAGGCTGGGGTTACCGGCATGATTGCCAACTTGTTTGTGCCGAAATTTGAAAGAAAACAAGCGGTAAAGGATATGAGCTTTTCCATAGAGCATGGAGAGATGGTGGGATTTATCGGTCCTAACGGAGCGGGAAAATCTACCACCATTAAGATGCTTTCAGGAATTCTTTATCCTGACCGTGGGGAAATCAAGGTTGACGGTTACATTCCGTATAAGCAGCGAAAGGACTACGTCGGAAAAATAGGTGTGGTGTTTGGACAGAAATCTCAACTTCAATGGGATCTTCCTGTCATTGACAGTTTTGAACTCCTAAAGGCAATTTATCGCATTCCCGATGAGTTGTACCGAAAAAATCTGGATAGATTTACACAGATGCTGGACATGGGCGGTTTTCTCAACCAACCTGTGCGGCAGCTTTCTTTGGGACAACGCATGCGGGCAGACATTGTGGCTGCACTTCTGCATTCGCCGAAGATTGTGTTCTTTGATGAACCAACCATCGGCGTGGATGTGACGGGAAAGGAGCGGATACGCAACTTTATCTGCGAGCTGAACCGGCAGGATAATGTGACCATGCTCTTTACGACACATGATATGCAGGATATTGAAAAGACTTGTGACAGGCTTGTAATCATTGACGAGGGATCAAAGGTTTATGACGGCACGCTGCAAGGTATCAGAGAGCGGTACGGCACCACCCGTCAGCTGGATGTGGAATTTGTCGGGGAGGAGGAGATTGCCCCCATACATAAGGTAGAAATAGTCGATTTGGAAGACAATAAGAAGCGTTTTGTTTTTGAAAATAAAGATGTGCATATCAATGAATTGATGAATGATCTGTTGAACAATTACAGTATTCGGGATATCAACATTTCCGAGCCGGAGATTGAGAGTATTATTCGCAAAATTTACAGCGGCGAGGTGGTGAGCTGAAAATGGCAGAGCATGAGAGGATTGTCTGTTTCTGCATGTTGGGAGGTACGAACATGAAATTAACTATGAGGCTGTCGCCTTATTTTGCATATGCAAAGAAATGTTTTCTGGGACGCAGCGCCTATCGATTCGACCATTTGATGAACATATTATCAACTTGTATGCAGATTTTCATTTTCTGGGGAATTTACAGGGCGCTCTATGGCAGCAGTACCGAGATCGACGGTATTACGATGTCTATGGTTACTACAAATTTTGTATTGTCCATGGGACTGGGCGCGGTATTTTGCACCGACGATTACTTCCTTCCCGATAAAATATGGGATGGCAGTATTGCCACGGAACTTTTGCGCCCTATGAGTTTCAAGGGAAGGATGGTTGCTGAAAACGCAGGGAATGCGCTGTTTAATTTAATTTTTCAGTTTGTTCCAGCCTTGCTCATAGCTGTTTTGTCCATAGGAATAAGCGCTCCGGCTAGTGCGGACCGGTTTGTTTGCTTTCTGTTCAGCGCACTCTTGGGATATGGTGTGCTGTGGGCTATCAGCTTTGCGGTGCAGATGACGGCATTTTGGCTGGTGAATATCTGGAGTCTTATAACTATTAAGAATGTATTTGTTAACGTGCTTTCCGGGTCCATGATACCGCTTTGGTTTATGCCGGAATGGATGTCGGGGGTATTGAACTTTACGCCGTTTTCTTCCATCTACTTCACACCGGTTCAGATTTATCTGGGGCAGCTTACCTATAGGGAGATTGGGATAAAATGTGTAATTCAGATAGTGTGGATCTTGGTCATTTATGCGATTGGGGATTTTTTGTGGAGAAAAGGTCAGAAAAAGCTTGTGGTACAAGGGGGATGATGAAATGAAGGACACCCTTTCTTTAATAGGAATGTACATGAAAACTACTGCAAAATCGTGGTTTCAGTACCGGGTGGATGCAGTGTTAAGATCCTTGGCGGTATTCCTGCGGGAGGCAACTGGGATTATTGTGATTTATTTCACATTGTTAAAATTTGATGAGTTGAACGGGTGGAATATCTACGAGATGTTGTTTCTGTTCAGTCTGCTGTTTTTAACTTATGGAATCATGATTATCTTTTTTACGGGACTGCGTGATTTTGGAGGAATGGTAAGAAACGGAGGATTTGATCGTTACATTCTTCGTCCCAGAGGGATATTGTTTCAGATTATTTTTGTTAACTCCGATTGGTTTGCGGCGCTTGGTCACGGCGGTCTAGGAATCACTTTGTTTCTGATCTCAGCGGGGCGGGTAGGAATCCATTGGGATGTACCTACTGCCATCTATTATTTTTTCACGGTAATCGGCGGTGTGCTGATCCAAGGTGCCGTGTTCCTGCTGTTGGCAACGTTGAATCTTTATCTGCTGCAGACGAATAGTTTAAAGAGTTTGTTGTACTGGAACATGCGCAAATTTGCGGGTTACCCTATTAGCGTATTTCATAAGTTCATCCAGATTCTAATGATATATGTTATGCCGTTTGCCTTTGTCAACTACTTCCCCGCACAGTATCTGCTGCGGAAGGATGATATGTCCGGGTATCCGGAGATTTTTCTGTATCTGACACCGGTGATCGGTGTGGGCATGTATGCGGCAGCATATCTGTTCTGGAGATATAGTTTGAAGTTTTATAAGAGTTCGGGAAATTAATAGCAAGCATGGAAAGGGGTCAGCAGACTCCCTTTTTATTTCATATATTTGCAACAATAATTAACAAATTCTGTAGAGAAATGTTAAGATTAGTTGGTGGATATTTTAGCGAACCGGCACTATAATTTGTTAAAAATAGTTGCAAAGGTGGGTTTTATATGAGAAAATACTAC
>JAFLRO010000124.1 GCA_022511425.1 Acetatifactor sp.
CATGCAGATTGCTGTGGAAAAGGGAATGGACGAAGTGCTGGCATTTCTGTAAAGACAGATTAGATGGCATCCCAAACAGGAAAGGAGCTTACATGCCTGACAGGGAACAGAACAATCAAAACGATTTCATGATAGAGAAGATTAAGGCGCGGCCTATTAACCGAAGGAAGCTGATCCGGCGAACCATCATCACCGCCATCATGGCAGTAATCTTCGGCACTGTGGCATGTGTTACCTTTTTGATCCTGGAGCCCGTGATCAGCAACCGGCTCTATCCTGAGGAGGAGCCTGCGCCCATTGTATTCCCGGAGGATCAGGATGAGATGTCCCCAGAAGATATGCTGGCAGAGAACATCCCCACAGAGAGTCCATCTCCGGCTTCCCCTACAGACGATCCTTCCTGGAATCCGGATTCAGATGATCCATCCGTTGATCCCGGGTCAGAGCAAACCGGTCTGACAGGAGAACAGATTTTGGCAATGTTAGAAGGAATGCAGCTTAATATAGAAGATTATGCCCGCATGTATGGGGTCTTGCAGGATTTGATCTATAAAGATTCCTTTGACGGAGAGGAATATAGACCCAGTCTTACACAATACATGGTTACAATTCGGGGAGTCACCTCCAATATAGATTGGTTCGATGATGTGAAGGAGAGCAGTAATCAGGCCTCAGGCTTAATTGTGGCGGAAAACGGACTTGAGCTTTTGATCTTGGTAGATTACACGCCTTTAGAAAAAGCGCAGAATCTGGTACTGGATTTACGAGATGGACTTGGAGCTTATCAGATTGAAGCTCAGTTAAAAGGAGTAGATGCAGACACAAATCTGGCTATTGTGGCAGTGGAAAGCAGCAAAATTCCTGCTGAGTACATGGAGGA
This sequence comes from Acetatifactor sp., assembly GCA_022511425.1. Classification (GTDB taxonomy): domain Bacteria; phylum Bacillota; class Clostridia; order Lachnospirales; family Lachnospiraceae; genus Acetatifactor. The sequence goes on from JAFLRO010000124.1 coordinate 881, forward strand.
GGGCGGTCTGGCGGTGGCACCGCTCGGCTCCTCAACCGGAAGCCGGCAGGCTGGAACTCCTGTGATTGCTATGGGCAGTCCTATGGGTGTCAGCAACTCCATCGGTTATGGTATGATTACCTCCGCCGATACGCATCTGACAGGGCCCGACAGAAATTATCGGTTGCTTCTGACGGATATCAACGGCAGTAAAAATGCAGAAGGTGTTCTCTTCAACCTACAGGGGCAGGTAATAGGGATTATTACAGACAACCGATTTGGCAGCGATATGGGAAATATGATCAATGCTTATGGAATCACGGAAATCAGACGGATCATAGAAAAGCTGTCAAATGCAAAGCCCTTTGCCTATCTGGGAATCACTGGTGCGGATGTGACCGCACATGCATATTCAGATCTTGGAGTGCCATATGGCACTTATGTGACCAGGGTGGAAATGGATTCTCCCGCTATGCTGGCGGGGATTCAGGTGGGTGATGTTATCACTACCATGAATGGGAATGTGATACAGAACTTTGATAATTATTGTACCCAGCTGATGAGGCTTAGCCCGGGACAGACGGTACAGCTGACGGTGATGCGTCAGTCTCAGAACGAGTACAGAGAGATGAAGTTTTCCATTGAGCTGGGAGAGTTGACAAACTGAATAGAGCCCATATGGGCGGAATGTGAGGAAGCGATGAAATATATCAAGGATCTGAAAGAGGGAGACAGAGTATGTGACATTTATCTCTGTAAACATAAACAGGCAGCAGTGACTAAGAATGGCAAGCCCTACGAGAGTGTGACTCTCCAGGACAGGACAGGTACCATCGATGCTAAGGTCTGGGAACCAAACAACCCGGGCATTGACGATTATGATACTCTCGACTATATCGAGGTGTACGGGGATGTGAATAATTTCCAGGGGGCTCTCCAGGTCAATGTAAAGCGTATCCGGGTGTGTCAGGAGGGTGAGTATGATCCGTCGGACTTTCAGCCCATGAGCTCCAAGAATATCGACTGGATGTATCAGGAACTGCAGGGGTTGATTCAGAGTATTCAGAACCCTTATTTAAAGCAGCTGCTGGAAGAATTCTTCGTGAAGGATGAGGCATTTGTCAAAGCTTTTCGGAATTCTTCTGCTGCAAAAACAGTTCACCACGGATTTATCGGTGGTCTGTTGGAGCACACATTAAGCGTAACGAAGTTGTGCGATTATTACTGTACTGCATATCCTGTACTGAAACGGGATTTGCTGCTGACGGCTGCCATGTGCCACGACATCGGAAAAATCCGGGAGATTTCTTCTTTTCCGGAAAACGATTATACAGACGACGGCCAGCTGCTGGGGCACATTGTAATGGGCTCTCAGATGGTGGCAGAGCGGGCAGCGAAAATTCCGGACTTTCCGCATGAAGTGCTGACGCAGTTGCAGCACTGCATTCTGGCTCATCATGGAAAGTATGAGTTTGGATCTCCCAAGATTCCGGCGCTGATTGAGGCGTTGGCACTGAATTATGCGGATGACACGGATGCCAAGTTGGAGACATTTAAGGAAATATTGGAGAACAACAGTAATAAGACCGGATGGCTGGGATATAACAGGCTGTTTGAATCCAATTTGAGGGCAAGTAAGCTTGATGTGTAAGGTCATAACCGTTATCGATAACAATCCATGAGTTCATATAACAGCTAAGTCCTTGCAGGGTATGTGTGAGAAGAGCAAGTAGATTTCGTTTGCTGAGGACACGATGGTATTTCCATCTGCTATGAGGTCGAAAAATATACAGTCTAAGAAACTGACAGTAGAACTGGTATGAAAGGATATTATGGCGTACAAAAAGAACGACCATGTGACAGTTACAATTGAGGATATCGGCAGCGAGGGTGAAGGAATCGGCAGGGTGGATGGATTCACTCTGTTTGTGAAGGATGCTGTCGTGGGCGATACCGTGGAAGCGAAGATTGTAAAGAGCAAGAAAAGCTATGCTTATGCGCGGTTGGAAAAGATTTTGGAGGCTTCTCCCTTTCGGGTGGAGCCTCCCTGTCCTTTTCACAGGCAGTGCGGCGGTTGCCAGCTCCAGGCACTCTCCTATGAGAAACAGTTGGAATTTAAGGAGCGAAAAATAAGGAATAATCTGATCCGGATAGGCGGTTTTGAGGAAACTTATGTGGATCAATGCATGGAGCCCATTCTGGGGATGGAGAAGCCCTGGAGATATCGGAATAAGGCTCAGTATCCAGTGGGCAAAGACCGGGAGGGCAATATTATCACCGGCTTCTATGCAGGACGCACCCACAATATTATTGCAAATACGAACTGCCTGTTGGGAGCGGAGGAAAATCAGGAGATTTTGGAGATTATCCTGGAGCATATGTGTAAGAACAAGATTAGTGCCTATGATGAGGCCACCGGAGAGGGGCTGGTGCGCCATATTTTAATCCGCAAGAGCTTTACCAGTGGAGAGATTATGGTGTGCCTGGTGCTCAACAATAAAATGACAAATATGTCACATGAGAAGATGGAGAGTGTAAGCGACAAAGGGGAGAAGCCGCTGTGTACCTATGAATTTATCCCGGAACAAGGGGAACTGTTGTGGAGATTAGGGCAGTTTGATAATATGACAAGTGTGTCGGTTAGTGTCAATACAGATCGAACCAATGTAATTATGGGAAAAGAAATCTACACCATCTGGGGCAGTCCGACGATTTCCGATGTCATTCATATGCGCGACATGACAAAGGAGGGATTCCCCTTCACCGGTCGGGAGCTGACCTTCCATATTTCGCCTCTGTCCTTTTATCAAGTAAACCCTGTGCAGACAGAAATGCTCTACAGCACTGCGCTGGAGTATGCGGAATTGACAGGACAGGAGACGGTTTGGGATCTCTATTGTGGTATCGGAACGATTTCGTTATTTTTGGCGGGAAGTGCAAAGAAGGTCTACGGCGTGGAGGTTGTGCCCCAGGCCATAGAGGATGCCAGGGAGAATGCCCGGCGGAATGGGATTACCAACGCAGAATTTTTTGTTGGGAAGGCGGAGGAAGTGTTGCCGGAATTTTATAATCGAGTCGGGCAGTTGGGAGAAGGTGTAGACAGAAGTTCGGGTTCTGGTGATAATGCCGATATGCTCCACCCGGATGTTATCGTTGTTGACCCACCCCGGAAGGGCTGCGACGAGGCGTGTTTGTCAACTATGCTGAAGATGAAGCCGAAGAGGATTGTGTATGTCAGCTGCGATTCGGCTACATTGGCACGGGACTTGAGAGTGTTGTGCGATGGGGGGTACGAGGTGAAAAAGATTCGGGGGTGTGATATGTTTGGGCATTCGTGTCATTGCGAGGTGATAAACCTGTTGCAAAGGGCCGAAGGGAAATAAACAGAAAAGGAATTCAGAAAGAAGATGAGTAGAGGTGCTGGTCCGGCACATTAAAGAAAGGGCAAGTTAAGAAATAATACTGAATTGACAAGATAAAAGACATTAGAGTGTAATTTTTTTGAACGATGTACACAATAATGTCTTTTTTCTATTAATGGAACCTATTACAGTCTTATTTTTTCCCATAAGATTGAAGCTAAGGTGGACAGGATAGTTGAATATTTGTTTATTGTAAATAACAAATATGTAAAGTTCGAATAAGAAAAGGAGGCGAAGATATGGCGGAATAACTATGCAGGGTATTATTCTATGTGATAGGATAAACAAAAACTAAGTGCACGAAGGATAGTAGATAATGAAAAAGGTTAGAAAAATAGAAGTAGTAAGAAACAACGTTGAAAAATGCAGGAGAAAAGTTGCGGCATATTGCAGAGTCAGTACCAAATATGAAAGCCAGAAATCTAGTATTGATTTGCAGATAAGTTACTATACAAGACTAATTGAGGAAAATCCGGAATGGGGCAATGCAGGAATATATATGGATTATGGTAGCAGGTGCCGGGTAAAAGGCAGGGAAGGATTTTGTCGAATGATCCAGAAAGCTTTGGAAGGGGAAATTGATTATATCATTACAAAATCTATCAGCAGATTTTCCGGCAATACCGTAGATATGCTACAGATTATTCGGAAACTGAAAGAAAACGGAGTTGCCGTATATTTTGAAAAAGAGGAGCTGGACAGCATGGATGAGCGTGCTGAACAGATGATCACAATATGTACGGCATTGGCACAGGAGGAAATTCGAAACATGAGTGAAAACATTAAATGGGGCTATGAACAAAAATTTGCAAAAGGTGAGCTACTGAACAATTACAAATTCTTCTATGGGTATTATGTTCAAGATGGGGAATTAAAAGTTAATGAAGAACAGGCAAAGGTAGTAAGAAACATATTTAAGTGGTACATAGAAGGATTTTCGTTTCGTCAGATAAAGCTGGAATTGGAAAGGCTGGGCATTTTAACTGCTACAGGTGGAAAGGTGTGGCATGAAAAAGTGATACAGGGTATGCTGCAAAATGAGAAATATTGTGGGGATACGATGCTTCAGAAAACCGTTACAGAGGACTTCTTGACCGGAAAGAGAGTAAAAAATGACGGGCAGAAGGCAAGGTATTATGTATATGATAGTCATGAAGGAATTGTGTCGAAAGAATTCTACATGAAAGCTGTTTGTGAAATGAATAGCCGTAGGAGGGTTGTTAAGTATGATGATGGCACGGTAGAAATCCGGAAGAAGTATAATGGACAAAATTTGCTGGGAAATTTATTGGTATGTGGAGAATGTGGCGCAACATTCAGAAGAAGGACCGAAAGGGGAAAGGTTGTGTATCGGTGTGCGGCGAGAATTGAAAAAGGGAGAGAGGCCTGTAAGGAGTCGCCGACTGTTGAGGAGGAATGGATAAAGATGGAACTTGGAAAGAGGGTTTGTGGGGGAGAGTATGATAGGAAAAAGACGAGAGAGAAACTTGAGAAAGTAAAAATTTCTAAAGATAAAAGCCTAGAAGTTATCCTTAATAACGCAAGAAATTATCCTTAAATAGTGCATGACTGTAGGTTTGTCAAACATTTGTTACACTGACCCCAGATAATCCTCTAGGACCTGTTTAGGTGAACGCCAACCAAGTGGACGCATGGGGAAGTTGTTGTAATCCCTGCGGTTGTACACCTTCAGCTGATTGCTGAAATCTTCAAGGGAGTAGAAGGTGTGGGTGGCATAAAAGCGTTCGTTGTCCTTCCTGTGGCTACGTTCTACCTTACCATTATGGCGGGGTGTATAAGGCCTGATCAACTTGTGGCGGATCTTAAGCGCTTGGTAAACTCCTGACCATTATCCGTCTGTATGCACTCGATAGAACAAG
>JAFLRO010000125.1 GCA_022511425.1 Acetatifactor sp.
GACTTAAAATCCCTCGGGGGCGACCCCGTGCCGGTTCAAGTCCGGCTACCCGCAGTCATAAAAAAGAAACTGTTCCAATTTCTTTACCACAGTTGATTTTCCGGTTCTTCAGCAGCTTCTATTAATAAAGTAATCCCCTATTTTTCAAGTGAGATGAGGACTGTTTCTACTGGGTAACCCTGTAGTGCGACAGCACATTGAGAGACATCGTGCGGATTTATCCCTATGATATAGTGAAGCGGGCAGGGAGGTATAAACATGAGATATTATATTGCAGATCTGCACTTTTTCCATGCCGCCATGAACGACCGCATGGATTGTCGCGGTTTTGCAGATATGTTGGAAATGAATGAATATATGATTCGAAAGTGGAATGACAAGGTCAATAAAAATGACGATGTTGTCATTCTTGGAGACCTGTCCTGGGGAAACGCGGAGGAAACAGGTTCATTATTGAAACGCCTGAAAGGAAAGCTGTATCTGATCCAGGGAAATCATGATATCCGGTATCTGAAAAAGCAGACAATGGATCTGAGCCGCTTTGAGTGGGTAAAATCCTATGAGGAAATGTCGGACAACAAGCGGAAGGTGGTCCTCTGTCATTATCCCATCATGTGTTACAACGGTCAGTACCGACTTGACGAGGAAGGGAATCCCAAGGTCTACATGCTTTACGGTCATGTCCATGACTCCCGGGATCAGCAACTCATCGAGCAGTTCCAGGAGATTACCCGGCAAACCATTACCGTGGATGCCCAAGGAAACCGGCGGACCATTCCCTGCAACATGATCAACTGTTTTTGTAAATACTCTGATTATGAGCCTTTGACCTTGGACGAGTGGATCGAGTGTGACAGAAAACGTTGGATGAAGGAAAGTAGATAAACAATTATAACTTTTTTCTTTAAATTTTATGAAAGATATGGCTGTCAGCTGTTTATTGTTGTATAATGTAAAAAAGCAGGTTCTCTTGTTATGGAAAATAAAGTCATGGAGGTAACGAAATGAAAAGTATTGGGTCGAAAATCTATATTGCTCTTGGGTTTTTGGGTGTACTGTTTATTTTGATTGTTCTTTTAAATATTTCAGGGCTTGGAATAATCGGTGAATACAACGACGACCTGGGGAATGTCTATATGAAGATGCAGACGGCAGACGGGGAGGTAGTTGCTGCATTTAATCAGGTTCAACTGTATGCAAATAAGGAGCAGTATCTGTTTTATGAAGCTAATAGCGCCGAGCAGCTGGTACTGTTACAGAAAGCTATTGATAATGCAAGAGCAAAAATATCGGAAGCGCAGGCTTTGTGTAATACAGTAAGCAATAATGAACTGCTTACTGCTTTCAATGCCTACCATACTAAAATGAATGAATTTTTGGATTTTTCCGCCCAGATCCATGAATATTTTAGCAATAAGGAATATGTGCCGGCAGTACGTATGATAGCAGATTTCGACTCAGTGGTAGTTCCTGTGGAGGAAGCGGAAACGGCATATAAAGAGGTGCTTGCCCGGTCAGTGGATGCTGCGGTGACACGCAGCACAACTCAGATTACCGGAACTCGACTTTTTAACCTTGGAGCTTTAGTGCTGTACATAGTTTTTGTAATAATTACAGTGATTATTGTTGCATCTACTATTGTGAAGCCTGCCAACGAATCCGGCAGGGCGCTGCGCGGTATTATCAGCAAGGTGGATGCAAGACAGGGCGACCTGACTGAGCGTGTTCCCGTTAAGTCCAAGGACGAGGTAGGTCAGATGGCGCAGGGCATCAATAACTTCATGACGCAGCTCCAGTCCATTATGCGGGATTTAAAGACGGAGTCTGCAAATATGGAGCAGTCCGCTGAAAACATCACGAATCAGGTCATCGAGTCCAACGAGAGCGCTGGCAATGTATCCGCAGCCACAGAACAGATGGCAGCCAGCATGGAGGAAATATCCGCCACTCTGAATCAACTGTCCACCGGCAGCACAAATGTGCTCGGCGAGATTCAGTCCATGGAAAGCAGCGTACAGAACGGCGTGAGCCTGGTACAGGATATTAAAGACCGTGCGGCCAAGATGCACCATAGCACCATACAGGGCAAGGAAAAGACCGGCAGTACCATCCTGAAGATCAGAGAGACCCTGCAGACAGCACTGGAAGAGAGCCGCAGTGTGCAGAAGATCAACGAGATGACTCAGGAGATTCTGAGTATTACAAGCCAGACAAACCTGCTTTCCCTGAATGCCTCCATCGAGGCGGCGAGAGCCGGAGAGGCAGGCAGGGGCTTTGCAGTGGTGGCCGGTGAGATCAGGGGCCTGGCGGACAGCAGTGCTGAGGCGGCCGGCAATATCCAGACCATCAGTGCAATGGTGACTGACGCGGTGGAAAAGCTTGCAAGAAATGCAGAGGAAATGCTGCAATTTGTGGATGAAGAAGTCATGAAGGATTACGATAACTTTGTGGAGATCGTGGAGCAGTACAAGCAGGATGCAGACAATGTGGACGTGATCTTGAGCGGTGTGGCAGCCAACACAACGGATATCAGCCATACCATAGATGACATGAACAACGGTATCAATGATATTTCAACAGCGGTGGAGGAGAATGCAAAGGGCATCACCAATGTGGCGGACAGCGCTGTGAGCCTGGTGGAGGCAATGTCGGAAATTCAGAAGGAAACCGAGCGCAACCAGCAGATTTCCCAAAAACTGAACAACGAGGTAAATCGTTTCAAAAAAGTATAATTTCAAACATTAATCAAGCATTGCCAGAAGCGCTTTGTCTTCAGTCTGAAGGGAGAATGGCGAACCATTCTCCCTTATAAATATCTTCTATTCTGCCTCTTCCAGAAATTCTGTCAACTTCTGGTAATCGTCCTCCTGCACACAGGTTATCTGCGCACTTTCCAGCAGGTGGGGTTTGCCCATGATGGACATGAGTACGTACCGGGAGAGCAGTGATTTCAGGTTGAGGATATCGCCCTCTGTGGTTTGAAAGAAAACGGCGCCGTGACATTTTTTTGCGGCCTCCAAAAAAGCATTCATATCGATATCTTTTTTTAATCGCACAGTTTACACCTCCAATTCGAGCTGGTGAATCGTGTTCACCACTGTAGTATCCATTTTACCATACTTCTCAACAAAAAGAAAGATCCTTTATGTTGTACACGGGATGGAGTCTGTGCTAAAATAAACAAAGATTGGGAACGGTTTGAAAAAATTTATTAATTTTTGCAGAATAAATAGACAAAGGGGTGTGCTTGGATATAAAATAGAAGAAAAAATGAGAAAGGATTTTTACATGAAAAAGAGAGTATTAGCAGCAATTATTATAGCAGCAGGAATCCTGGTCGGTTGCGGTGGGGAGGTACCTACAGATTCCCCTATCCAGCCCCCGACGCTTCAGCCCATTGAGACAGATGCGCCAGAGGATACAGATCCCGAACCCACTGAGGAGCCTCAGACGGGAGATGGCTTCCTGGCAAACGGTGAGAATCATCCCATCACGGAGCGGAAAATCGTGAACGGGCAGATGCAGAGTTATCTGACCGGAGAGTGGAAAGATGCGGATGTTGTGCAGAGGAGAAGTTTTGCACTCATGATCCCCAACAATAATTTGAAGGTTCCGGGGACAAATAATACCAGTACGGTTCCTCAACACGGAATCTCTCATGCGAGCATCATCTATGAAGCTCCTGTGGAGGGGCGCATCACACGTCTGATGGCTATTTTTGAGGACTATGACGATCTGGATGTGATTGGGCCGGTTCGCAGCAGTCGTGACTATTATGTATATGAAGCTATTGCTTTCAATTCTATTTACTGCAACTGGGGTCTGGCAGTGCCATATGTGTCTGAACTTATCAATTCAGACAGAGTTGACAATATCAGTGTACAATTGGAGGGAATTAATAAGGGCTTCGGCACAAATCCTGCAAACGGAGATCCTTTTGGTCGTGGCTTGAATTCCGGATATTCTACAGAATTTACCAGCAGCATGAACATTGCTGGTTATGAGAAGGGTGTGGAAAAACGCGGTTATGCGAAAACCTACGAGGAGGATGGCCGTTTTGAGCAGGCATTTCTCTTTGCGGATGATGGATACATAGCGACTTATGAAAGCTTACCGGATGCCACTGTAATCTATCCCGGCGGAACTAAATCTAACAAGGGCGGTTACGGCAACAATACCGGTGACAATGCAATCCGGTTCGAATACAATGAAGAGGATCGTCTGTACTACCGCTATCAGTATGGCGCTCCCCAAGTGGATGCGGACAACGGTGAGCAGCTGGCTGTCACCAACGTGGTCTTTAAGGTCTGTCATGGTGAGGTGAGAGATAACCACGATTATCTGGCATTCCGTGTGCACGGTAAGGGGACTGCCTATGTATTTACCAATGGCAAAGTCATTGAAGGAACATGGTCTCGTGTTGATGATGGGGCTAATTATTTCTATGATAAGAACGGAAATGAGATTGTTCTCAATCAGGGTAAGACATGGATCTGCTGTATTTGGGAAGAGTACGCAGAGTATATGTCCTGGGAATAATGGGATGAACGGATGAGTGTTAAGGTGCCATGGCTGGTTGAAGGCCATGGCACTTTGTAGGTGCGTCCGGTGGGCTTTTATTCTGCGGTGTAAGTTCATAGGATGGGAAAGGTGCTTGACGGAAAAGAGGACAGGGAATCGTGACAGAAAAGAAATCAGTTAATTTGGATACGGAGGGAAGCCAAGAGCAAAAGGCGAGGCATAGGGGTCTGATTCTGTTTTGGTGTATAGCGGTTGCAGTGGTCCTGTTGAATATTACAGCATGGAACAGCGCGGCCTTTTGTGACTGGTATATTGCAACTATTTTCCCCATTTGGGTGAATACTTATGGGCGACTGACGGGACTGTTTCCCTTTTCCGTGGGGGAATGGTTGATTGTGGCGGGATTGATAGTAGTGGCTGTGGCTGTTCTGCTTTTGTTGCCCTGCGGGATTGCGGAGATATGGGGGGCTGTCAGAGCCGGTAATAGAGCAAGCGCTGGAGATTTCAGTCAGTTTGCCGGAAGTTTTCAACGATTTGTCGGAGGTTTCCGTCGGTTTGCCAGGGGGTACTATCGGTTTTTTGCTTGGACATTGCTGGCTGTATGCTTGGTGATGACGCTGAACTGTTTTATTCTGTACCACGCATCCACCTTTTCAGAGCGCTATTTCGGAAGTGACGGCGGAAATACGGAGTACAGCCTGGAGGAACTGATACAGGTCTATAACATGGTGGCGGAGCAGTGCCTCGCGCTGTCGGAGGAGATTGAGCGGGATGAGAACGGACAGGCTCTGTATACCGGAAGCATAGGTAAGGACGGAGCTCAACTGGATATGGCAGATAAGGCGAGAGAGCTGATGAATCAGCTGGGGGAGACCTACGACCAGCTGGATGGCTATTATCCCCGGCCGAAAGCGCTGTTGTCTTCGGACTTTATGTGCCAGCAGTACATGTGTGGGTATTATTTCCCTTTTTCCATGGAAGCCAATTATAATGCTGTGATGTTCATTCTGAATCTTCCGGAGACCATGTGCCATGAATTGGCGCATCTGCGAGGATTTATTTTCGAGGACGAGGCTAATTTTATCGCTTATCTTGCCTGTGTGGAATCGGATGATACGTTTTTTCAGTATGCCGGTTATCTCAGTGTACTGACTTATCTCTATAACGATCTGTACAGTGCCCGGCAGAAGGATCCTGAGAGCTACGCCGAAGCGGCAAAAGCCGTGGGGATTGTGACTGTGTCCGCCCAGGTTTGGGAGGATTCCGTTTTTGTGACGGATGAGGAGTGGGAGCGGATTAACAGTAAGGCGCTGATTGACACGGAGATAGTGGATCAGGCGTCAGATGTGTTCATTGATACCAATTTGAAAGTAAATGGAATTTCTGACGGAAGTGTCAGTTATAGTAGGGTAGTGAAGCTTCTACTGCAGTATTACAGGCTAACAGCCGGAACAATTGGGACTATAAATTGAAGAAATACAGGACATATAGGTAAATTTCAGTATAAGTCTTGACAAGATATGGTTTTCCATGTAAAATTAATTCTGTTGTGACGCAGGAGTTACGTTGCAGGCCCAGATAGCTCAGTTGGTAGAGCAGAGGACTGAAAATCCTCGT
>JAFLRO010000126.1 GCA_022511425.1 Acetatifactor sp.
TGTTAGCGAAAGAGGTACCTGCATTGAATGATAAAAAAATAATTTCAGCAATCATTAATCGGGATGAGCAAATGCTGGCATCTGTTGTGCGGAAATATTCAAAACTCCTTTGGAAGATTGCAGCGTCAATTCTAATAAATGTGGCTTCTATCCAGGATGTGGAGGAATGCATAGCAGATGTGTTCATTTACCTGTGGCAGTATCCCGAAAAATATGATCCCGATAAAGCCAAACTGTCTTCATGGCTTTCCGTGATCGCAAGGACAAAGGCGATTGACAGATATCGTCATAACATCAGAAAAAGGGAACTGCCTATGGAAGAAATTGTGATGGAAGGTCTGACACATGCTGAAATTACGGTGATGGATGCAGAGAAGGAAAAACTATTGTCCTGCATTGGTGAACTTGATGAAAAGGAAAAGGAGTTGATCATCAGGCGGTATTACTACGAGCAGAAACCAGCCGAGATCGCTGTTGTGCTGGAGATGCCCAAAAAGCAGGTGGAAAATAGATTATATTATGCGAAACAAAAGTTAAAGAGAATGATGCAGGAATAAGAGAGGAGACCGGACACATGAAAAAATATAGCAGGAGGAGCCTTAGAAATATCCAGGCAATCGTTCAAGACAAGACAGGAGTGGTCTTTACTACAAACAGGAAACTGGTCAGGCATAAAACAAGGCAAATGGCACTTATTGCCGGCTGTCTGTTGTGCTTTGCGATGTTATGTGCTTTTGCATATGCAAAGTTTTCAGACCTGAATTGTGATGTTGCCGGGTTTTCAGCAGCATACCAGGGGGATGGCAGGTTTGAAATTGTTGTCATCAATTATTCAGACAAGGAATTAAAGCTGCAGGACAATGTAAGAGTTATGCAGTGGTCAACCAGTAAGGATGTGGAAGGGGATAGTGAGAAAATCATGATGTCAGACCTGACGATAGCGCCCCATTCTCAGGGGATTGTTATCATTGACATATCAGAAGGCTATGATGTGGGAGCGATGGAAGAAAATTTACAGGAGGGTGACTGGTATTATTTTATCCTAACGAATAACAATTTTGCTTTCGGTCAGGACTGGATGTGTTCCTTTGACTTTGAAAGGGAACCGGTAGAAGATGCGGAACAAAGATTAACTGCATTGGCTGAGCAAAGAGCAGAGGGACAGTATGCGGCTGAAAAAGAGTACATTACAGGCGAGCTAATCTACTCAGACTGGATCTGGCCAACAGTCAGCCATCAGGTGTCGGGTTCCTTCGGTGAACAGAGCAATGGAACCTATTCAGACCATATCAATATTGCCGGAACAGCCGGGGATGAAATATATGCGGTTGCAGATGGAGTGGTTACAGAGACAGGATTTGAAAGCCTTTACGGGAACTTCATTATAGTGGATCTAGGGGACGGTATTATGGTTAAATATGGACATTTACAGGAAATAAAGGTGTCCGAAGGAGATGAAATCATTAAGGGACAGGTGATCGCAGCGTTGGGGCAGACTGGAAGGGCAACAAGTCCTAACATGTCATTTGCTGTAACCATTGATGGAGAAGAAGTCAATCCGTTGATTACGCAATAATTGGGGAAGTTAAGCTGTCTATGTCTGCAGCAGAATGGAGATTGACATGCACAAAAAACGTATAGCAATAACATTACTTATGATAATTTGCTTTTTGACGGCATGTGCACAAACACCAAATAGTGAGGAGCGAAACGGTGTCATGGTTGCTGCCGGAGGAGACTCATACCATGATAACCAAGAGAATAAGGAGGAAACTGAAGATTCACCGTCTGTTGTCGAGGCCACTGAGGGTGATCTGACAGAATCCATTGATAATTCTGTCGAGGAGGAGATCTTGAAAATCCTGGTTGGCTGTGCAGATGTGAAAATAGAGCGGACGATCAATGCTGCAGGTGGCTCAATGTTGTTTATAGATGCGGATGTCAATGTAGATGGAATTGAGCGGGTCAGCCAGTACGAATATGAGTTAGCAGACATTACCGAGGAAAAACGGGCAGCTCTCTTTGAGGCGATGTTTTCTGAGCATGCGGAGACGGCAGTGTATGATGAGTTGAATGATGTTTGGACGCTGGACATTGATCCTGAGATAAGGAATTATTTTTTATATCAGATCAACCATTCAAACGGTGGTACCACCATTCCAGGTGAACTGATCATCGTACTGGAGAATAGGTATTACAATCTGTATCCATTTGAAGATAACCGTCTTGCTTCGCTTTCAGACAGTAAAGTCAATATTACCTTAGATGAAGTTACAGCCATATGTGGGCAGGTTTTGGAATCCATTACGGACACTGATGATTATGTGGTGGATTACGTTCAGGCATATGGAAATAATGGGCGGCGCCCCTATTATAAAATTGTATTTAAGCGGATATTGGATGGTATGCCTGTAACTGCATATAACAATTTTATCTTTTTGTATGATAATAATGGTATTGAAAGATTGACAGGTTCCCTGTTTTCCACGAAAGAGATCGGGCTGGAAGAAACAATCCTTTCGCCAGAGGAAGCCGTCAATAGACTGAAAGAACAGACAGCTTTCCTGAATTTTGATGGGGAAAGCCAGGTAACAGTATCCAAGATAACTTTAGAATATGTCGTGACCATTACTCCAGCGGGAAAGATATTGGCTACGCCTGTCTGGAGATTCTGGCTGGGAGAAGATGAGGAAGAGAGATGCTTCTTCGGTCATAGGATACTTGGTATTGATGCCATTACAGGCGAATTGATCTGGGAGGAACGGGGGCAGACAATGTGAGCAAATCGTTAAGCAGAAGATTAAAAACAAGTATTTTTTCTCCGGCCATGCTTGTGAGTGTTTTTGTTGGTATCTGGTTCCTGACATGGAGCAGGGTTGCAAACCTGGTCAGCTACAACGCAAGATATGATGCGGCACTCACTTTTCGGGATATAGGTGCTGTTTTTCTGGACGATATTGCGGTATCCCATTCTTTAAGCGGTTATGATCTGTTTGCACCGATCCTGGCAGTCCTTCCGGCGGCTGCACTGTTTTGTGAAGATTACAACAGCGGTTATATCAAATCCATATTGAGCAGGGTGGAAAAGCGGCGGTATATCAGTGAAACGCTTTTGTGTTCCTCCATAGCGGGTGGTCTGGCAATATTCCTTCCATGTTTTCTGTCAGGATTGTTTTATCTGGTGAACGGAAAGATGGACACGCTTGATAATATAAACAGCTGGGGGTATTCTACCTCATTTGATGAAACAGTATATTCGCAGGTGCAGTATATATGGGGCGGCCTGCTGCTTGCCCTTATGCTGATGGTGCTTGCTTTTCTATTTGGTGCCATCTGGTCTAATGTGGGCTTGTTGGTGTCAGTGCTGTTTCCAAATAAGTATCTGGCGCTGGCGGCACCCTTTGCCCTTTATTTTTCCATACACTTGATATTATACCGTGTAGGAACTTTAGTGGTGTTCAGTCCAGTCAATATGCTGATGCCAAATACCACTTTTATACCGTTCACATTATATCCGCTGCTTTACGAAGTGCTGTTGATGGCACTGATCTGTATTTTATTCACCATACTGACCAGAAGGAGGCTGTGGGATGTTTAAGATATGCAGACATCAGCTGCGGATGGCGCTTGCTTCTCCGCGTTTCTATATCGCACTGTTTATGGGATGCGCTATACAGATCGTAGGGATTATGCCACTGCTTGAATACGCGCAGGGAATGGGTAAGCCGCTTTCCCTGCTGGAAGGGTTTGTTTGCTTCAGCTGCGAAAGATATACCATATCAGCGGTTTTTCTGAGCATTGTGTTTTTAGTGTCAGATATCCCCTTTTCTTCGGAGAATGAGACTTATACGCTTCTGCGCGTTTCACGAAAGAAGTGGCTGGCTGGTAAAGTCCTGTATCTGTTCTGCGCCTGCGTTTTGTTTTATCTAGTGGTTCTTTTGGCAGGAATGGCGTTCCTTTCTGCGGATGCCTATGTGGGCAATTTTTGGAGCGAACCTTTTTATTATCTGTCTCAAAACAAAGGTATAGGGGAATACAGCGCTTATTTCCCATATCCCCACGTTTTGCTGTTGAGACCTCTGCAGGCTGTTCTTATCGCTATTTCGCTGAATGTGGCATACGGGTTTACTATGAGCCTTTTCCTCTTTTTCTGTAACCTGAAACTGCCAAAGACGCTTGGATATGCAGTGACCATGCTGCTCCACGCAGTATTTTATATGATACTCAGTGCCTTTCAGTCCAGTTATTATGCGAGGTATTCCCTGCTAGGGAACAGTCTGTTGATGTATCATAGTATAGGCGGGCAGTATAGCGAGCTTTTGCCATCATTGTCACAATCATTTCTGGTGTTTGGGGTGACAATAGCAGTTTTGATCATTTTGATTTTTATTGGAATCCGAAAGTATGATTTCAGGATAACAGTGGGAGCAAAGCAATGAAAGGGAAAATAATCAGCCGGATACTGGACAGGCGGGCGATCATCATTTACCTTGCAGCCTGCCTGCTGCTTTTCATCGTTACGCCGGGACAAAAGGGTGTTATGAATATCCTGGGAGGCTTTACTCCAAAGGGGAGCAGGGGGGTGGATATTATAGGGATCATGCGCTGGAATCTGTGCGTTCTGCCGCCGGTTGCGGCCAGTATTCTTTTCATGGATGTGGAAATGGGAGCGCTGCGAGTCTATACCTTGATCAGGACTAAAAACGTGAAAAGATGGTTTCTGTCGCGATTTACGGCCATTGCGGCTGCTAACCTGATCTATCTGTTCTTGTTTACGGTTCTGGCCGAAAGTTATGCAGGAAGTGGTGATTACAAGAGGAATGGTTTTTTTGTTTTCCTGACAATCTTTTTTCTGCATAGTTTTATGATGTCCGTGGTATCCGTGGCATTGTGTGCGCGGAGTGGAGGGGTCCATATATCCGTCATTTTCTTTCTGGCAGTGGAAGGGATCATGGTTGTCATCGGGGATATTTTCCCTCAGACAGCAGCTTATCTGTTGCCCTATTGGGGGATGATACAGCAGGTCGGAGCGTATGATGGCAGTGTTCTTTATCTGTTGTTAATAATGGGAGTTCAGACAGCAATGATTGTCAGTTCTACAATACTTATCGTAAAGAGCCTTCGGGCATAATTAGGAAATCAAAAATGGGCTGTGTTGGCACAGCGGAAACGAGGGAATCATGGAAAACGTGATCATGGTAGAAGATATTTCCAAGTCTTTTAAAGGAGTCAATGTACTGAAGCATGTGAATATATCTTTTGAGAAAGGGAAGATCCACGGCATTATCGGCAGGAACGGTTCAGGCAAGACGGTTCTTATCAAAACAATATGCGGTCTGGTGCAGCCAGATGAAGGGCGGGTATTAGTGGATGGAAAACAAATCGGAAAAGATGTGGATTTTCCGGAAAGTATTGGCGTTATCATAGAGGCGCCAGGCTTTCTTCCCACTTTAAGCGCCTATAAGAATCTGGAGTATCTTGCATCTTTAAGAGGAGTGATCGGTAAAAAGGAAATCCGAAACGCTATCACTACAGTAGGGCTTGATCCGGATGATAAAAAGCATGTGGGGAAATATTCTCTGGGGATGAAGCAGCGGTTAGGCATAGCGCAGGCTATCATGGAAAACCCGGATATCCTGATCCTGGATGAGCCGATGAACGCTCTGGACAAAAACGGTGTGGCTGAGATCAGGGAACTATTGCTGCGTTTGAAAGAGGAAGGAAAAACAATCCTGATCGTATCCCATAATTCAGAAGATATCCATATGCTGTGCGACACAGTACATGAAATGGATGGAGGGATATTGAGTTAATCCTTTCAAAGTGCGTGATATGCTATTTATTTAGAGAAAAGCAAGTTATGAATGAAAAAGATAAAATCTCTCTGAATTGTGGCAAGTGAATACACATAAGCGAAAACATAGGATTGGGTATAGATTAGGGCACAGGGCAGTATCATCCGGGTACTGCCTGTTTCCTGTATCTCGTGGAAAAAATCTGTACGTCGGGAATACCACCTGTATCCAGCAGGCCAAAATCTCCGATATGATATATAATATAGTTACTACCATCCGGCAACATGGCCGGA
>JAFLRO010000127.1 GCA_022511425.1 Acetatifactor sp.
AGGAGAAGAACCATGCAGACAGTCAGCAGAGCTTCGAGGCTCCGGATGCAAATGTACTTGTGGTGGACGATAACGCCATGAACCTTACGGTGTTCAAATCACTTCTGAAACGAACCAAGATGAATATTGTGACGGCAGATTCCGGCAAGAGGTGTCTGGAACTTGTACAAAAGGAACATTTCCACATCATCTTCATGGATCATATGATGCCGGAGATGGACGGCATCGAAACGCTGCATGAAATACAGAAAATGAAGGATTTCCCTAATGCGGATACACCAATCATAGTGTTGACTGCCAATGCACTTTCCGGAGCTCGGGAAGGCTATATGAAAGAGGGATTTGCTGATTTCCTGACAAAGCCGATTGACGGGGACCTGTTGGAGCAGACTGTTGCGGAGTTTCTGCCAAAAGACCTACTCAGAAGCAAAGAAGCAGGAGCACAGAACGAAGAGAAGGAAGAATCAAATTTTAAAATCGATTATGAAGGTCTTATGCAGTACGGCATCTCCATAGAAAACGGATTGTCACATGCAAAAGGCGATATGGATATCTATATAGATCTGGTGGATATGTTCCTTCGTGAGCATGAAAAGCAGGATGCCATGGAGCAGTTCATTCTGAATAGGAACATGAAGGATTATGCGATTTGGGTACATGGACTAAAAGGTAATGCGAGAACGCTTGGAGCAGATAAACTGGCGGATATTGCATACGAGCATGAGATGAAGAGCAAGGCAGATGACATCGCTTATGTGGAATCTCACTGGGATGAGCTTATTGCCGTATGGGATGAGACGCAAGAAGGTTTTAAGGAATTTCGTGGGGATGACGGCGATAAATATGGTGTAGTTGTAAGTGCTGACGGAGAAGTATTGCAGTTGTCACAGGACGATTTGAATCAGGTCGCAGCACTTCTGGACAATTTTGAGACCGGTCAGGCGATTGAAAAATTAAAAGAATGGATCGGTCAGCCGTTGGAGCAGGATATGCATGCGCTGGTTAAAGATGTGTTGATCGCTTTGGAAGATGAGTTTGATGAGGATAAAGCAATAGGATTGTTAAGAAGATAGAATATGGGTTTATACTTTAAAATTTTTGAAGGAGAGTGTAGATATGAAGTACAGACTGGACCGATACGGCAATAAGATTTCCCAACTGGGTTACGGATGCATGAGATTTACTAAGAAAGGAAATGCAATTGACTATGAAAAAGCTGAGAAGGAAGTCCTTCTTGCTATCAACAAGGGTGTAAATTATTTTGACACTGCTTACATATACCCCGGCAGCGAGGAATGCCTCGGTAGAATTTTGGATGAAAACAAGTGCCGAGATAAGGTTTATATTGCAACCAAGCTTCCGCAGTATATCATTCGTTCCTCTGCGGCAATTGACAAAACCTTTAATGAGCAGTTATCCCGTCTCCGCACGGATCATATTGACTATTACCTGATGCATATGTTTACAGATTATGCGGAATGGGAGCATCTTAAGGCGTTGGGGATTGAAGACTGGATAAAAAGACAGAAAGAAGAAGGCCGTATTCGTAACATAGGATTTTCTTATCATGGCGATACGGAAATGTTTTTGAAGATTCTGAATGCCTACGACTGGGAGTTTTGCCAGATTCAGTATAACTATCTGGATGAGCATAGCCAGGCCGGAAAGAGAGGCCTTCAGGCAGCGGCAGAGAAAAATATTCCGGTTATCATTATGGAACCTCTACGGGGCGGCAAACTGGTGAATCTGCCGGATAAAGCAAAAGAGGTGCTGGTTTCTGACAGTCATGGCTATACGCCCGCAGAGTTGGGCTTGCGTTGGCTGTGGAATCAGCCGGAAGTAAGCTGTGTGCTTTCAGGTATGAATTCCGGGGATATGGTGAATGAAAACATCCGCATCGCGTCAGATGCTGAGCCGGGACATTTTACAGGAGAAGACTTGCAGATTGTCGAGCAAATCAAGCAAATCATTCGCGAACGTGAAAAGGTAGGCTGCACGGGCTGCAGGTATTGTATGCCATGCCCTAAGGGAGTGGATATACCGGGCAATTTCTATTATTATAATCTGATGTATATGGAGAAAAAAGCTCCTTCCCGTTTTGAGTTCGCACAGAATATGGGAATGCGCAAGGAGCCGGGGTTTGCATCCCAGTGTATCGGATGTGGAAAGTGTGAGCAGCATTGCCCTCAGCATATCAATATCCGTGAGAAATTAAAGGAGGCTGATCGAGAGCTTAGACCATTGCCCTACAAGATTGGCATTAATGCTGCACGCAGATTTATTTTGAGGAATGAAAGGACGAAGTAAATATGAGTAAAATATTAGTGGTAGTTGATATGCAAAACGACTTCGTAAGCGGATGCCTCGGCAGCAAGGAGGCTTGTGAGATATTACCCAATGTTAAAAATAAAATTTCCGAGTATCAAAAAAAAGGAGATACCATAATTTTTACACGAGATACTCATGACGAAAACTATCTTCAATCTCAGGAGGGGAAATATCTGCCGGTTCCCCACTGCATTTACGGGACAGATGGATGGAAGATTGCAGATGGTCTTGAGGTGGACAATTGTCAATACATAGATAAGCCAAATTTCGGATGGATACATTGGGATACTAACCGTTTTAGTGAAGAAGATGAGATTGAACTGATCGGTGTATGTACAGATATTTGTGTGGTATCAAACGCACTGATATTAAAGGCAATGTATCCTGAAACACATATTACGGTTGATGCAAGCTGTTGTGCCGGAGTAACGCCGGAGAATCATAAAGCTGCATTATTAACGATGAAGTCCTGTCAGATTGATGTGATCCATGGATGAAGGAGATAGAAGATGAAATTACCGCAGATTATTACAAGTTTGCTTGAACAGGATATGTATAAATTTTCAATGGGTCAGGCAATTTATCATCAATTTTCCGATTACAAAACAACATGGACATTTAAATGCCGTAACTCAGATGTTCATTTTACAGAAGAAATGGTTGATGAAATCAGAGAGCAGATTAAATCTTTTTGTAATCTTCGTTTTACTGAAGATGAACTCCTTTATCTTGAAAATATTTGTTGGATTAAGGGTAGTTATGTGGATTTCCTTCGCCTGTGGCAGCCACGCTATGAAGACTTTGATATTACAACAGATGATGTATGTGGGCTGTCTATTGAGACAAAAGGAACATGGTTAAATACGTCAATGTATGAAATACCTACGTTAGCTATTGTTAATGAAGTATATTTTAAAATAGCTCACGATTATGAAGTACTTTTTGATGATTTTATGGCAAGATTAGATAGGAAAATTAATCTTATAGAAAATGATGATTTAAATATTTCTTCGTTTAGTGAATTTGGTTTAAGACGCAGACTTTCTGCCGAAGCACAGGACAATCTAATACATAAGTTAAAAAATCTTAGATCTTGCAGTTCCACATTTGTCGGAACATCAAATGTTTTTCTTGCAAAAAAACATAATCTTAAGCCGGTCGGTACTATGGCTCATGAATGGATCATGTGTGTTGGACAGGGTAATCATAAATACAACCCGGCATATTCTAATTGGTTTGCTCTTGATGCATGGGTAAAAGAGTATGGTGTTTTGAATGGTACGGCGCTTACGGATACGATCACAACCGATTGCTTTTTGAAAGATTTTCAATTGACATTTGCCACCTTATTCAGTGGGGTCAGACACGACAGTGGAGACCCTAAGTTGTGGGGTGACAAGATGATTGAACATTATAAGTGCTTAGGGATCGATCCTATGACGAAAACCCTGCTGTTCAGTGACAGCCTAAATTTTGATAAAGCAGATAATATATTTAAATATTTTAAAGATCGGATAAAAGTAGCGTTCGGTATCGGAACATACCTTTCTAACAACACGATGGTTCCTGCGCTTAATATTGTTATGAAAATAACAAAATGCAACGGGCAGGATGTGGCGAAAATCTCCGATGCACCCGGCAAAAGTATGTGTAAGAGTGAAGAGTATGTTGAGTATCTTGAAAGATGTATTGATTGGAGGATGAATCATTGAAAATACCCCGGCCGAAACCGGGGCTGTGGGGAATCACAATGCGGCCTTAATCTTTTGAATCATTTCGTCATAGTCTGCTTCATTAAGCAGAGTCTTGCCGGGATTCATCTGGAACACGCCACCCCATTCAAACTCCTCTTTGTACTTGGGTACCAGATGGAAATGCAGGTGGCAGCCGCCGTCGCCGTAGGCACCGTAGTTCACCTTGTCAGGATGGAATGCCGTGTGGATGGCACGGGCAGCACGGGCCACATCGGCGAAAAAAGCATTGCGATCTTCATCACTGATGTCCACCAGTTCGCTGACGTGGTCTTTATAAGCCACAATGCAGCGTCCGGGATGGCTCTGTTCCTTGAATAGGATCAATGAACTGACACTTAGATCGCAGATGAAAATGCCGAATGCGTCAAGAAGTTCTCCACGCATACAGTAACCACAATGTTGATCTTTCATAAGTTTATACCTCCTGGATGGAATTTACATTTTCTTTTCTCGTGCCTTGATTATACTTGTTTAAAATCGGTTTGTACAGACCTAAAATGAAGTAAGAAAAAGGAGAACAGTGTGAGAAAAAAACGATTATATTTTACGATATTCATAGTGTTCTCCTTGTATCTTACGGCATGCGGAAGTTTTCAAAATCAATACCCGCTGCAGGAAAATATAGAGTCAAAAACGGCAGGGCAAGAAGCTGAAATAGAGCAAGAGGATATAGAGCCGGCGAACGCGGAGAAGGAGATTACACAGCAGGCGGAAAGGCGTTCAGAGTTGGCATCAGCTCTCAATGAAAAACTTTCGGTAGGAAACAATGGAGAGGAACAGGCGACCTTTGTGGAATGGCTGCTTAATACTTATGGACCGGAGCAGTTGGGGCTCATGGATTTGTCGGATGATATAGACAGGCAGCTCTACTATGTAACAGGGAAGTCATTACATGTTCTGTGGGATACGAGTTTAGGTTATTTAGAGAATGAGCATACAGCTGCAGAGCATGATGTTTATTTGATAGAGGACGATGATACTGTGGCAGATATGGCGTTTGCAGGGGATATCTGCCTTACAGAGGATGGCTATGTCATAGATCATTACGATGCTTTGGGAGGCGATATCGGTCTGTGTCTGTCAGAGAAGATCATAGACAGGCTGAATGAAGCGGATATCAGCATGATAAACCATGAGTATCCGGTTAGTTCAAGAGGGGCGGCATTAGAGGGAAAATATTATACCTTTCGAGCCTCTCCCGAAAGAGAGAGAATTTTGCAGCAGATGGGAATTGATATTGTTTCTCTGGCTAATAATCACATTTATGATTTTGGTGCGGATGCTTTTTATGATACTTTGGACGTGCTCAATCAGTCTGAAATACCCTATGTGGGTGCCGGAGCAGATATGGAGGAGGCATCAAGACCGGTATACTTTGTAGTAGGAGGCATCAAGATCGGTTTTGTTGCGGCCAATCGTTCGGAAAAGTTTATCTTTACACCGGAGGCAGGAGAAAATACACCGGGTGTAGTAAGAATGTATGATACGGAAATGATGAACAATATCATTAAGGAAACTCACAAACAATGTGATTATCTGATTGCCTATGTACATTGGGGAACAGAAGACTCAGAATATTACGAGGCATATCAGACAGCCATAGCGCAGGAGTTTTTTGATTCCGGCGCTGACGCTATCATCGGCTCCCACCCTCATGTGCTGCAGGGAATAGGGTATGTGGATGAAAAACCCGTAGTATACAGCTTGGGGGATTTCTGGTTTAATGGAGAGACGAAATATACTGCTATTGTAAACCTGAAAGTAACGATAGACGGACTGGTGGAGTTGTCCGTGCTTCCGTGTATACAGGAGGGGTATGAGACGCATTATATCAGCGAAGAATCAGAACAGAAAGCCTTTTATGATTATCTCCGGG
>JAFLRO010000128.1 GCA_022511425.1 Acetatifactor sp.
AAATACCCCGGAGGGGTTAAAGCTAAACCCCCATTTGAAATGGGGGTTGCTAACTAGAGCGGAAAATTTATAAGGAGGTATCCACCCATGGTAAAAGTAACTTTAGGAAAAACCGGTATCACCGTTGAAAAGAACGCCTTCGGCGCACTGCCAATTCAGCGTATTTCCACGCAGGAGGCTGTAAAACTTCTTCGCAAAGCATATGACAGCGGTGTCACATTCTTTGATACTGCCCGCTGGTACACTGACAGCGAGGAAAAACTGGGCGAGGCCTTTGACGGTATGCGGGAAAAGATATATATCGCAACGAAGACCGGTTCCAAAACCGCGGAAGATTTCTGGAAGGATCTGAACACCTCCCTCCATAACCTTCGCACAGACTACATAGACATATACCAGTTCCATAACCCTGCATTCTGCCCCAAGCCCGGCGATGGCACAGGCCTCTATGAGGCAGCACTGGAGGCGAAGGAAAAAGGCATGATCCGGCATATCGGTATTACAAACCACCGTCTGAGCGTGGCTCATGAAGCCATTGAGAGCGGGCTGTACGAGACCCTTCAGTTCCCTTTCTGTTATCTTGCAACAGATAAGGATATCGAGCTGGTGGAAAAATGTAAGGAAGCGAATATGGGATTTATCGCCATGAAGGCTCTCTCCGGTGGTCTTATCACTAACTCCGCCGCAGCTTATGCCTTCTTAGCGCAGTACGACAATGTGCTGCCCATCTGGGGCGTACAGCGGGAGAGTGAGCTGGATGAGTTCCTGTCCTATATTGATAATCCACCTGCCATGACCGATGAACTGGCAGCAGTCATCAAACACGACAGAAAAGAACTTCTTGGTGATTTCTGCCGTGGCTGCGGCTACTGTATGCCTTGCCCGGTGGGGATCGAGATTAACAACTGTGCCCGCATGAGCTTGCTGATTCGGCGTTCTCCCTCCGCAGCGCAGCTGACACCGGCAGCACAGGAGAAGATGAAACTGATCGAAAAATGTCTCCACTGCGGCAGCTGTAAGTCAAAATGCCCCTACGGCCTGGACACGCCTACGCTTCTTGAGAAAAACTACAAGGACTACTGCGAGATTTTGGCCGGGAAAGCGTACTAATTTATCGCATAAATTCCTCCCATGGGGATATACTGATGCTTAATCAGAATCTATCCCTTAAGGAGGAATTTTTATGTCCATTTGTCTGGAAATTATTGCCGTACATGCCCGGGAAATCCTGGACTCCCGGGGCAATCCCACTGTGGAAGCGGAAGTTACCGTCAAAAACCCCATAGACTGTCGGTTATATAAAGGGCGCGCAGCCGTGCCCTCCGGCGCCAGTACGGGCCGCTTTGAAGCGGTAGAACTGAGAGACGGCGAGACACGCTACTTTGGCTTAGGCGTACAGCATGCAGTAAAAAATGTAAATGAAAAGATTGCTTCAGCATTGCTTGGAAAAAATGCGATGGAGCAGGTATTCATCGACCGAACTTTGATCGAGCTGGACGGCACGGAGAATAAAGAGAACCTGGGAGCCAATGCCACACTGTCTGTCTCCCTGGCCTGTGCCAAGGCTTCCGCCAAGGCATTGTCCATGCCATTGTATCGATATCTTGGCGGTGTAGGGCCAAAGCTGCTTCCCGTTCCCATGATGAATATTTTAAACGGTGGAAAGCATGCGGCAAATACCGTGGATTTCCAGGAATTCATGATAATGCCGGTGCAGGCGGAAACCTTTGCGGACGGCCTGAGAATCTGTGCCGAAGTATATCATAATTTAAAGGGACTTCTTCGAGAGAAAAATTTATCAACAGGCGTTGGAGATGAGGGCGGTTTTGCACCCGACCTGCCGGATGCGGAGCGCGTACTTGAATTTCTTGTACAGGCAGTGGAGGCAGCCGGTTATACTCCCGGACAGGACATCAAGATAGCCATGGATACTGCCAGCAGCGAACTTTATAACGAAAAGACCGGTATGTATCATTTCCCCGGTGAGAGCAGCCTGAAAGGACAGGATGTAGTTCGGGATACTGACGAGATGATTGCATATTTTGAGAATTTGGTAGAGAAATTTCCATTGCTCTCTATTGAGGATGGTCTGGCGGAGGATGACTGGGAGGGCTGGCAGAAGCTGACTCAGAGGCTGGGTGAGAAGGTTCAGCTGGTGGGAGACGACCTTTTTGTCACCAATACAAAGCGTCTTGACGCGGGTATTAAGCTGGGAACAGCCAATGCCATTCTGGTAAAGGTGAACCAGATCGGAACTCTGACTGAAGCTTTTGACGCAGTAGAGATGGCTCATAAGAATGGCTATAAAGCAGTTATATCACACCGCTCCGGCGAGACAGAAGACACTACCATCGCGGACCTTGCCGTGGCCTGGAACACGGGGCAGATCAAGACAGGAGCGCCCTGCCGCAGCGACCGTGTAGCGAAGTACAACCGCCTGCTGCGCATAGAGGAAGAACTGGGCACTGCCGCACAGTATATGGAACCCTTTAAAAAAATTTGAGAAAATCTTGCCTTTTAACGATAGTTGTGGTAATATTGTTCTTGTTTCACGTTAGGAGGTAAAACATGGAAGTATTAAATGTATTAAAGACGACTCTCACAAATAACATGGAAGTATACATGGCAGTATTAAAGACGATTCTCACAATTGTTTTCATAGTAGTTTGTGTGGCGCTTGTCATTGTAGTGTTGATGCAGGAAGGCAAGTCCGCAGGGTTGGGATCCATCAGCGGTGCGGCTGAGACCTACTGGGGTAAGAACAAGGGACGATCTATGGAAGGGATCCTGGTGAAAATAACCAAGGTTCTGGCAGTGCTTTTCATGGTACTTGCGGCAGTGTTGAACTTGAATGTATTTTAAGATACGTTATGAGAACACTCTTGTGGCCCCCACAAGAGTGTTTCTTTCTTTGGAGATTATATATGGATGTAAACGAAAAAGATAAAAAAGATAAGCGAAAAAAAGTGATATGTGATCTGGTGAATGATAAGGTTTATACCCCCATGAAAGAAAAAGAACTTGCCATGCTCCTGCAGGTTGCAAAGGAGGACAGGGAAGAGTTTAAAGACATTCTCCAGGAACTACTGACTGAGGGCGAACTGGTGCTGACCTCCAAGGGGAAGTATCAGAAGAGCGACGGCAGGGTGCTGTCAGGAACTTTTATCAGCAATGCCAAAGGCTTTGGTTTTGTGGAGATAGAGGGCAGGGAGGAGGATCTTTTCATCCCAGAAAAGTATACAAACGGTGCCTTCCATAAGGACACAGTGCAGGTTTCCCTGCTGTCAGCAGGTCAGGGAAAACGTCAGGAGGCTCAGGTGCTCCGTATCATTGCAAGGGGCATGACAACGGTAGTGGGTACCTTTGAGCGCACCAGGGACAACTACGGTTTTGTAGTGCCGGATAATTCCAAGCTTGCTCAGGATATTTTTGTGCCCAAGGAGCACTCTAAGGGAGCTGTCAGCGGTCATAAGGTGGTTGTGGAGATCACGGACTACGGCACCAACAGGCGCAGCCCCGAGGGAAAAGTGGTGGAGATCTTAGGCCACCTGAACGATCCGGGAGTGGATATTCTGTCCATTATCAGGGGCTTTGACCTGCCTATGGAATTTCCGGAAAAAGTGATGAATCAGGCGGAAAAGACATCCCAGGAGGTATCCGAGGCGGATATGGCAGACAGGCGGGATCTGCGGGATGTGGTAATGGTCACCATCGACGGAGAGGATTCCAAGGATTTAGACGATGCGGTCAGTGTGGATTTTGATGGGGAGCAATACCATCTTGGTGTACACATTGCGGATGTGGCAAACTATGTGCAGGAAAATTCTGCCCTGGACAGGGAGGCACGCAAGCGGGGAACTTCTGTCTATCTGGTGGACCGGGTAATACCTATGCTGCCCCATGCGCTGTCGAACGGTATTTGTTCCCTGAACGAGGGTGTGGACAGGCTCAGCCTTAGCTGCCTGATGACAGTGGACATGCAGGGAGAGATTACCGATTACGAAATTTGCGAGTCCGTGATCCGGGTGGACAAGCGGATGACTTACACGGCTGTTCAGGCTCTTTTGGAAGACGGATCTCTGGTGGACAGGGATGAAACGTACAGACAGTATGGCAATCTGCTTCCCATGTTCCGACAGATGAAGGAACTGGCGGCAATACTGCGCAGCAAGAGGAAGAAGCGGGGATCCATTGATTTTGATTTTCCTGAGTGTAAGATCCTGCTGGATAAAGAGGGGCATCCTACAGAAATCAAGGCCTATGAACGCAATACAGCCACGGACATTATTGAGGATTTTATGCTGGCAGCAAACGAGACAGTGGCCCAACATTTTTATTGGCTGGAGCTTCCCTTTGTGTACAGAGTTCACGATCTGCCGGATCAGGAACGCATCCACAAGCTGTCATCCTTTATCAACAATTTCGGCTATTACATGAAGTCAGTGGGCAGAAAGAACTCCAAGGTAAACAGCGAGGAAGTCCATCCCAAAGAGATTCAGAAATTGTTGGCTCAAATTGCCGGCACTCCCGAGGAGGCTATGATCAGTCGACTTGCTCTGCGGAGTATGAAGCAGGCAAAGTACAGTACGGAATGTACCGGGCATTTTGGTCTGGCATGCAGCTATTACTGCCATTTCACCTCACCCATCCGCAGATATCCTGACCTGCAGATTCACAGGATCATCAAGGATCAGCTAAGAGGGAGGCTGATGGAGGAGCGTACGGCGCACTATCGCGGCATTTTGCCGGAGGTGGCAAAGCATTCCTCCGAGACAGAGCGGCGTGCGGACGAAGCGGAACGGGAGACGGATAAACTGAAAAAAGTAGAGTATATGGAAGCAAGGATCGGTGAATGCTTTGATGGCGTGGTATCCGGCGTCACCGGCTGGGGCATCTATGTGGAACTGCCTAACACGGTTGAGGGACTGATTCATGTGTCCAAGCTTCCCGGTGACTATTTTTATTACAACGAGAATACTTATGAGATGGTGGGAGAAGCTACGGGGCGGACTTTTAAGTTGGGAATGCCGGTGCGGGTCAGGGTGGACGACTGTGACCGTTTTAACAGGACGATAGACTTTTCTCTTGAGGAGGGTACATAAAGCCCTTGCTACTGAAAGAAAAGTTGATTGTTTGAGGGAGCGAAAGGATATACTGAAAATCCGAGTTTTGTGACACTTGTGTCATGCTGAAAGAGAGGTGACATTATGGCAGCGACAGGAAAGGAAGCACAAAAGCTGATTGCCAACAATAAGAAGGCATATCATGATTACTTCATAGATGAGACATATGAGGCGGGAGTGGCTCTCCACGGCACGGAGGTAAAATCCATGCGCATGGGCAAATGCAGTATCAAGGAGAGCTTTATCAGAATTGAGAACGGCGAAGTATTTGTCTATGGCATGCACGTAAGCCCTTATGAAAAAGGCAATATATTCAACAAGGATCCTCTGCGTATCAAGAAGCTTTTGATGCACAAATATGAAATTAATAAACTGCAGGGCAAGATAAAGGAAAAAGGTTACACACTGGTTCCCCTGCAGGTTTATTTCAAAAACGGCAAGGTGAAAGTCGAGGTGGGCCTGGCGCGAGGCAAGAAGCTCTATGACAAGCGGGAAGACATTGCTAAAAAGGACCAGAAGAGAGAAGCGGAAAAGGAATTCAAGATAAGGAATTTGTAAGGTGTTGGAAAAATCAGAGGCTGATTTGAGGAACCGTTTATAGAAAATGGTATAGAATATAATGGTGTACTTGACATCTTGAGCAAAGCTATTTATACTATTTGAGTAGGAGACATGGGACATTGTCTTTTCAGTAATTGGAGCAATGTCTATATGTGTTAATCCGGGGTAGTAAAGGTCTCGACAGGGGTCTTGCAGCTGGAGAAGCTATCCGC
>JAFLRO010000129.1 GCA_022511425.1 Acetatifactor sp.
TTCTGATCATGATCCAGTTCCTTGTGATCAACAAAGGTTCCGAGCGTGTGGCTGAAGTTACCGCACGATTCACTCTGGACGCAATGCCCGGTAAACAGATGGCGATCGACGCCGACTTAAATACCGGTGCTATTGATGACAGGGAAGCGAAAGAGCGCCGCGACAAAATACAGATGGAATCCAGCTTTTTCGGGTCCATGGACGGTGCTGTGAAATATGTTAAGGGAGACGCTGTAGCAGGCCTCTTGCTGACGGTGCTCAACATAGTGGGCGGAATTGCCATGGGCATGCTGCGGATGGGCATGGACATTGGTACAGCATTGGATAACTACGGCATCCTGACCATCGGTGACGGTCTGGTGAGTCAGATTCCGTCACTGTTGATTTCCCTGTCCACTGGTATTCTTGTAACTAAGGGCAGTAAGGAGGCAGAGTTTGGCCCTGCCATCATGAAACAGCTCTTCGGTGCGCCCAAGGTCATGTATCTGGTAGGAGGCACGCTGGCATTCCTGGGCGTGTTTACGGAGCTAAATACGATTCTTTTCATGGGCATGGGCCTTTTGTTCATCATCGGCGGAAGGATAATGGCAGGTAATCTGGAGACCGCTCAGATTGAGGCGGAGGTGAATGGCGACGAGGTGGCAGCCGACGAGATACGCCAGCCTGAGAATGTGAACAGTCTGCTTCAGGTAGATCCCATTGAGTTGGAGTTCGGTTATGGCATCATTCCTCTGGCGGATGTGAACCAGGGTGGAGATTTGCTGGACCGCGTAGTCATGATAAGAAGGCAGATCGCGTTGGAGCTTGGCACCGTGGTACCGATCATACGTCTGCGAGACAATATACAGTTGAACCCCAATCAGTACATTATCAAGATCAAGGGCATTCAGGTCAGCGAAGGAGAGATCCTTTTCGATCACTACATGGCCATGAACCCCGGTTATGTTGAAGAGGAGATTACCGGTATTCCTACCTTTGAACCTTCTTTCCATCTGCCTGCAATCTGGATTACAGAAGGACAGAGGGAGCGGGCGGAGAGTCTGGGTTACACGGTCGTAGATCCTCCATCCATCATCGCAACTCATCTGACGGAAATCATTAGGCAGTACATATCGGAGTTGTTGACACGACAGGATGTACAGAATCTGGTAAACAATATGAAGGAGACCAATCCCTCACTGGTGGAGGAGCTGGTGCCCAAACTGCTGGGATTGGGAGAAATCCAGAAGGTACTTCAGAATTTGCTGAAGGAGGGTATCTCCATCAGGGATCTGTTGACCATCATGGAGACCCTGGCGGATTATGCGCCCACCACCCGGGATACGGATATTCTGACGGAGTATGTGCGTCAGAGTCTGAGACGTGCTATTTCCACCAAGTACTTCCCCTCCCATGAGACCACAAACGTTGTGACTTTGGATCCTAAAGTGGAACAGGAGATCATGGGCAGTGTGAAGCAGACTGAGAACGGCGCGTTCCTGAATTTGGATCCCAACCGCTCCAGAGCCATTATCGACTCGGTGGGCAGAGAGGTTCAAAAGCTGGAAAATATTGGAAAAATTCCCATTATTATCACTTCACCTATTGTGCGCATGTATTTTAAGAGGCTCACGGAGGATTACTTCAAGGAGCTGGTGGTGGTATCATATAACGAAGTGGAATCTAGTGTAGAGTTACAGTCAGTTGGGATGGTGACGGCATAATGATCATTAAAAAATTTGTGGGCAGGACGGAAGAGGAAGCATTGGATGCTGCCAGAAAAGAATTGGGCAACGGCATTGTGACCATGAATGTCAAGGATGTTAAGAAAAAAGGCCTGGCGGGGGTATTGGGATCCAAGCAGGTGGAGGTGACGGTAGCCCTGGAGGAAGACAGCGAAAGTATCAGGTCTGTACGAAGGGAGACTGCTCCGTCAAGACAGGAAGCCACCTCAGGGGCACCTGATGCGGTAGCTGCCAGGAATGCTTCCAGCCTCATGACGGAGAGTTCTCAGAATATTGAGAAGAAACTTGACAGCCTTCAGACTCTGTTGGTAAGTCGGCTTCAGCAGGAGGAAAATGCCAAAAATGAGCAGTCTGAACGCCGGGAGGAGGCGGCTGCAAAGGAGGAGACTTCCGAGAAGGAGCCCGAGGTACAGGAACCCACTGAACAGGAAAAGTTTATCCGTCTTCTGTATAACACCATGCTGGAGAATGAGGTGGATGAAAAGTATGCCAATCAGATCATTGGCGAGGTGGATAAGACGGAAAAACCGGATGTACCCATAGATTTCATTCTCGCTAATGTATACCAGAAGATGATTCTTAAATTCAACAAGGCAAAGGGAATCACTCCGGCGCAAAAAGCTCCCAAGGTAGTATTGTTTATGGGACCTACAGGTGTGGGGAAGACTACAACTATTGCAAAGATTGCCAGCAGCTTTTCTGTGGATGAGAAGAAAAAAGTGGCGCTTCTGACGGCGGATACTTACCGCATAGCAGCAGCAGAGCAGCTGCGCACCTATGCTAACATTCTGGAAGTACCCTTTCGGGTGGTCTACGCACCGGAGGATGCCAAGACTGCAATAAACGATTTCCGAGAGTTCGATTATATTTTTGTTGACACAGCCGGTCATTCTCATCAGAACGAAGAGCAGTTGGCTAATATGAAGAAACTGCTTGAGACGATCGGTGAAATTGCAGAGTATCAGACTTTTTTGGTGCTCTCTGCGACTACTAAGTACAAGGATCTATTGAAGATCGCTTCCAGCTACCGCGATATTACGGACTATCAGCTTATTTTTACCAAGCTGGATGAGACGGCCACACTGGGAAATCTTTTGAATGTGAAGCTCCACACGGATACTCCTATTGCATTTGTGACCTGTGGCCAGAATGTACCGGATGATATTGAGCTATTCAATCCTCAGAAGACGGTGAAGCAGCTCCTAAGTACAAAACATTGACAAGGAGGTCGGACATGGATCAAGCGGAACAATTACGTATATTGAAAACCAGCCAGCAGTCCAGACCATTGGCCCGTGTCATTACCGTTACCAGCGGAAAGGGTGGGGTCGGTAAATCCAATACCTCAATTAACTTAGCGATACAGTTTAGAAAGATGGAAAAGAAGGTCATTATTTTGGATGCGGACTTCGGTCTGGCGAATATTGAGATCATGTTTGGCGCTGTGCCGAAGCATAATCTCTGTGACTTGATTTACCAAGGGAAGAACATTAAAGAAATCATAACCTGGGGACCTATGGATGTGGGGTTCATCTCCGGAGGAAGTGGGATTGCGGGGATGTCCAATTTAAGCCGTGATTATCTGAATTATATCATTCAGAATCTGACTGAGTTGGACGCAATTGCGGATGTGATCATTGTGGACACGGGAGCCGGGATTTCTGATGCAGTGCTGGAATTTCTTGTGGCCAGCGGAGAAATCTTGCTGATCACTACGCCGGAGCCCACCTCTATTACGGATTCTTATTCCCTGCTGAAGGCACTGTATCGGCATCCTAGATTTGACGAGAACGCCACAAAGGTGAAAATGATTGCCAACCGAGTATCCAAGGAACCTGAGGGCGAGGTACTGTTTGGAAAGCTGAATGCAGTGGTGGAGCGATATTTGAAGATACCCATGATCTATCTGGGCAGCGTTCCGGAGGATGTACAGCTCTCCAGAGCCGTGATGCAGCAGGTACCGGTCTCACTCCAGAATCCGGGCGCAAAATCTACAGCTGCTTACGAGCGGATTGCTAACAAGCTTCTGGGAAAAGAGGAGGAAGAACGCCAGCCCAAACGTGGAATGGCCGCGTTTTTTTCCCACATCATATCAGGAAGAAAGTAGTATAATATTTCATAATATATATTAGGGGGTACAACATGCTATCTGAATTTGTTACAGTCGGAGACCGAATTGAATTACAGGTGGTGGAACGGAGTGATTCATTACCGGAAGGTGCGGAACGAAAAGTTTATAACAGCCAGATATATGATATTATGTCCGAGGATACCATGGAAATTCTCATGCCCATGGAGAAGACAAAGCTGATTCTTCTTCCGGTGGACGGAGAGTTCGATTTGATCATTTACCATTCAACTGGTCTGTACCAATGCTTTGCCCGGATCAAAGACCGGTACAAGAGCAACAATGTTTACCTGTTAGTGGTGGAACTGACCAGTAACCTCAGAAAATATCAGCGGCGTGAATATTACCGCTTCAGCTGTGCGCTGGAAATGTGTGCCAGAAATCTTCAGGAGGAAGAATTGCAGGCGGTGGAAAATGACCTTCCTTATGCTCTTACTCCCGGACTGCCCCTAAAGCAAAGTGTCATAGTGGATATCAGCGGCGGCGGCCTGAGATTTCTTTCTGCCCAACGCTATGAACCGGAAAGCCTGTTGTACATAAATTACTATCTGCTAAAGGACGGCAAGAAAAAGCTGTATGAGGTAATCGGTAAAGTTCTCAGTGCGCAGGAGCTTGAGAAGCGGAAGGGTACTTTTGAGCATCGTGTACAGTATTACGATATGAACAGTAAAACACGGGAAGAAATCATCAAATATATTTTTGAAGAGGAAAGAAAAAATCTAAGAAAGGAATGGGCAACAAGTGATGTCGAAAAAAATTCTGGTGGTTGATGATTCTGCACTCATGAGAAGAGTTATTTGTGATATAATTGACGGTGATGAGAGATTTCAAGTTGTTGCCAGAGCGACTAATGGAGTGGAGGCATTGGATCTGCTTCGCAAGAATCAGTATGACGCCGTGGTTCTTGACGTGAACATGCCCAAGATGAACGGTTTGCAGTTGCTGGAGGAACTGCGGAAGAATAAGATTCCTGCAAAGGTCATGATGGCAAGTACAGACACCAGGGAGGGGGCAAAGACCACTCTGGATGCTTTGGAACTTGGAGCTCTCGATTTCATACATAAGCCTGACAGCGCTGTGGACTGCCGGATGGGTGAGTTTAAGAACAAGCTTCTGGATATCCTGGAGGTGGTAGCTAACAGTAGACCTGCTGTTTTCGCGCCTGTGAACAGGAGCCAGGAGAGCCGACAGACTGCGGAGAAGGTGATGGATCTGGCCAGGAAGTTTTCCAAGAAAACTTCTGGAAACAAGATTGTTGCCATAGCAAGTTCCACAGGGGGCCCCAAGGCTCTGCAGTCGGTGATTCCGAGACTCCCGGAAGGACTGGACGCACCGGTTCTGCTGGTTCAGCACATGCCTAAGGGATTTACGGCATCTTTGGCAGATCGCCTGAACGATTTAAGCCAGGTGAAGGTGAAGGAAGCCAAAGAGGGTGAAGAACTGCAGAAGGGTACTGTGTATGTAGCCATGGGTGGCATGCATATGAATGTGAACAACAGCGGCGGCAGGTGTACGATTCACTATTCGGACGAGCCTAGCAGAGAGGGCGTAAAGCCCTGTGCAAATTATATGTATGAATCTCTCTCTGACAGTCGTTTTGACGAAGTGGTCTGTGTTGTTATGACGGGAATGGGCGCCGACGGCACAGAGGGAATCAAAAATCTTGAGGCGAAGAAGAAGGTTCATGTGATTTCACAGGATCAGGAGAGTTGTGTGGTGTACGGCATGCCTAAGAGCGTAGTAAATGCAGGACTTTCGGATCAAGTGGTCCCGTTGGAACAACTGGCCCAGGAAATTGCTTTGAACATAGGAGTCAAAGCATAATTAAAAAGAGAAACAGTGCAGTATAAGAAGAAAGGGATGGGTATAAGTATGGACGTAAGTCAATATCTTGAGATCT
>JAFLRO010000013.1 GCA_022511425.1 Acetatifactor sp.
TTTCTGATATACTCCCCGGGTGTCATTCCCAGTTCAGCCTTAAATATCCTTAGAAAATGATACTTGGAGTATCCTGTACTCGCAGCAATTCTGTCCAGATCTAAATCCTGGCAAAGATTGTCTTCGATATAGTCCAGAGCACACTGTAATTGTTCCCGATAATTCATCTCCCCAACTCCTGGTATCAATATAACATATTTTGGGGGCAGACTGTTGATATGGATTGCTATCTTTGTCCGTTTTTAAAAACAGCCCGGGCAAAATTATACAAGCCGCTGCGGATGGCTTGGGAGTCATGGTCCGCTTCGGGAATCTCGTACCAGGTATGCGCCACCCCGTTCCTTTCAAAAATGTTGTGATAGCTCTCAGGGAACTTGCCCACCGTGCCATCCTGGGTACCGCAGCAGACCATCAGGACAGTGGGCTCAAAGTCCTTGCCCGCAAAGGTCAGTTCGTCCTCCTTGAGCTGTCCGGGATGGGTCATGGCCCAGTCCTTGCCGGGAACCAGTCCGGGGGCGGGTGCAATAGCTCCCACATAGGCAAACAGATCCGGGCGGCTCAGGCCAATAAACAGCGTCTCCCTGCCTCCCATGGAGAAACCTAATATAGCCCGATTTTCCCTGCCGGGAGCCACGGAATAAGTCTCTTCTATAAAGGGAATCAAATCATTGACAAGGTCATTGATAAAATTATCATAGGGTGCAACAGCTTCATTATTAAATGCAGGTTTCTGATCCGGGTCTGAGGATGCGTACATGTTTGGAAGAACGATAATCATCTCCTTTGCTGAGCCATCGGACTGGAGATTTCCCATGATCTCTATAAGCCTGTTGTTGATGTCTCCGCTAAGGGAGTACTCATCTCCAAAAATACCATGCAGCATGTATAGTACAGGATATTCCTTCGCTTCATCATAGTTAGCGGGAAGCAGCACATTTACGCCCCGATCCAGTCCTGTGGTCTCAGAATGATAGGTATAATGATTGATAATACCATAATCAGCATCTCCCCGTGGCTGATAATCCTCTATGGGACAATCCTTTATAATCTCAATTCCATTCATGATAATACCCTCCTCTTCCATTTCCTGACCGTCTATGTCAGCAGGCTCCTTTTCACCGTACAATTCCTCAGCATTGGGCGAGGCCTCCGCTGCTCCTTCTGAGCTTTCAGCGTCTTCAGCAATTTG
The DNA here is from genome assembly GCA_022511425.1 of Acetatifactor sp. Lineage (GTDB taxonomy): Bacteria > Bacillota > Clostridia > Lachnospirales > Lachnospiraceae > Acetatifactor. Next base: position 1,190 of record JAFLRO010000013.1, read on the forward strand.
TCCGAAATATCCATCCTGCTCTCCGGGTTCCTCCGTCTCCTGAATGGTGCCCGGATCCCCCGCGGAGTCTGAACTGCCGCATCCTGTCAACAAAATCGTCGCTGCCAGCAAAGGCAATATCAGCTTTTTCTTCATAAATAATGCACCTCTTTATCTCATCAACAGGCATCTGTCGGCCTGAAGAAAATCTGCAGGGCATGGTAAAGATGAAGCTGCCATGCCTTCATATCATGGACACCGCCGGGAATGGTGAAGAAATCGTAGTTCTTTCCCTGAACAAGCTGTGGACATGCTTGCACAGCGCGCTCCATGATATATTTATGCTCCTCAAAGGCAATGTCCCTATCACCGTTACAGCAGAACATATAGTCCAATGACAGCCCCCTGCTCTCCCCGTCAGCCAGTGTCTCCTGGATGCGTTTCACCTCAGCGTCACGGTCGCCGTTTGGTCCACAACAGCCGGAAAAAGGACCGTACCACGAGAACAGATCAAAATTGTTGTAAAATGCAGCGCGGTAAGTAGTCATGGAGCCCAGTGAGAGACCCGCAAACCCACGGTGAGCACGGGTTCTGACCAGATTATCCTCGGAGACATCACCTCCCGCATAGGTGGAAAAAGCAGTCTCCACAGCAGGAATCAGATCCCGACGCAGCTCATGGCAGAAGTGCTCCGTAATATACTCGGCTTTATTATCCGCTTCCTCGCCGCGATAATAGGTGGGGGTCACGATGATGCAGGGATCGCAAAGCCCTTCTGCAATCATGTTATCAACGATGACAGCAGTTTCAGGAAACATCTTGAACCACCAGTCCTCGTTTACTCCGCCGCCGTGCAAAAGATACAAAATGTTATATTGCCGGGCAGCATCGTAGCCATAGGGCAGATAAACCCATGCTCCTTTATGTAAAACACGGTCATCTTCTTCTTCATACGTCTTTGAATCGTAGTTTAACCTGCGGACCTCACCGCGCTTGTCCGTCTCCCGAAGCATTGCAGCAGGCATTTCATAGATAAACTCCATAGTTTCCACTCCCTGTCCTTTCATTATTATTCTCATCTCAATTTATGCAATCAAGGCGCTTAACTAACTGATTTAACAATATCCTTCCCTGCTTTATTTGTCAACAAATTTCAGAAGTTTGCAATTTTTGCAATTGTAGGTTCGCCATTCTTGCAATCCATCTCTATATTACGCAACCAAGCCGGGATGACATGGAGAATCATTCCGGCTTGATCATTACGTTATTTTCTTTCATCCAGGTAATTCTGTACTCTTTTCTGAATTACATCCGTTGTCTCCTGCAAACTTTTGTCGTCTGAGAAATATGCCATAGCTTCCTCAAGGATGATATTCATTATTTCATATTTGGTACACGAAGGGGCTCCTTCCTCCATCAATCTCAGGTATTCCTCCAGATAAGAAGAGCCATCCGTTCTTCCTTCAAGAGGGATAATGCTATGATTATCCAAGATAAATACAGGTCCTTCTGACCGTCCGGTGTGTTCACGTACATGGTTTGTCATCACATCCCGCCGCACCCAGTTTACTGTGTATGCAACCTGACTTTCCTCGCTAAGTAAGAACTGTACAAAATCTTCAATAATATCTGTATTCTCTGTCCGGTCATTTACTGCCACACAACTGTAACAGGAGACAATGCTGCCATTCTTACCGTTTGCCGGAAATCCTACATAGTGAAAATCCTCACCAAACATAGCTCTTCGACTGCTAAATTGGATGAATCCACCTGCCAAATAATAGGCCAGTGCCCCTCCGCTTAATACCTCGTCACGCTGTTCAGAAACGGTCATGCTATTTCTGCTTCCCGGTGCTTCCCCATAATCTTTACAGAATTTTAGCAGCGAGCAGAATTCTTCTGACTCAAAATTGCAAGTTAGTTTCTGAAAATCAAAAAAACCACTTCTTTCTAAATTTTTAATACAGAGATCGTACAGCATCTGGTCTGCTGTGAGGCTGTAGGGAATACTGATGCATCTTTCAACTGTCGGGTTCTTCTGCGTCAATTCCATCATATCTTCTATAGTCCATGTATCCTCGCTCCAAATATCATTAGATACGAAAAGAGTATCCACATAAGCCTCGTAAGGAATTCCATATAATTTATCTCCGATAATGCCATTTTGCAGAACTCCCGAAAATACCTGGTCTTGTATTTGTTTCGGCAAAATATCGCTCAGATCAGCAAGAACTCCCGCTTTCTCCATATCTATCAACTGTTCCCTCGATATCACAAGCATGTCCGGACCATTCCCGGCTTTCATATCTTCCACAATTCGCACAAAAGAAACATCGCTTTTATCCTCCTGTTGCTGCACAGTAATTACCACTCCCGGATGCTTCCTTGAGTACTCGGCCGCACAGTTTCGTGTATACTTATCATCCCTCCACTGCAACAATACGATTTCAGTCGGCTCAAACTCAGGGGCTGCCTTCAGTTTATACAGATAAGATGTATTATCATCCTCAAAGATCAAAATCAATTCATCTGTCACACTTCCTATGATCGCTGTACAGTCAAAACTGTTAATTCCATTGGCATCATAGATATTCTTGCACTGCCCCTTTAACGCGTCCCAGTATAGCAGCCGGTTATTGTCCAGATAGATTATCTTTCCATATGAATTGAGTTTGCGGATATTGGCGCCGATTCCCGAACCAGAGAACAATGGAATTTTTTCAGTTCCGTCCATAGAAAAGACAACTGTATTCCCATTCGTACTTTCGTATTCAAAAATCGGCGATCCGTCAGGTGCTTTGGTGACCTTGCTTGTTATTCCCCTACAATCCTGCAAGATGATTAAATCCAATTTTTCTCCGTTCTCATTTGTAACCATGATTTCCCGGTTGTTTCCATCAATCACGTAATAATATCCGTCAGGATCATACACTGTGTTTGTAGGAAACCAATTGCTGTTTTTCTGAAGTTCTCTGTTTTCAAGAATCGCCGGCAGAAAATCCGTAACACGCTCAACCTTTCCATTCTGATCCATCCAAACAGCAAGATAATTTGAGTAATCTTTTTCATCACTGTTCCAGATAACAAAAAATGCACATAACTTTCCGTTTATGGCATCCGCGCCAACCAAATATGCGGTTTCCTTTTCCTCGTCACTAAACACCCCATCAGCTTCATCTAGCGCCAGCCTGACAGTATTTGTCTCTAATATTGTTGTATTGACTGAATGAAGATAGTATGCATATTTTGTGATGTCATTGTCTTCTACGGCATAGCTCTGAAAACGGTAATAATTCTCCTGATCCGTTGCAGAATAACCGTTATACCTCATCATATCAGGTTCCGGGTCTTTGCCAAAATCGTCAAAATACTCAGTGACCGTCAGAAGGGGATCTGTTTTCTCTATTTCCTGGAACCCTGCCCACTCCTGTGCAGCGAGATCATACGCTTCCCCCTCTTCCAATTCTTTCAGGAATGCAGGTTCCTCTGCGCTCTCTTCCTGCTCACCGCCGCAGCCAGCCATAAGCAAAATCGGAATCACACACAGACAGATCATATGGAACATTTTGTTTTTGAAAGACATATTTTATCCCTCCATAGATTCGAATATAAAGCCCCTGGGCAGTATATGGTTTCTCACCATACACTGCCGAATCAGGGTTTACTATGAAACAATAAAATAGTAACATATGCATTGTGCGCTTAAAAGTATTGCCCGGCAAAATGTGATTAAGAAGAGATTAAGATTGCTTTAAGACCTAATGAAGTACAAAAAGCGCGTAATTCCAAGCCATGCCAGCGGTCTTTTTTTGATTTCATCCTCCACCAGATAATAACGTTCTCCATCCACAGATACCACCCAACCAAACTGAAGTAGTCGGCGGGAAAACAGATTCCTCTTCACATGAATGCTCTCAGGCGAGACCGCTGTCTCCGCGCTGATTGCCCCGGCACGATAGAATTTACGCATGGAAAGACAGAGATATCTTATAACAATTCCCATATATACCTTCCTCCCTATACATACTTAATCAAAAATCCGCTTCTTAGCGCACAGCCCTGTTACCAAGCAACTTGAGCCATGCGCTCCGGCAATCGTCATTTAATGGCACAGAATACATCCAATCCTCCGCCTTCATAACTGGATAAACGTATATAATATTGTCCTTTTTCCAGATGCAGCTTCTGATCAGAAATATCCATTTTAGCATCCGTTATGGTATAAATCACCGTATTGGAATCATCCACAAGGGTAAAGCATATGGATGCATCAGCCGTGATATTGAGATCCATATAATAGTTGTCCGTGTATAAGATGCCAATACTGCCCCATTCAAGCACATTTTCCATTCCATCGGGAATGCCATTTACTTCATCTGCTATAAAATGTGCTGTAAAACGGTGGTGGTGCGTTTCAAGATAAGTAGCGCCGACTGTGCCAATAATCAGCAATGCAAAAATTGGTATCCATAATGCCCTAGCCCCAGAAAAGGTCTGTTTTCGTGCTGACTTTCTCATGCAAAGAATACCATAGATCAAGTACGCAGTTTCCAGCAAAAAGACCAAAAATCTGACCAAGGCCGGCAGATTTGGCATCAATATAAGGCGTATTGTGTAGATAGCCAGAAACACCACCACAATAGCTGTCAGGATTCCCACAAACTTTATCCATCGCCCGGTCATTTCCCGCAGAGATGCTTGATCTGTAAATATCTCATACTGCTCTTCGGGGAGTGACGGATCCCAAGGCTTGCGGAAATAACTCCATCCGTTGAAGGTGGTACGGATATATTCCCATCCCTGTTCCCGGAAGGTCTCAATATATCGTCCCAAATCCTCTACTTTTCCTGAAAAATCAATCTGATAGCGATATCGGATGTCAGAATTTCTCTTAAATCTGTTGACGAAGACCCCTCCCCGAACCAACTGCCATCCCTGCTCCGACTGTCTGTTAAGTTCTTCCAGTTCCCTCCGGTAATCCCAAGCAGGGTACATATTAAAGAGCCTTTTATACTTACGAGCCATGTCTACACCTCCTCCACATTAGCCAGCATTCTTTTCAGTCTTTCCACCTCATCGCGCAGTGCAGCCTGACCTGCCTCGGTGAGGCAGTACAGCCTTCTGCGCTCCAATCCCGGCTCCGTTGACATGATTTCCTTGATCCAGCCCTTTTTCATCATATTGCTGGTAGCACCGTACATGGTGCCGGAGCCGATGATCACATCCCCCGCTGACATTTTTTCCGTCATCTGCATAATGCCGTAGCCATGGTTTGCCCCCTTGGACAGACAGAGCAGGATATAAAAATAACTCTCTGACATTGGTTCTAATTTTTTCATTGCAACCTCCTCGCTGATTGATTGTAGACATGCTATCACCTACGCTTTTTTCCGGTGTAAAATGTGTATACTCATCATTGTATATGTCGTCCCACGACTGTATCGTATCACGACATATGTCGTGTGTCAACATATTTTTAATTTTTTCTAATACCACTGGACGTTACTCTTCATTCATAGCCAGGATCAGGCATCGCGTGGCGGGTATGTCCAGACAAACAATTCAGCGGCGTCCTTAGCCGGAGACGAAATCCACTGGTCATCCTCTCACGGATGTGATAAAATGTCCGCAAAGGGCAGAATATCATTAACCCACGCAACGAAAGGAACAACATTTTATGTGGATTGCAGATAACTGGAAGGATTACGAGGTACTGGATACCTCCGGCGGAGAAAAACTGGAACGGTGGGGAGAATATATCCTGGTACGGCCGGATCCCCAGGTAATCTGGAATATACCCAAGGTTCACAAGGGCTGGAAAAAGAAAAACGGTCATTATCACCGCAGCTCCAAGGGGGGTGGCGAGTGGGAGTTCTTTGACTTACCGGATGAGTGGAGTATATCTTACGGTTCCCTCACCTTCCGCCTGAAACCCTTCAGCTTCAAGCACACCGGCCTCTTTCCGGAACAGGCGGTGAACTGGAATTGGTTCTCTGAAATTATCCGGAATGCCAAGCATCCCCAGGACAAGCCGGTGAAGGTACTGAACCTCTTCGCCTACACAGGAGGTGCCACCCTGGCTGCCGCCGCGGCCGGCGCCCATGTGACCCATGTGGATGCCTCCAAGGGTATGGTTGGCTGGGCAAAGGAGAACGCTCAGGCCTCGGGCTTAGGGGATGCGCCCATCCGCTGGCTGGTGGATGACTGTGTGAAGTTCGTGGAGCGTGAAATCCGGAGGGGAAATAAATACGACGGGATTATCATGGATCCTCCCTCCTACGGCAGAGGACCGAAGGGAGAAATCTGGAAAATAGAGGAGAGCATCTGGCCTTTTCTTCAGTTGACGGCACAGATACTCTCAGAGAATGCACTTTTCTTTTTGATCAATTCTTACACTACAGGACTGCAGCCTGCAGTACTGTCCTATATGCTGAACACTGCCGTGACAAGGCCCTATGGCGGATATGTGGAAGCCGACGAGATTGGTCTGCCCGTGACGGAGAGCGGTCTTGTACTGCCTTGCGGCGCTTCGGGCCGATGGCAGAGTTAAGACTTGCAGCTCCAACCATCCTACAACACGTACTTCCGAAGCAGCGGAATCTTCCGTAGAATCCAGGCACAGGCTACAGAGAATAACATAATACCCAGAAAGAACATTGGCAGAGATATTCCCACAAAAAATGACAATGGTGTCACATTGAAATATTTATAAGCCAGATTCAAAAATACCGGGTGGATGAGGTAGACCGCGAAGCAGAGCTCTGTGGCGCTTTCCCAAAACACGGTATTTTTTTTTGCCGTTTGCTGCTGCCCCTCCGTCTCCCGATTACGCTCTCTGGCCAATCCGGCTCCAAACAGGCACAGGGCAAGCAGCACGATGAACGGATAGTTATATGCCATCTGCATGGAAAAGCCCGCTGCCCGGCTGATAGTCATCCCCGCCGCCAGAACCACCGCCAGGCCGGAAAGCATCGGGAACACTTTTGATCCCCACTTTTCCCGGCAGGCAAAGAGATAACCGCAGAGATAATAGAAAAGATAAATACAATCACCGGGTAAAGTCCACAGCGACGACAGCCCCCACAGTTCCTTGAAAAAAGGCATGACACTGCTGCATACAAACAACACTGCCAGCATTCCATACACTGCCGCCTTTGGCAGACGCTTTAATACCCATCGAATCGCCGGTGTCAGCAGATACAGGAAAAAAATCAGATATAAATACCACATGTGAGACCAGGATTCTCCCCGCAGTACTCTGACGACACTTTGCCGAATCATGGATCGTCGCAGGGATCCTTCTGTTGCTGCCATCTCAATCAAGGCATAGGGTATGCCAAACAAAAACAGCGCCAGCAACACTCTCTTACAATATTTATGTACCATCTGTCCAAAAGTCAGCTCTCTCCCGGGATTCAGGAACAGATACCCGGAAATTAACAGAAATACAGGTACACACCAGCAAGCCAGATCCCTGACTGCCAGGAATATCTTTTGTTCCAAAGGATACAAGCTCATGTCCGCATTGTCCATGACTCCTGTCACCGTATGGAGCAACACCACCGCACAGGTGGCCATCACTCGAAGTATGTCGAGAAAATGTTGTCTTTCCTTCACTTTTATTTCACTCCCACTGCTCTGCCGCATTCGTCATCTGCAACAGATTCACAGTACTGCATACTCGCAGCTGTTCACAGAAAACAGTATATCTAAGGGAGTACTTACGCGCAAGGGAAATAAGAAAATCCTAAGATTCTTTTAAGAAATGCATTGTTGTTTTAACAATATAATCTTGCCTTTGTTAATAATTATGAATTATAATATGTTTTAATCTTATAGTTTTACTATGTTAATGGTTCTTTTAGTTATAATATCTGCACACTAACCGTTCGCAACGATAAGCAAGAGCCATGCTTTCATTGCCCTGTAAAAGTAGGGATGACCAATGAGCACAAAAGACAATATTCTCCTGATTGAGAATGATAAAGAATCAATTCCCCTTATCAGCGCCTCCCTGACCCAAAATGGATATCGCGTCATCTGCGCATCGTCAGGGCAAGAAGGCTTAAGTCTGGCTGCATGCCACTGCCCCGATGTAATACTTATGTCTCTTGATCTACAAGATATGGACAGCTATCAGGTACTGATGCAGCTACGAGACTGGAGCCATGTGCCTGTGATTGTCATTTCGGCGCCCACTCTGGAGGAAAATAGGGTGCGAGCTCTGGATATGGGCGCCGATGATTTTATCACTAAGCCTTTCGGGCTTGATGAACTGATGGCGAGAATTCGAACCGCTCTGCGCCGCAGCAACACTTCGTCTTTCTCCGGAATATACAAGGCGTTACAGCTGGAGATCAATTTCGAAAAGCACATCATCCGTCTGGATAACCAAATCGTCCACCTAACTCAGACAGAATACTTAATTCTGGCCCTTTTGGCAAAAAACTCAGGACATGTACTGACCTACAACTATATCATAAACTCCATCTGGGGTCCCCACGCAGACAGCAACAATCAGATCCTGCGGGTGAACATGGCAAACATACGCAAGAAAATTGAACCAAATCCGGCACAGCCCCGCTATGTTTATACAGTGGCTGGAATGGGGTACCGTATGCGGGAAAACGAGGATCCCTGACTGCTGTCAGTCTATTTCCCCACGGAGCATAACATATTCCATATCTCTTCCGCGGTTCCTTTTCCGTTAAAGTACAGCAACACACCTTCCGTATACAGCACAGAAAAACTGCCTCGGGGAGTATCCGTGTCGCCGGCATCTTCAATGGATTTCATGCGGCTTTTTACTATCTCCAGGCTCATATCTTCCCACAGGAAAATAGGATTTTGAAAAGTCTCAACATACTCCGAAGGAACCGTACTCCAATAAGGAATCTCATATTGCCATACATCGTAAGTTTCTGTCCTATCTACATCCACCGTCGCGTAATCCTCCGGAACTACCCGGGAAACATTGATCAGAATACTATCCATCCCTTTATACCAGATAACGTAAACCGCTCCCTGACCGTCTGAACATGCAGACTCAAAAGTGTATCCTTTGGGAATATCATCTGGAATAAAGGCACCGACAACATCCGTATTTCTGGCTTCTTTCTCCGTCAGCTCCATCTTGGGCAAAGCAGTGGACATGAGGTTCTCATCCCTCTCCTTTTGCACATCCGAGTTTTCAACACCGGGCGCCTCAGGTCCAACCACCTCATCCTCGCAATCCGTCAAACTATTTCCTGTATCTCTGCCATCTCTCGCTTCTGTTCCAAGCTCCTCCTTGATATCTCCCGAAATCTCTCCTGTACCCACCCCGCCACTTGTGTCCTCGCCTACGAGGGACTGACCATCTTCGACTTGAGTATCCATGTCGTATGCACTTTGATTATTCATTAATTCCCACAGACTGGCGTTTTCACCGGAAGAAGAGTCAGCTCCTTTAGGGCTCCAAATTGGCCGCAGGGCATTCCAGGAAATTACTCCTACCACCACAAAACCAATGCATGCAGCGACAGCATTCCTGTATACAGCACTGCTTCTTCGACGCTTGAAAATTTCTGACACACTTGTCACTTCTTTGGTTTCATCCCTCTGTGCGATAACTTCAAGTGAATTTAGCGTGCCGCTTCGCTCCAACAGTTCTTCGTCTATACCGCTCAGCGCTTCCATGAGTCGCAGAGCACCCTGTGTCTGTTGTATATCATTTTTTCTATCTCTCATAACACAATGCCCTCCTTCTCCAAATAATCCTTCAGCCTGGTGCGGGTGCGGAACAGTACGGTCTTTACCGTGTTCAATTTCATTCCGTATCGATCCGCTATCTCACTATACTCCTCCATATACCAATACCGCCGCAGGAACACATTGCATTCTCGCTCCGGCAGGGTATGCAGGAACTCGTTTAGCAGCCTTTCCAACTCAGCAGCCTCCACGGCATCCTCAGTGCTGTGCCTGTCGGGCACACATTCTGCCAACTCATCCAGTGCCAACATCATTTCTCCGTTCCCTCTTTTCATTGCATGTTTCCCTTTCCATCTGTCCAATGACAGGTTGCGAGTGATGGTTCCCAGAAATACCGCAAGTTTGCTTGGGCGCTGGGGCGGTATGGCATTCCAGGCTCTGAGCCAGGTATCATTTACACACTCATCAGCGTCGTCTCGGTCGTAGAGAATATGGAAGGCGATACTATGACAGTAACTGCCGTAGCTTCGCTGGGATTCGGTTATGGCTTGTTCATTCCGAGCCCAGTAGAGGTCGATGATTTGGGTGTCTTGCATGGGGGCGGGAGCCTCCTTTCTTTTTGGGGTGTATGGGGGTGGTGTATTGGTATAGACGAGATTTTTTGGGGAAGGTTTCGAGGGGAGATAATAAAGTTTGTTTAGATTATTGGGGAGGGACAGCCATGCTATTCATAATTTGGCGCGCAGCGCCAACGAGGAAAATGCCCTGCATTTTTCGAGTCTGGCACTGAGGAACGGCCATGCTATTCATAATTTGGCGGAATTTACACTGGCTTTTTAAGTGTTGGCTGGGACCGCCAAATTATTCATAGGGCGCACGCGCCCTATAAAAAGGTTCATACAAGTAATGCTTTGTGAGCAAGCTCCCACGCATTACTTGCATGAACCTTTTTGCATGGCTTGGTCGTAACTACATCATCGGTGCAATTATCCTCATGATCCTCCCCAGCATTCTATCTCTTAATCTCATTCTCTTATAATCCTCAATGGCCATTTCCAGGGATTTTTTGAAGGTTTCCTGGATGTCGCGTTCGACTTCGGCTACCTGGGAGTTTTTGTAGAGGACTACGCCGCATTCGAAGTGATGGTAAAGGCTGCGGTAGTCCAGGTTCACAGTTCCCACAACTGCTTTCTCGCCGTCGGAGACAAAGGCTTTTGCGTGGACAAAGCCCGGCTCATACTCGCAGATTCGCACACCGGCCTCCAGAAGCTGGTTATAATAAGTCTTGGCCAGTACAAAGGCATATTTCTTGTCCGGAATATGGGGCATGATAATGATTACCTCAACGCCGCGCTTGGCGGCATAGGTCAATGCTGTCAGCATCTGATGATCCGGTATCAGGTACGGTGTCATAATGTGTACATAGGTATGGGCAGTGTTGATGATATCCAAATATACCCGCTCGCCGACCCGCTCCGGGCCCAGAGGACATACACTGTATGGAATTACATAGCCGTCGTTCTCATGTAAAACATTGTCCGGGCGCTCGTAGAGGCCATAATTATCTTCTTTCTTCTCCGACACATTCCACATCTCCAAAAACATATAGGTAAAGCGTTCCACCGCGTCTCCGGTGAGCATAATACCCACATCTTTCCAGTGGCCAAAACGCTCCTTCTCATTGATATACTCATCCGCCAGGTTAATACCGCCTGTAAAAGCCACTTTTCCGTCCACCACCAGAACCTTGCGATGGTCCCGGTTATTGAAGTGGGGGGAAAACAGAATTTTCACCGGCGAGAACATCTTGCACTTGATGCCCTCCTTCTGAAGCTGTTGGGGGTAATTCCTTGGCAGATACCAGAGCGCGCAGGTGCCGTCGTACATAAACCGAACTTCCACTCCCGCTTTTACCTTCTCTTTTAGAATCTCCAGAATGGTATCCCACATTCGGCCTTCACAGACAATAAAAAACTCCATGAAAATATACTTTTCAGCATTCTTCAGAGCCTCCACAATATCAGGAAACTGACTGTCGCCTAAGGAATAATACTTCACCTTGGTATTCTCATAGACAGGACTGTTGTCACAGTGCCAGAGATAGTGACCCAGCTGACCCATATGGGGATTCTCCACCCGAAGCCTCTCCCACACTTCTCTGTCTGAGTTTACGTGCTGACGGGTGTACTTTGCCAATCCCTGAAGCTTACTGTAAATGACCTTCGCTCCGGGCTGGGAAACAATGGTCATATAAAAGATAGATCCGAATACCGGAAAAATAGCAATGGGGAACATCCAGGCAAGCTTCATGTCCGGATTTCCCCTCGTATTGTAGATATATAATACAGCGATGACGCTGACTAGCAAAAAAAGTCCGTAAAACCATAAGCTGTAACTGCTCAGCAGATAATAACCCACCACAAACAGAGCCAACTGCGCCAGAAAGCCCAGCAGAACCATAATCGTTCGGCCGTAGGCAACTGTTTTGATATTTACTCGCTTTATTCTTTCTCTATCCTCAGCACTCATAAGTTTCTCTTTTATCCCGTTATTCTTTTTTGGCCTCCGGTTCCAGGAAGTTGTTAAGATTCATGAGGCACCGGTATAGTATTTCCATCTCGTCCTCATTCAAATCCTTTACGATGGCACGAATCATTTTTTTGTGAAAATCACGATGGTGGTAAAAGGCTTTGCGACCCTTTTCCGTCAGCGTGACATACACCACCCGCTTATCCTCCTGTCCTCGCTCCCGGCGGATATATCCCTTTTTCTCCAATCCGTTCATGTTTGTGGTCAGCGTACTCACTGTTACGGTAAGCTTGTTCGCTATCATTGACATATTGCGGGGCTCTTCCACTCCAATTGCCTCAATGATATGCAGATCGTTATTACTGATATCCTTATACCCTTCCGTGATCACTGCCGCTGCTTCCATGTCCATCACATGGTTGAACAGATTCACCAGCAGTTCATTCAGAGAACGTTTTGTATCATGCCCCATATTACCTTATGCCTCTCTTTAACTTTATCAATTATTTTAAAAAAGTCAACTAAAATCACCATTCCATCACGCAAGCCCCATAAGTAAGACCCGCTCCAAAACCGGAAAGCACCAGCTTCATGCCGGCCTTCAATCTGCCGGCGCGATTGAGTTCGTCTAACAGCACCGGTATCGCCGCTGAGGACATGTTCCCAACCCGGTCAAGGTTCACCGGGAATCTGTCCAAATTTATGGACAACCGCTTTGCGATACCCTCAATAATTCGCTTGTTGGCCTGATGCAGTACAAAGAGATCAATATCTTCCACAGAATTACCGGTCTTACTCAGCACCTCTAAAATACTGGCAGGCACCTGGCGCACTGCAAAAGCAAAAACCTCCCTGCCGTCCATCTGCACATATTCCGTCTCCATGGGCTGATCCACATATGGATTCTTCAGCGCTCTGCTGTCACATTTGAGCACATCACCACGTGTGCCATCCGAGTGCTGCACAAATCCAAGCACGCCTCCATTATCGCTCTTTTCAACGTACACAGCCCCGGCTCCGTCGCCAAAAAGGATGCAGGTGCCCCGATCCGTCCAGTCCACTATTTTGGACAGCACCTCACCGCCCGCCACAAGAGCATTTTTATAGATACCAGATTCCACATAGGCATAGGCTGTGTTCAGTGCAAAAAGAAAACCGGCACAGGCAGCATTCAGATCAAAGGCCACCGCCTGCTTTGCGCCGATAGCACTCTGCACCTGACAGGCCGCACAGGGTATGCCTCTTTCCGGACTGCATGTAGCCACCAGCAGAAGTTCCACCTCCGCTGCCTCGCGCCCTGCATTCTCCAAAGCCTTCCCACATGCCTCCGCCGTCAGCGAGACCAATGTCTCCCCGGTGGAGATATGCCTGCTGCCGATACCCGTTCTCTCTTTTATCCACTCGTCGGAAGTGTCCACCAGCTCCATCAGGTCGTAGTTAGTCACTGTTTTCTGCGGCAACGCACTTCCCGTTCCAATAATTTTGATTGACATTTCAAACCTAACCTTCCCACCATGCCGCGTGATACGACACGGGCTTTTGTCTCAGCCTTCCGCTTTTCCCTGCACATTTAAAAGCTGCGGAAGCGCTGATATCTCTGTTCGGCAATCTCTTCACCGGACATTCCCTGATACCTTGACAGGAAATCCTTCATCTGCTCTTTTAAATAACCGCCAATTGCTTCTACGGTATTATCGTCCGCGCCGCCGAACTCGGGGATGATCTTCTCAATGACATGAAGATTTTTCAGATCCTGGGCAGTGATGCGCATGACCTCACTGGCTTCTTTGGCCCGGGAAGAATCCTTCCAAAGAATAGATGCAAATCCCTCGGGAGAGAGAATGGAATAAGTAGCGTTCTCCAGCATCCAAACCTCATTACCCACAGCTGTAGCCAATGCACCGCCGCTGCCGCCCTCACCGATGAAAATGCAGAGGACGGGAACTTTAAGTGCTGCCATCTCCCGCAAATTTCTGGCAATGGCCTCACCCTGACCCCTCTCCTCGGCTTCAATGCCGCAGAAGGCACCGGAGGTGTTCACAAAGCTGATGATAGGCCGGTTGAACTTCTCCGCCTGTTTCATCAGGCGCAGAGCCTTGCGGTAACCCTCAGGCATGGGCATACCGAAGTTGCGCTCCTGACATTCTTTGATATCCTTTCCCTTATGATCCGCAATCACAGTCACGGGCTGACCGTCGAGAAAAGCAATACCGCCCACAATTGCCGGATCGTCACGGAATGTTCTGTCTCCGTGAGCCTCCAGAAAAATGTCAAAAATATAATCCATGTAATCAATGGCAGAGGGTCTTTCCACCTTCCGCGCAGCCTTTACCTTCTCCCAGGCATTCTTGGGACGCACTTTCCAGGCTTGCTCCTTCAATATCTCACTCAGCACAAAATGAAAGTCCGTGCCAGGCGTGAACTCAGCGTACTTTTTTTCCTTACTCTGATGCGCTTTCACAAGGAAATAGATGGCCTTCTTCAGATCCTCGCGCTTTACAATTTGATCTATGATACCGTGTTCCATCAGAAATTCTGCAGTCTGAAAACCCTCTGGCAACTCTTGGCCAATGGTCTGTTTGATGACTCTGGGACCGGCAAAACCTATCAAAGCACCCGGTTCCGCCATGATCACATCTCCCAGCATTGCAAAACTGGCTGTCACGCCTCCCGTGGTAGGATCCGTCAATATGGTACAGTACAAAAGTCCCGCTTCTCCCAGCTTCTGGATCGCTGCAGAGGTCTTTGCCATCTGCATCAGAGAGACAATTCCCTCCTGCATCCTAGCGCCGCCGGAACAGCAGAACAAAAACACGGGCAGCTTTAACTCGATTGCCTTCTCAATGGCCGCAGTGATTTTTTCACCCACCACATGGCCCATGCTTGCCATAAGAAACCGGGAATCACAGACACCCAGCACAATGTCCTCGCCAAACACCTTGCAGCGTCCCACAGTGACAGCCTCATCCAGCCCGGTCTTTTCCCTTGCCTCCTGAATCTTTTCCTCATATCCCTCATAAGCCAAAGGATTTTTCACCGGCATATCTGTAAACCAGGGTTCAAAGGTATGAGCATCCGCTACCATCTTAATGCGGTTCTTCACCTTTACTCGAAAATATCCTCCACACTCATAGCAGATGTACTTTTTCCGTACTACCCGCTCTCTCTCTACCATTTTTCCGCACTTCGGACAGCGAATCATATATACTTCCTTTTCCTGGAACTGACCGGATGCATCGGCATTTCCGCCTGCTCCGCTGCCAACTGCCTGCTCTGCGTTGTTATGATTAGAGTAACCGCCAAGCTTTCCGAACTTTCTGGCAAAAAATTCAGCGCGCTTTTCCTTCAACAAACTCATTTTAATACCATACCTTTCTGTTCTATCCAATGGCAAATGTCAGCTCCGCCTCCGCCACTACCTTGTCATTTACCTTCGCCACAGCCCTGCCCACGCCGATGGGACCCTTGGCCTTTACGATGGCGGTCTCCATCATCAACACGTCTCCGGGCAGAACCTTCTGGCGGAACCTCGCTTTATCAATGCCTGCAAAGTAAGCGGTGTGCCCCTTAAACTCAGGCTTTGACAGAATAGCCACTGCGCCCACCTGAGCCAGTGCCTCCATGATCAGTACACCGGGCATTACCGGATTTTCCGGAAAATGACCCTGAAAAAAAGGCTCATTTACGCTGACACACTTTTTTCCCAACGCCCGCTCCCCCGGCTCCAGTTCCTCGATGGTGTCAATGAGCAGGAAAGGATAGCGATGGGGAATGATTTCCATGATTTCCTTGGCTGTATATAACGACATATCCTGATTTCTCCTTAATCCTTATACTTTCCAATCAAAATGCTGGCATTGTGTCCGCCGAATCCCAGGGAATTGCTGAGAGCATAAGGAACATCCTCTGTATAACTCTGCTTACAATAATTCAGATCCAGCTCCTCGTCGGACTCCTGAAGTCCCACTGTTCTGTGAATGAAGCCCTCCTGCAGCTCCTTGACACAGGCAATAAACTCCACTGCACCGGCTGCTCCCAACAGATGACCTACCATGGATTTCGTAGAATTGATCTTCAGGTCCTTTGCATGTTCTCCAAATGTCAGCTTGATTGCCCTGGTCTCAAACAGATCATTGTGGTGGGTACTGGTTCCGTGCGCATTAATATAAGTCACAGCCTCCGTCGCTATGTTTCCGTCCTCCAAAGCATTGGACATGGCTCTCGCCGCACCTGCTCCGTCCTCCGCGGGAGAAGTAATATGGTAAGCATCGGAGGAACATCCGTAGCCCAACACTTCTGCGTAGATATGTGCTCCACGCTTCTTTGCATGCTCCAGTTCCTCCAAAATCACCACACCGGCTCCCTCACCCATGACGAAGCCGCTTCTATCCTTATCAAAGGGGATGGAGCATCTTGTGGGATCCGCACAGTCGGACAGGGCAGTCAAGGAGGTGAATCCTGCGATGCTGATAGGCGTTACAGCGCTCTCCGTGCCGCCGGCTACCATCACGTCAGCATCACCGTACTGAATGGATCGGAATGCCTCACCGATGGAGTTTGTGCCTGTTGCACAGGCCGTCACCACATTCAGACTCTTACCCTTTAACCCAAACTGGATGCTCACATTGCCGGCAGCCATGTTTGAGATCATCAGGGGCACAAACAGAGGCCCTACTCTGGAAGGACCCTTCTCTGTCAACCTGCTGTGCTCTCTTTCAACAGCCTGAAGACTGCCCACACCACTTCCCACTGAACAGCCCACGCGGTAGGGATCCTCTTTCTCCATATCAATCCCAGCATCGGCCATAGCTTCTCCTGCCGCCGCAACTGCGAACTGACAGAACTGCTCCATACGCTTTGCAGCCTTTTTGTCCATATATTTCTCAGGGTCAAAATCCTTGACCTCCGCCGCCAGCTTGACTTTGTAATCCGTGGCATCAAATCTGGTAATGGGCGCAAACCCAATCTTCTCCTGCTTTATACTGTTCCAGAATTCCTCCACGCTGTTACCGATGGGCGTCACCGCACCCAATCCCGTCACAACCACTCGTCTCATCTCTACTTCTCCTTCTGAAATATAACTCCTATGTTACTTATCATACATAATGAGATAAAAAATAAGGCCATCCTTACCATCCGCCAGGCATCGGGTGGCGGGCATGCCCTAAGCAAACAATCAAAAGGCGCCCTTAGCAGTTAGTTCACCGGAGCGTTGCCGCGTTTTGCGCGAGCATTGAGCCGAACGCAGGCGCTTGCGCATGCACTCGGCGAAAGCCGCGACAGTGAGCGCTAAGCGAACTGTAGGGCAGGCCCGCCGCACGATGCCGTCACTCGTGGAAACCTAATAGTAAACTGATAGTAAAGTTACATACACATACCGCCATCCACACAGATTACCTGCCCCGTAATATAATCGGACCCGCTACCCGCCAGAAACACCACCATCCGTGCCACATCCTCCGGCTTTCCAATCCTGCCCATAGGAATCATCTGAGTCAGGCTCTCCTTCGCCTTCTCAGGCAAAGCTTCCGTCATATCCGTGGCAATGTAACCCGGCGCCACCGCATTAACACAAATTCCCTTGCCCGCCAGCTCCCTGGCAACACTCTTTGTCAGGCCGATCAGTCCCGCTTTTGAGGCCGAATAATTGGACTGCCCTGCATTTCCCATTACGCCTGAAACCGAGGAAATATTGATTATCTTGCCGCCTCGCTGCTTCAGAAAATACCTGGACAGATGACGAATCATATTGAACGCCCCCTTAAGGTTTGTGTCCAACACCTTGTCATATTCCTCCTCTGTCATCCGCAAAATCAGGTTATCTTTTGTCACTCCCGCATTGTTCACCAGAATATCCACATGGCCATACTTACCGATGATTTCTTCCACCAACTTTTCACAGACCGAAAAATTGGACACATCACAGCCCAAAGCTTCTGCCAGACCGCCGTTTTGCTCAATCTGTGCCACCACCTCCAGAGCCCGCTCCCGGGAACCGTTGTAGTTTATCAACACTGTAGCACCCTGCTCCGCCAACGCAAGCGCAATCGCCCTGCCGATTCCCCGGCCAGCCCCGGTGACCAGCGCCACCTTGCCTGCTAACTGGCCTGTCTGTGTATTGCCATTAATGTTTGCTTCATTCATTTTTCTTACCCCTAAGCCATTTCTTCCAAGAGCTTATTCAGATCCTCCACAGTCTCCACATTCTTTGCTGTTACGTCCCTGTCAATCTTGCGCAAGAATCCGGTCAACGTCTTGCCGGGCCCGATCTCAATAAAGGTGTCAACTCCGTCCGCAATCATTCGTTCCACAGACTCACGCCATCTGACTGTACCCGACACCTGCTTTGCCAGCAGTTCTTTTACCCTGGAACCTTCTGTCACAACAGACGCCTCCACATTGCACAGATAGGGAATCACGGGATCCTTCACCGGCACACTCCTTAACTCTGCTGCCAGCTTCTCACCTGCTCCAGTAAGAAGTGCCGAGTGGAAGGGACCGCTCACTTTCAAGGGAACACATTTCCTGGCACCTGCCTCCATCAGTTTTCCCGCAGCCTCCTGAACTGCCCGTTCCTCGCCGGTGATCACAATCTGGCCGGGACAATTGTCGTTGGCAATGGAAACAATCCCATCCACAGCATCACACACTTTCCCGATCGTTTCCGCATCCAGCCCCAGAACAGCAGTCATTGCGCCGCCAATTGGATATGCCTCCTGCATATAGATACCACGGCTGCGTATCAGCCGAAACAGATTCTCCAAATCCATGACCTCCGCCGCTGCGAGAGCTCCATACTCACCTAGACTAAGCCCCGCACAACAGTCCGCCTTCAGTCCTTTCTCCTGAATCACCTTCAGGATAGCAACCTCTGTTGTCAGCATGGCTATCTGGGTATATTCTGTAATATTTAACTTATCATTTTCTGTAAAACAAAGCTCCGCCACATCCAGTCCGGTAGCCTTCTTGGCCAGTTCAAATACCTGACGCGCAGCCTCGTATGTATCGTAAAAATCCTTGCCCATGCCGAAATATTGGGCCCCCTGCCCGGGAAAGATAAATGCTGTCTTACTCATAACATCCTCTCATTTCTGCCATGGTAACATTGCAAGCGGAAGCTGCCTGCACAGCGCTTATTTAGCACCGCCAAGCAGCCTCTTGGCCTGTTCCATGATTTCCTGTATCATCTCGCTGCAGCTCTGTTCCTGTTTCACCATGCCTGCAATCTGTCCTGCCATGACAGTACCGTTTACCACATCACCGTCTATTACGGCATTCCGCAGGGATCCAAGGGTCAGCTTCTCCAGTTCCATGAAATCCGCGCCTTCTTTCTCCAGACGCAGATATTCCTTTGTCATCTTATTGCGCAGGGAGCGAACCGGATGTCCGGTGCTCATACCTGTGACCTCAGAGTCAATATCGGAGGCCTTGATCAGCCTCTCCTTATAATTAGGGTGCACGATGGACTCTTTCGCTGCTACAAAACGGGTTCCCATCTGTACCCCCTCAGCACCCAGCATCATTGCTGCCGCCAGTCCGCGACCATCACCGATACCGCCCGCAGCGACTACGGGAATGGATACCGCGTCCACTACTTGAGGTACCAGAGCCATTGTGGTGATACTGCCAATATGACCGCCGCTCTCCATACCTTCTGCCACCACTGCATCAGCGCCGGCTCTTTCCATCATCTTAGCCATGGCAACACTGGCAACCACCGGTATCACTTTCACACCGGCTTCTTTCCAGAGAGCCATGAACTTGCCGGGGTTTCCCGCACCGGTTGTGACTACCGGAACCCCTTCTTCTACAACGATCTTTGCAACCTCTTCCGCATTGGGATTCAGCAGCATCACGTTGACACCGAAGGGCTTATCGGTCAACTCCTTACACTTCCTGACCTGCTCTCTCACCACTTCGGGGGGAGCTGAGGCGGCGCCGATCAGACCGATTCCGCCCGCATTAGAGACAGCAGCCGCCAGATGATACTCTGCCACCCAAGCCATGCCCCCCTGAATAATGGGGTATTGGATTCCCAAAAGTTCTGTCAGTCTCGTCCTCATACCTAAGTCCATGCCTTTCCTCAACTGTAAAAGCCGCTTACTCTATGCCTTTATCCTTCAGATAATCCAGCACATCACCTACGGTAACCAGCTTCTCCAGGTCTTCGGAGGGAATCTCAATGTCGAATTCCTCCTCCAGAGCCATCACCAACTCAAACAGATCCAGGGAATCTGCGTTCAGGTCATCCTTAAAGCTTGTGCTCTCCGTGATGTCAGCTCCTTCTGCATTCAATTTGTCCACGATTACTTCCTTAACTTTTTCTAACATGATTGTTCTCCTTTATATTGTTTTGTTTGTCAGCCGAACGCCAATACTTTGAAAGTCAATTATTTTGAGAGTCAATTATTTTGACATTCAAACTTTTTTCATGAACATCATATCCCTAATATGGTCCGGTGTCAATATATTTATTTTGATATTCAAAATAATATTCAATTTGATTATTTTGTTAAAATATTCTCAAAACGGATACTTTTGGAATTGAAATTTTGGAAAATAATAGTATAATATAAATTAGGAGTTTTCCCGCTTTATTTTAGAAAGGATTAGTGTACATATATCATGGATAACAAAAAACACAAAACAGAAGATTTTTCACAATTGTTTGATATGTTCTGTGAGATTGCCGATACATTCGCTCCTTGCATGAAGGATTATCTGTATGTTTACAATCTGACTGAGGATACCTATTATATCTCAGAACAGGCTGTAGACCGTTTTTTGTTGCCAAGCAATCTTTTCCAAAACGTCGGAGATGTACTTAGTGTTCTGACCCATCCCGACGACATAGATATGTTGAATGAGGACATAGAACTGGTAATGGCCGGCAAAAAGGATTTTCACAATTTGGAGTACCGCTGGCTGGGCAGGGACGGCTCTCCCATCTGGATCAACTGCCGGGGACGCATTCTGAGGGATGACAATGGCAAACCACAGATCATGCTGGGTTGTATCAATGAGATTGGCAACAAGCAGAAGGCTGACAATATCAGTGGTCTGCTCGGTGAGTCTGCTATGCATGACATGGTAATTCAGCAGCTTCCCACCTTGACCAATGCTATGTTCCTGCGGGTCGGCATCGACGATTTCAAAGTGATCAACGAAAGACACGGCATGGAATACGGTAATTATATCCTTCGGGAGGTGGCAAGCCGTATCCAGAACTGCGCCGATTCCCAGCAATATGTGTATAGGATTGTGTCCGACGAGTTTATGGTGCTGGATCTGTCCGATTCGGACTATAATAAGATGAATCGTCTCTACCACCAAATTCGTTCCTCTGTGGATGAACTTGTTGCCAGCGAGCAGTATAAAGCGCTCTACACCATTTCCGGCGGCTTAGTGGCACTGGAAGACATAAAGGCATCAGAGTCTGAGTATAACCGTTACAGCGAGATCATGAAAACCTCTGAGTTTGCACTCACAGAGGCCAAGCTCCGAGGCAAGAACCAACTGTACTCTTTCCGACCTGAGGAGTATACCGCTTTCCTGCGCCGGCGTTACATACGCAGCTGCATGAGGAAAGCGCTCAGCGACAACTTCCGGGGCTTTGACTTGCATTTCCAGCCCATCATCATGACCAGCGGGGAGTTTCTCTTCGCAGCCGAGTCATTGCTGCGCTTTGAAACACCAACTGGTGAAAAGCTTTCTCCGCTGGAATTTATTCCGATTCTGGAGGAAAGCGGCATGATTATCCCTGTGGGCAGATGGATTCTGCGGAATGCACTGGAAATGTGTAAACGATGCCGGGAATTCTACCCTGAATTTATGATTTCCATTAACTTTTCTTATATCCAGCTCTTGAAAAGTCCTGTCTATGAGGATGTGATGCGGGCATTGAACGAAGCTGAACTGCCACCCTCCTGCCTGATTGTTGAACTGACGGAGAGCGGACATCTAGAGAACAGTTCCGCTATCCAGAGTGTATGGCAAAAGTTGCGTGCCCTGGGGGTGAACATTGCACTGGATGACTTCGGCACCGGATATTCAAACCTGATCAACATCGGCAATTTGCGGCCTAACATCGTAAAGATCGACCGCGGATTTACTATCAAAGCACTTCATAACAAATATGAGTACGAACTATTGCTCCATGTGATCAAGATGGTGCACAGCATCGGTTTGAACCTGGTAGTGGAGGGCATCGAAAGCCGTATGGAGCTGATGCAGATCACAGCCATGAACCCCGACTATATTCAGGGTTATTATTACAGCAAGCCCTGTCCCAAAGAGGAATTTATCCGCAAGTACCATCCCGATAGTTCCCGCACCAGCGGATGATCCCGAATTTAACAAAGCCAAACAGTACACTAAGGCTGCCGTCAGCCACTGATACTGACGGCAGCATCTTTTTGCGGTATGGCCATCCTACTGTGGCGGAGTGAAAGGAGTTATATTTCTTTATGAAACATCAGACAGACTATGAACTTATCCTTGCACAGCTAAAAGCTTTGACAGAAACTGAACGCGATACTGTTGCCAATCTTTCTAATGCTTCCGCTGCTCTGAATATGAATCTTGAAGACCTAAACTGGGTGGGATTTTATCTAGTGCGGGAAAACGAGTTGGTACTGGGTCCATTTCAGGGAAAGCCGGCCTGTATCCGTATTGCCTATGGCAAGGGTGTCTGCGGAGCGGCCGCTGCCACAGATACCACACAGCTTGTTCCCGATGTCCATGCCTTTCCCGGGCACATTGCCTGCGACGGCGCTTCCAATTCCGAGATTGTGATTCCCATGCATTATCAGGGAAGGCTGGTCGCAGTACTTGATATCGACAGTCCCCTGCCGGATCGCTTTTCACCGGAGGATCAAACTGGGCTGGAGCGGTGCGCAGAATTGTTGGAGAGAGCTTGTGACTGGCAGTTATAAAAACTCAAACAAATTTATAGATAGGAGAGGTCGTTTTTAACGACACAAAGAAACATATGGCAGACGATAAGCAAAAATGTCCGATATGTGGCACGAAACTGAAAATGATAAATGGACGGATGACCTGTAAGGACTGTGGCTACTATGTTCGGGAATCAAGTACTGAAAACAGTACAACTGGCAATTCTGCATACACTGCTCCCCCACAGGCTCAAAGCAATCAACAGCCTCAGGACCTACAATCTCGCCCGGCGGTTCCCACTTACACTTACCAGCCGGCAGGTTCAACTCCTTCATCCGGCTCCGATGGGAAGAGCGGCTCCGGCGGAAAGATTGCCGCTGTTGTCGGTGTAGTATTGGCTATTGGGGTTGGTGTTACAGTCAGTTTGTTAAAAAGTTCTCTTGTGGATTTCTTTAACTCACGTACTTCTCCGGAACCCTGGAGACCTTCCGGAGCTTATGCCAGTACTGCCTATGACGATTCGGACGACAGAAGCTCATCCCAATCCTCCATTAGCCTCAATCGTTACCCGACACCTGAGTCCTCCTTTTTCCGCCAGTTGTCAGAGATAATCTTTGACAAGGCATGCTCGGACATCACCCAGGAGGAATTTGCCAGCGTGACCGGTCTCGAGATCGACTTTGACGAGTACAAGATCTACTATCAGGTAAACTATGAGGACGGCATTCCCCTGACCTTTGACAACGGCATCGATATCGATCTGTCAGATCTTCGGTGCTATACCGGATTGGAATGGATATCTCTGGTAGGCAAGGGGCTGAAATCCGGCAACCTGAACGGCCTTGAGAACCTGTACGCCGTCTACTCCGAGAATACACTGGATGAACTTGTCAAAATCATTCCCTACCCGGAAAATATTTTGGAGCTGAGCGTGGAAGACACCTTTTTTGCAAAAACCCTTTCAGGAGTTGAGAAATTTCCCAACCTGCAGTATATCACCGTGAAATACTACGGTCTTGAAGATATCTCCGCCCTGACTGAGCTTCCAGAACTGCGGGGTTTAGCACTGCTGAAATGTGACCGTCTGACGGACTTCAGCCCCCTGATGAGCATGACCGGCCTGGAGCAGCTGAGTATCAAGTCCAGCCAGCTTAAGACCATCGACTTTATCAAGGTGATGCCGAACCTGATATACCTTGGCATTGAGGGCAGCCAGATTCCCAATATAGATGCTGTGAGCAGCTGCCCCAATCTGACCAACCTGTACCTAAAGGAAAACTATTCCGTACAGGATTACACTCCTATCGGTGATCTGGTGAACCTGACCGACCTGACCATATTTAAGTCTACCCATGCCCCCATACCCTCTCTGGAAAAACTGACAAATCTGGAGCGGGCTTCCTTCAAGAACCTGTATGAACATGAGCTGCCCATGGTAACTGCCGCCAGCAACATTAATCAACTCTATCTGGAAAATAATTACGATGACGCGAATCTGAAACTGCTGGCAGACCTTCCTCTGATAAGTCTGTCTTTGGTGGACTGCTCCATTTCCGGCGATCATCCATTGGCCTTCCTGTCAGAACTACCCGATCTCTACTACCTGGATCTGACGGACTCCCACATATTCGGCAATATGGAAGATGTCTTCGGGCTTTCCTCCCTGCAGTACCTGTATCTACAGGAGACAACGGGTGTCATAGATTTCGACCAGCTTCCTTATAACGATAATCTTCTGATTCTTTACATGAGCGGATTGGACATTAAGGTGGAGGCCTGGGGACAGGATCGCCAGAAGCTGAAAGACCACTATGACATGTTTGAACACTTCCCCAATGTGGAGGAGTTGTATCTGGCAGACACGGGAATCGATAGCCTTGACTTTGTCACCAGCATGCCCAACCTGCAGTACCTTAATATTGTTAAAAATTATGTGACCAGTTTAAAGCCCTTAGAGAGTCTGGACAATTTCTATACCGTCCTCTGTGGGGATAATTCCATTCTGGAGTATGTGTCCGAGGAGAGCGGCATTTATGTTGACACTGAGACAAAATATTATTCTTATACGAGGTGATTTTCGGAGTGTAGCTGCACTCTCGCTGCCGCTCGCTGTTACAGCATGTCTACATTCCGCTCGGCTCGTTGCACCGCAAAAAGTGCATCCGCCGGGCGCACCACAAAAAGACCTGTAGAGAATATCCACAGGTCTTTTTATATCGGTAACATTCTGCTATGCAGGCTCTACAGCATAAGCTGTCCTTCTATTCCCTCAAACTCTATTTTCTTCACACTTCCATCCCACAGGGTCAGCACCACAGGCCCATAGCCGCCGCATCCCTCCAGATCCGTGTATTCCACCCTCTGCACCGGAAACAGCTCTTCCTGTGTAAAATCCTCATGACTATCCTTAGTAAGCACCTGAGAGAGCAGTATATAGGGCTCATAGCCATACTGCTTTTGCCGGTTCATTCGAGCGTACACCACAATGGACCGCTCCGAGTCCGGATTGGTTCCCACGCTCTTTTTCAATAATAACTCCTTCCAGCCACCACAGATAGTCATGGCCATCTGTCTTTCCTGTCCCTGGGAATCCCAGCCTTTCAGAATGACAGCCTTTGCATCTCCACAGGATCGTTCTGCGATTTCTGTATCTTTGTTGTCGGGGAACCCGTAAGATCCCAACGTCAGCTCCACAGGGCACTGATGCAGCCGCAGCTTATCTACCCGGAAAATTCCGAAGGGAACCACAAAATCCGCCAGATTCAAAGCCTGTATCCAGTGGCACTCCCGATTCAAGTCATAGTCAAAGAACTGCCTTCTGTAAAGCACTCCATCCCGCTGCCCGTGCCAGAAGGTCACATTTGCCTTTGACCACCGATTGGCAGATAAATCTCGCAGAACATACTGCTGGGCCTCCACGGCTTGACCGTCGGAAGACTCCCATGGATATTTCGTGTTGTAGCACAGCTTGGAATAATTCCACATACCATGCTCATCCCCGGGATATTTAACCACCTTACCGGTGCGCAGGATGGTCTCCCCGCTTCCCTGATGGTTGGAAAAACACAGTGCCGGGCCATCAAGACAGGTGACCTTCACTTCCCTCTCCCCAAGCTTCTCCCAAGTACCATTGTTCTCCTTCGCCGTCCAGAAGGGATGGTTCGCCGGCAGGTGCAGGCAGAGGAAAGCCTTTCCCAGCCAGAAAGGCGACTCCGCGCAGGAATATCCTTGCACTAAGGGGGCAAATTGACCGTAAAATCCCAAGGTTGGAACTCCCTCGTACAGAAAGTCTTCCCGGCCTAAGAACTGCATCAGGGAGCCGGAGGCGATCCGTCTTGCCAGACCGGGATCCGCTGTGCTGTGCCGCAGCATCAAATTTCCGTCAAAAGCGCTGGTGGCAGCATTTCGGTAGATGTTGCTGCGCCCCCACATATTGGTCCAGCCGTCTCTGTCAAAGAAATCGCCGTAGGTCTCCATGAGGCGGTTTGAATTTCTCTCGAACTGCTCCGCCAGCCAAGGCTCGTGCTCATATCCGTACCAAAGGTTCCAGATGGGCGCATACACGTTGAAAGCCCAGCAGGAATAATAGTCAAAGGAATGACCATCCCTGTACCAGCCCTCTCCCACGTAATAATTGAGAATGGCCTGGGCATGGTCACGCATGATATCCTTCTGGATGGGGTAGCCCTCCATATGTAAAAAGGCCATGTCCAACATATTGAACAGCCTCCAGTTCTGGGGAACTGTATTTTCGTGGGCATAGCTTTCTAAAAAGGCGGCAATCACATCCTTCTCCGCCTTTGTATAGGTATCCCATATCTGCTCCCTGCTGATCCACAGACAGACGACCAGGGCACAGGTCTCCACCGTCTGTTGGAAAGCCCGGTTAGGATCCGCATGTCCGGTGATCTCCTGCTGATCCGCATAGGTTCCCACATAGAGCGCATCACCCCGGGTACACACCCTCAGCACATGGGATTTGTAGTACTCTGCCATGGAGTAACCGCAGATCTCCAAGTCCGGGATATTCTGTATCATAGGCGCAGCGATAAAGAAGGAACGGGTCAGGCCCTCAAACACCTCGGCGGTGCGCTGGGTCTGCTGGGCTTCCTCCGAATCATTCAGATGGGGATAGGTAATTTTCGTCTCCTGACGGGGCATTACCACCGGAGCAGTAAAGTCCGGGATATTCCGAAAAATGCCCTCCAGCATATATTTCCCGGCTTCCAGCCAACTCTCTCTGGTCAGTCCGGTATAAGGGCTCAGGGTAAAATCTGTTGTCTTTGGGATAAATTTCATGGCGTACTCCTTTTCTCTATATACCCCATAGGCTTATCCTGGTTTACTTAAATCGAAATATCCATATTCCCTCCCTCAGTCACCACTGGCATTTCAGATGTCTGAACAGGCACATCCATGCCGGAGAGCTGGAGAGAGACGCTGTCGGAGCTGCTGTTATTTCCGCCGATAGATGCTTGCTGCTTTTCCTTAGCCAGTTTGTTGAACAGAGCCTTCAGATACTTCATATCCGCTTCCATGATCTCACGGAGTTCGTCGGAGCGGTGCTTTTTCTTTAGCTGCTCCAAATCCATGGCATCCAAGTTTTCCTGTACAATCTCTGTGAGGTTATCCTCGGAGTCAAGGTCGGAAATCTCACCATCTGCCTCAGCTTCCACTTCCTTCATAGCCTCTTGAAGTTCCCGCATCAGCCGTTTCAGTTCCTCCTCGCTCAGCTTCAGCATTTCCTCCGCATCCATATCCTCTGCGAAAAGATCCTCCACCGCTTCCTCCATTTCTGAGAGATAGGGCTTTTGGTTCTCCTTCAGCGCTTCTTCCTGTCTTAAATGTTTGACCCGCTTTCTTGCTACACGCTCTAAGCTTTTGGCATGGGCAATGGAATTCTTGATCTCGTCCTCATCATACTCGCCGTTCTTCATATTTCTCTGAAGCATGGCGATCTCCCGTCGGGCTTTCGACGCCACCCGGCTTGCATTGCCAGAAGTTTTAGCCTGCATGATCTGCGCTGACATGGCCTTAAAATTATATTGCAGGCGTTTCTTCTTTTTCTGGCTGGGAGTACTGTAACTGATACTGGCCGCCGGAGTTCCGTCTGCATTCTTAATGACAACTCTTCTCATATTGGAGTCGTTTCTTCCAATCATCATGCCCATAGTAATATCCTCCGTGATATATCTGCAACATCCGTGTCGCCGCTGTTTATTGGACAGCTCTTTATAGTTATATCGGCCAGTTGGATGATAAAATATATTCAGTAGACCTATTTACTGAAACATTTTCTTATGACATGAGAAACAATCTGTATAAACTCTGAAAATAATAGTAATTATCATAAGATAATTTGTTATAAAATAAATAAAGCAATAAATGTATACAAACAAAGTATAAATGTGTACAAATAAAGCAATAAAAGCATACAAATTATGCCTTGACATTTCACAGAAAAAACAGTATATTATATTTAGCATTTAAGCTAAATGCTAAATTACTTTAGGAGGATTCATATTGTCACTTCAAAATACATTACAAGCGCTGGCAGACCCCACCCGCCGCGAAATACTGAATCTGCTGAAAAAGGGTCCACTGCCCGCTGGCGAGATTTCTGCACAATTCAATATGACCGCCCCTTCCGTCTCAAGACATCTGTCCGTGTTGAAGGCAGCCGATTTGATCCGCGACACGCGGAAGGGCCAGTTCATTATTTATGAACTGAATGCATCCGTCCTGGAAGAGACGCTATTGTGGATTACAGAGTTGAAGGGAGGCTGAAGAATATGGAAATGAAGAGTAAATACAGAATTCTGATAGCAGCGGCAATTTTGCCCTTTGTGGTAACCGGCATTTTTCTGATCTTTTTGCCGGATCAGGTTCCCATGCACTATAATGCCCGGGGAGAACTGGATCGCATGGGAAGTAAATACGAAAATCTGCTCCTGCCTGTGTTGTATCTGATACCGGCAGCTCTCCTGTTTTTCCTGGCAAAACAGCAGCGGAAAAAACAGGAATATCGTAATGAAAAAGTCCTGGTCATCACCGGGATTCTCATACAGCTGATGCAGACTGTTCTGCTGTTGATTACATTGGTGAATGATTTGACTTATAACGGCCCTTCAGACCAGCCCCCGGATATATACAAGCTGACTGGTATTGGCTTTGGCGTATTGCTCATAGTGCTTGGCAATGTGATGCCTAAGGCAGCACACAACGCTCTATTTGGGCTCCGCACGGTATGGAGCATGAAGAATGACCGGGTCTGGCAGCACAGCCAGCGGTTCGCGGGATATACCGGTATACTTTGCGGTTTTCTAATGGTTCTGGCAGGAATCTTTTTCAATCAGGCTGTAGTGCTCGGGGTCGTCACAGGACTTTTGCTGGTATGGGTGGCAGTCTGCACAGCTGCATCCTATCGGTTCTATAAGACTGATTTACAGCTCGACGCGAATAATCTAATCAAGCCAAATTAGGGGAGGATAATATTTATGGGATTTTGGATTTTTATGCTGATCATGGATTTACTGATTCCATTCACATTGATAGGTTTCGGCAGGTATTTCTGTAATAACAGTCCCAGGCAAATCAACGGTGTGTTTGGATATAGAACGGCAATGTCCATGAAAAATCAGGATACATGGGGCTTTGCACATAAGTATAGCGGCAACCTATGGTTTAAAAGCGGCTTGGTTATATTGCCGCTCACGATAACTGTAATGCTCTGCGTGATTGGCAAAACAGAGAATACAATAGGAATCGTTAGCTTAATTTTATGTGGAATACAAATGATTCCACTAATCGGCGCAGTTTTCTTCACTGAAAAAGCGCTCAAAAAATCCTTTGATAAAAATGGAATCAGAAGAAATGTGTGACAGACACTTTATGTTCCCTAAAACTCCTTCACGATTTCTATTACTTCAATATCCCCGCCCACAAGGTACTCCTTGATGGGCGGCTCATCAGGGGGATTTTCTCCGTTTTCCCAGTACCTTTCTGCCATTCTTCTGTTCTCTTCCCTGTCCACTGTTCCGTCAAAGCACTTGGTGGCATCTCCCAAAAATCTGCTGCCCTTAATCTTCAACTTTACAATGTGAAATACCTGTCTGCCCCGTTTGACAAAGTAATCCGCCCAATGTATGGATTCCTGCAATGTCTCAGACACGTACAGGCAGCCCAGCCGTGACGGATAATCCGGATATTTTTCTTTGCGTACTTCCTCCAGTGCCAGCTCCCGCAGCGCAACCATCAAGGGATAATCAAGCTCTCTGTTCTCATACTTTTTCGGATCTTTATAAATGTCTTCCACAATGTCCAGCCGGGCCATCACTCTCTGATACACCCCACTGCGGTTATTTTCGTCAAATACAATATGCTGCCCTAAATGCATGGGTCTTTCAGTCACTACATGATAAGCATAGAATATATCTTCCACAATTTCAAAGTATTCATCAATCTTAGCCTGCGCTTCTTCCTCAGATAGATTAAAATGCGCCATGACCAGATGTAGGACTGTATCAATCGTACAGTCTTGCGAAAACTTATCCCGTATTAAATCCATCGGCTCCATAGTTCGTTCCTCCATACCATTCCATTTCTCATATTTTCACATATCTTTTCCAATTTTGTGCTCTCTTTTCTGTTATTATAACACCCTGGATTGTCTTCAGCTATCTCATATTCAATTAGAAAGAAAAATGAGCCGATATTTCTACCGACTCATTCGCATTCATTTCTTTTAAATAATTCTTTTAACGTCACATCTCTGTGCTCAAAGATGGATCGTAGAAAATATTGTAGATATTAGAAGAAACAATCATTGTACCGAAATCCAATTCAAAATAGACATCGCCCTGGACAATTTCTTTTAACACATCCGCACTGAGCAGCGCCACCGTATCTCCATCCAGAATACTCTTGGTCATAAGCAGCTCCGTCTGCTCCATCATCTCTGTTCCACTGGGCGTGTAAAAGACCTTAATGTTACTAGGGGTACCTCCCTCCCACTGAATCAAAATACTGTCTATCTCCGCTGCATTGTACCATAGCGCCACATCTCCTACAATATTCTGATCGCTGTCATAAAACCACACATTTTTCACAGCGGGAGTTAAGGATGCTTCCGTCCACCGTTGCTCTTCCCACTGCTCTGACCAATGCTCTGAATTCTCCGACGAACCATCCAGACCATCTTGAAAAGATAACAGATGCAGGCCTATCCCCACGCAGATACACAGCATCAAAAACAGTATTGCTGCAAGTACCCAGCCCAGCCACATACCTATACTTCTCTTTCCTGGCAATGCTCCCTCTGTCAGGGAAATCTCCAGCTCCAGGAGCTGTGATAGCATCTCCCGGTTGATTCCCTGAGGAACAGAAGAATCATTTTCCCATTTTGACACTGCCTGACGGCTGACCCCCAGCTGTGATGCCAGTTCCTCCTGAGATAAGTTCTTGTTTTCTCTGGCCTGCCTGATCTGTTCACCTAATGTCATTTGCATACCTCCTTGTGATGTAATACATGATCAAGTACGCCCTCATTATAGACGCAACCGCAGTTGCGAACCACCAATTTGTCGCAACTTAGCGGTTGCAGCCAACATTTATCTTACATCTGCCCTTCCAATTCCCAAATATGTTTATTTCGTCTAAAGTACAGGCACACTCCTATCCCTGCAAAAGCAATTACAAAGAATAAGAACGCCGCACCGGATCCTTTGCCGGATCCGAACATCAGACGTAAGATACTATCCTCTCTCTGCACTGCCATGATTGGCTCAAATACCTGATCCACCAATAATCCACCTAAGAAATAGCCCAGGGGAATGGTAAAAAACTGTAAGGAATTTCGAACAGAATACACCCGTCCCTGCATTTTCTCCGGCACATGCAACCGCATGATGGCATCCAGGTTCGTATTCATAAGCGGTATCGCAATCCATCCTAAAAACCTCCGACACACCATACAATAGGCGTTCGTCCAAAAGCCAGCAGAAAATTCTCCGTACTCATGGAAAACAGCAGACAGTTACAGATCACTCGCACACGACTCTTTGGCGTCTTGGAAAAGGATGCCAGAATACTACCTATCAGCGTAGATATGCCAATCACTGCGTTTACCAGGCCCAATGCCCCTCGCTCCCACCGTTTCTGGATAACATCATAGCCGGAAAGGCTGCATCGTAAATAGATGCCACCAGATTGATGGCTGCCAGAAACAAGATCAAACCGAAGATACCCTGCTCTTTCTTCAGATAGGTTATCCCCTTTTTTACCGAGGCCATAAGTTTCTCCTGTTCTTCTCCATTCTCCTCAGTTTCCGGAATACGGATACCAAACAGCAGCACCAGAAAAGCCACTGCAAAGGTCAACAGATCAAAGGCCACAATAGCACCCATACCTGCAATTCCCATTACAGCTGTAGCAATCACCGGTGTCATGATAGAATTTAGTGAACTGGAAAAATAACGCAGTCCGCCTACTCTCTGGTAATGTTCTTTGGACAACACCCTTGTGACCGCCACCTCCGACGCCGGCTGCTGCACCGTATTCATCAGACCGTTCACTCCGTTGATCAGATATAACTGCCAGATCTGCAGCCTGTCAGTGTGAAGCAGCACTAACATTACCACCGTCGTCAGCGCCGCCATGGTATCACAGACAAGCATAGTAGCCTTCTTGTTCCACTTGTCGCTCAGAGCTCCCGCGAATATACTTAAAAGTACATAAGGCGCATAAGAACTTACCATCAAAATCGCCGTCATCAGCGCAGAACCTTTCTGTGTATAAGACCAGATTACCAGCGTATAGCTTGTCATTGCGCTGCCCAGACCGGAAAAAGCCTGTGTGCTCCAAAGCAGCAGGAAGGTCTTCATTTCCCAAATTGTTTTTAATAAATTTTTCATAGACTTTGCTCCTTTTCAATTTTCCCTATGATTGAAATCTGCAAAGTCTCAGAGCAGTCATCTCACTCCATGCAATCCTGCCCTAAACGACTTTGCATGGAGCTTGAGCAATGCACAATATCATAATTTCAGCAAACACCTCTCCTTCAGATAATTTAAACAGTTTTCGGCATCTCCCGCTTTAAATCCGCTTTTAGCTAACGGCACCGTCATGCTTCCTTTCAGCATTATCACAATCATATTATTCGTCTCAAACAAATCCTCTACATCCGAAAACGAAACATGTCTTTCGCTCTGTGAACTTGACATTAATATGTCTTCGCCTATTTCCACATGGCAAAGCATCGGTGTATCCTTACAAACCACTTACAATCTGTCTTTTTCCAGCTTAACAGCGAGTTTTGTCTTTTGCCTCATTATCATCATGACCAATATTGGCAGAATTTCCAGACATAAATATAAGGGTTGTCTCAGCAATAATGCTACAGAAATAATAAGAAGAATGCACACTATCATGCTGATATACCCTCTCTTAAATCTTCGTTTCCACCATGCCCCAACGCTTTCATTAATAAATTCCGGAGTATACTGAAATTCATTGACGAAAAAGTTCATCATCCGTTCCTCCACTACATTTATATACTTCTTTTAAATTTTTTGTAAACCCACAAAAATACAATGGTTCACATCCACTCAACTTCCTGTCTTCTGTTATTATAGCATATATGCTCAACATATCAAAATAAAGGGTCTGACGACGGCCAGACCCTTGGGTTACATCAAACATTATAATTTTTCAGGTTGTTATTCATAGCGGAAATGGAGATAAATGTTTCCGCAGTGGTCTCATCGATATCCTTCATATCCGTATCTATGGAAACCAACAGTTCAGAAACATTCACAATTTCAGCGCTGTTTCCTTCGGATGCAGAACTTACTGTCATCATTGCTTCCTTGATCTCTTCCAGCGACTTCGCATACCGATCCATCTTCTGCTGCAGCTGTTCCATGGATGCACTGATGTTATCCGACTTATCCGTAAAGTTCTGGGAAAGATTTCCAAATTTGACATAATCTTCAGAAACATCAGTCCGTAAAAGTGTCATCATCCTATCAGCTAAGTTACTCAAGCCACTGATAGCTTCCACTACATCACTACTCATCTTCTGAATCTCATTAGCAGCCTCATTGGTACTGTTGGCCAATGAACCAATCTCCGACGCCACCACAGAGAACCCTCTGCCCGCTTCCCCAGCCCTGGCAGCTTCTATGGAAGCATTCAGCGCCAGTAGGTTGGTCTGTGCGGAAATACTCAAAATAGCATCGGACAATTCTTTAATTCTTAATACGGCATCCGCCTTTTCCTTTTCCTTTTGCAGATTCTGAGACATAGACTCCATGTTATCCACAATCTTCTTGGAAGATAACTGGGCTGTATTATTCAGCTCCTGTGATGATACATTGATCTCGCGCAAATGATCTGTATTGGTCGCAACAATATCAACGATATTCTGAATGTCATCAAATACATAGTCAACCCGCTGGCTTGCAGTTCCGATAGATGCTGAAATTTCCTCAGATGAGGCGACCATGTTCTGTACTGTGTCGCTGATATTTGTGATACGTGACACAGAATCGGATACATGAGAATTGATATTCTCCATCTTTGAGCTTATACTCTCGGTTCCATTCTTGATCTCTCTAACAGTATTTCCTGTCTTTCGAAGAAGCAGATTCAGATTATTTCCAATCACTTCCAGTTCATCCCCGGATGCGATATCCAGCACCTTTGTCAGATCACCGTCGTCAGAAGCTACTTCCATGATTTTGTTGTTCACTTTCTGGAAATTCTGTTTCATTCGCACTGCCATGACAACTGCTGCCAGAGCAGCAACAGCAATACCTGCCACCACTGCCACCAAAAGATTACGTACCAGGCTGTTTAAGGAAGCCTGTATGGAAGATGCCTCGTAATCCACAGCCACAATACCCAACACCTTTCCGTTATAGGTAATGGGAGCATAACCGCTGTAAAAGGTACCCCACTCGTCAGTAAACGGTTCACGGGTTACAGAAGAATGCCCATTCATGGCTTCAAACATGGCATCCTGTGCCTCGTAATCCTCAGCGTACTCTCCGGGTTCATCCGGGTCAGTATCCACTACAAACTGAAAGTGGTCCTGATCCTTTGGCATCAGCGTGTAAATATATGTAACGGAATCACCCACCAGGAAAAAGCTAAGGGAATCTTTCACCTCTTCCAGTGCCTCTTCATCCCCTTCTACTGCTCTGGAAAAAGTCTCCCCATCTACGTTTTCAGCGGCAATTACCGCAATCTCCGTAACAGCAGCCATGCTCTTTTGCCTCAAGAAAACTCCCATAGTGCCATAGGATACAATTCCCACAATCAGAGCCACAATTACGGCTGCACCGAGTATAAAAAGAAAAAGTTGAGCAGAAATGCTGATCTTCCTAGTCTTCATGTACAATATCCTCCTTAGTTCCACATTACCATCATTTTTCATCATAGCATAAATTGCGGCATATATCAACAAATACGAAACACTAAGAACAAACTGCACTTTTAAAGGAATGAACTGCAAATCAGTACTCGATCCACATGTCTATCTCTTCCCTGTCGGGCATCTGAAATATCCTATCAAATTTAGCAGCCAGGTTCTCATCAACTATATAGGCATTAACTTTTCCTTCAGATACCGCATGATTCCTTTTATCCAAACGCACTCTCCAAGTCTTGTCATTTACATCAAGATAATGGAATTCGTGAGCTATTTTCTTTGCCGTAAAGAACTCCTTCACAGAAGATCTCTCATCCTTCGTCCAGAATCCCCAATCAAGTATCACATTGGCACCCGACTCAATAATTTCCACAGACTTATCCAGTAAGTACTTTTTCGTTTTCGCAGCATACTCATCGTGCCTATCCCCCGCGTAAAGTCCAAAAAGAGCAAGCATTATTTCATCTACAGAGAGTATGACTGCATTAACCTCAACGCGTAATCGCTCTGCATATGTACTTTTACCGCAGCAAATCTTGCCGCATATTAGAATTACCTTTGCCATACCCTTATCCTCTATATTGCTTTTGTTCATGTTATTCATTCCTTTTATTCGATTTATCTTACAAAACGCAATTCCACCTATTTTATCTC
Source organism: Acetatifactor sp. (assembly GCA_022511425.1). Classification (GTDB taxonomy): domain Bacteria; phylum Bacillota; class Clostridia; order Lachnospirales; family Lachnospiraceae; genus Acetatifactor. Next base: position 37,368 of record JAFLRO010000013.1, read on the forward strand.
CGGTCCAGTTGCATATCCTGCTTCCATCGCAAATGCTTCACGAAATCCTGACAAATAGCAAATATGCTCTGACGGACCTGCCCACTGCCAGCATATCGGAAAGTTCCTATCCCTACAGTAATCCGTAACGAAACTCAGCAATTCACTTGCGTAACCATTCCCACGATGTTCTCTCGCAGTAACAATGTAATCAAAGCGCGTATTATTAAGCTCTGACTGATGAATGTCCGTGTATACCACCGCTTTCCCATTCAGATATCCAACAAAAAGAAAGGTACCCTCTTTTTCAATGCGTTTCCTTGTAACATCCACTTCCCACGGCTCACCGCTTGGTATCAGAATATCCGATGCAACATGCTCGTCCCATTCATTTAGCACGCGAATGGAAAGACGTTTAGGAGTAATAATTTGATTTTCTTCCGTCAGGAGCATGACCCGGTGATCTTCCTCCGGTGTATATGTATAACCGTGTGCTTTAAGGATACCTTCATTGCTTTTAAAATAATCCTTCTGAAATGGGTGATATATGGATGCACGAATGTCCAACTTTCCATAGAATTCTTTAATATCATCCAGAACCTCCCCTAAATCTGTAATCTTGTGCGGATAAATACATGCGTGATTTCCGTCGTAAGAATCCTTATTGTTCTCCATATAATATAAAATGCCATATCCTCTTTCCACATATGAAGCAAATCGCTTAGGGAATTCTATCTCCTCTTGTTTGATTGCCTCAGCGTATTCATTCATCATAAACCACTCCCTTCATAACACTTCCCATAACTTCATTATATCTCCTAAACGTCACCTGATAAATGTACAATTTCATTTAAACTATTTATTCCAAAAAATCCCCCTGCCATCACTGACAGAGGGATATGTTCATCTGCATATGATCCGCCTTATCATATCTTCGGAAAGATGATATTCGTCTGCAAGCTGTGAAACAGTTACTCCCGCGATTTTCTTCATTCGGATCTCATTGTTTCTTTCATCGAACATCCGTCTTGCACCTGATTTGCTTCCCCATTTTCTTCGTGAGGAGTTGATAGGCGGAATATAAATCAGCCCCTCCCCTACATAGCTTCTGATTGCCTCAACAAGCCATTCAGGAAGAGCCTTTTCAGCATTGATATATGACATGTGATCACTCCTTATAAGTTTTGTTATAAACAGAGTGCAGTATATATCAATCAACAAGCGGCTTCACCGCTCTGCACATAGCCGCTTATTTCATGGTATAAGCTGCGCAGAGCGTCTTTTTTGTCAGAGAATGTTGCTTTTTTATCCACTTTACTATCATAAAGGAATCTCCTTTCCACAAATTATTTCATCTATCACTAGATAATGAAATTATATAGTCGCAGATTCAGGGTGTCAAGATTTGGAGCCACATTCAAAACATTGTTTTCATCTGCTCTGTCGAGTTGGAATCTATCACATTAATTCACATCAAGGCAAGCATTGCTTCTACAAAGCGAAACGATAGATCAGCTGCTTTATCAAAATTTCGATTAATTGCTTCCTGCCCTTTATCAGTATTGTTGTCTGAAATAGAACGAATCGCTATATAAGGTATTTTGCACATATAACATGTATGAGCCGCCGCAGCTGTCTCCATATCTATACATAACGCATCAGAGCTGATATTATCTGTAAAAATATCTCCTGTGGTAGCAAGCCCAAAATGAATTTTCCAATCTACTTGCGTTGCTGCATACCTTGCTATTTCACATAAATGTTCATCCGCATAAAATACGGGCTTTTCCATAATAGGAAAGTCGGAGTAAATTTCATTATTGGTATCACGAAATTCGGATGCAGTACAGACAACCGTATCAAATACATTTATGTCCTCTGTCATCCCCCCGGCTATACCCGAGAATATGATTGCATCCACTCCATATCTGTCAATCAATTGCTGAGCTGTAATAGCCGCATTAATTTTTCCGCAACCAGAAAAAACCGCCACAACATCAACATCATTTATCTTTCCACTGTAAAATGTATGCATTGAATATTCTGTGGTATTTTTATTACACATATTTTCTATATATGGTAATACTTCTTTCTCACATGCACATAATATCCCAATTTTACTCATAATCTAATACCCTATTTTAATGTAATGTATATTTTCCCATTGAATATTTGCTGCTCAATTTACCTTTTCTTTTATTGTAACAACAAATCCATTTTCCTTATATAATCTAATGGCATTTTGGTTCCATTCGGCAACATGAATGGTTATAGGTTCATCGGTATGGGTTCTTATATGATGAATGGCCCACAGTAATAATGTTCTTCCATACCCTCTATTCTGAAACTGTTTATTTACAATCAAATCATCTATCTCCGTACCATAACATCCCACGCTGCCAATAATGATCGTATCATGCATCAGCACAAATATGTTCTCCATTCTGCCTCTAATCTGCTCAATATCAGAATAAAAGTTATATGGTTTGACATCCAATGCTTCACGCATCTCATAGAAACATTCATTATATATACGCTCGTATTGAGAGTAGTACTTTTCACAAAATGGGGTTATCTCAACCGTATCAATTATAGGCGCTCTTCCTTCATATTTCATCTCATAGGCATAGAAACTTTTCATCATATACTCCATAAACAAGAATTTTATTGACCACTCAAATCCAGTTCTTTGCTCATAAAATATCCGAATCTATATCCGTTAGATTAGGTATATCTGCACAAACGGCACATTCTACTTTGGGTTTACCTGTGAAAATTTGCAATTCCTTTTCTTCTTGCACACCAATGGCGTGTTTTACAGTCGCAAAACTTGCGCTCACATCAGATGATTTTGCTTTATCTTTGGCAATGAAAAAACTGCTCTTTCCGTTCTCTTCTAATTTAGGTTTTATGTAATACCCATCGCAACCCATGTATGTATCTATAAGATGAACCAAATCATCTTCCTTAATTTCCACCTTTTCTTACCCCCATATCGATTTCTAATTGTTTTTTAGGCTTCATCATTTGAACATCATCTGGAGATTGCTTCACAAGAGGCAGCTACAATCTCCTTTTTATACACCCGGGAGTCTTCACCATGCATATCCTTCATCATTTGATAAAACGAATATCCGTACTTCTCATACAATCCGGTTTCTCCGGTGGAGATATAGATTTGTCCGGCACCGTTTTCCTTAGCCGCCTCGTATGCAAAGTCTAAGAGAATTCCCATATAGCGATGTCCTCTATATTGCGGAAAAGTATATACAAACCCTATCCATGGACCAATATCAGTATCTCTTATATCATCCAGCTCTGCAAGTGTACAAAATGAAATTAACTGCTCATCATCTGTCAATAAAAATACTTTTGTGGTTTCACCACACAATTTTTTTAATTCGTTGTTGCTTAATAGTTCATGTAGAAATTGACCTGCAGCCCAGTCGCTCTTTTTCATCTGATCGAGCCAATATTCTTTGTCTTCTACGCTATAGAACTCCTTAATTTCCATATCTACTTGTCTCCCACTACAATAAAGCATTCAAACCTTCTTATATTTTTCCCCAATCCTCGATTCATTTTATATATAATTATCTAAACAAAATACCCCGCAGCAATCTGATAGGGTATTAAACTTAAACCCCTGAAGCACTGAATATTCTTTAGCTCATTGGTATTCTGATCCTCGCGAGAATAAACCAGAATATATATTACAACTTAATATCAACCTGGTATTCTTCATCAATAAAAATATATTCTGCCCCGTACCGAATGCATTTCTCCAGCATTTGAGCGTTTTCTCTGCGCGCCATCTCTATCGTCCACCCCTCATCTTCTCCTCGGTCTTCAATGACACTTGCGAACTTGCTGATAGCATCAAAATGGTTTTGAATGTATTTTTCGCTCATGACCAGACAATAAAATTTGATTTCGCACAAATATTCCTTATCAAAATCCTTCGCCCAGTCAAAAGGGATATAACATCCTTCCACAACAAGGTTCTGTCTGTTTTCAATAGCAGTTTTAATCATTTCGCACACGATCGGCCATAAATAGTCCGTCAATGCCCGGTCATCACTTGTAGGCGTAAGCGATGTATTCCCACTGCGAATAAGCCCCATTTTCAAGTGGTCTATGGAGAGATACGGATATTTATATTTTTCAAGGAGTTTTTGCGCAAGTAATGTCTTGCCTGTATGAGATGCGCCAGTTATTAAAATTATCATTTTATCCTCTGATTATTAATTGAGAAAACTTAAGATATTTTTTTCCCTAGTCTTCTATAATTCTGAATCAACTGAGTGGCATTCTCTTATAAGCATAAACGCTTCCGCCATCTCAAACCCTACATTACTACCTCTCAATCTTCCAAGAGACCTAAGCGCTTCCCCGCTTCTTGGATGCGGATATGATGTACTCTCGCTTCGATAGCAAGCCATACCCTTAACTTTAGCCTCCAAGGTATTTGTAACATCAAAATATACATTGGGAGTAAACGGCTCACTGTATATATAATTCCATTCTGTACTGCTTGGAGTTTCAAAGGCATATATCCTTTTGACACTGTAATCTCCAATTGGGCGACATGCTGTAAGCACCGCCTCACACGTCCTTCTATGGTCTATATTAAGATCCCCATGATGATGTGTAAAAATGGTGTCGGGCTTGTATTTCTCAACATATTTAGAGACAACTTTAATAATATCCAGCAAGTCCACCTCATCCATCCTATTATCAGGAAAATCGTGAAACTCAATACTTTTATAACCCACAACATTAGCTGCATTTTGAGCATCCTCACGAAGTTCTTTTAATTCATTCATGTCTGCTTCATCTCTTGTTTCAGCTCTTGATGTGATTCCCTCGGCCAAGATAACAGCGTGAATTTCTTTGCCGGAATCAGCAAGACGCCTAATTGTGCCACCCAATCCCAGTAATTCATCATCCGGATGTGCTGCAACAACCAAAATTTTTTCCATTCTTCTTTACCTCTTGATAATTGATGTCTCTGTGCGTACTGTATCACCAACAAGTTGTGCGTTTCTGAAATATATCCTTAAATCTCCTACATCTTTGTAGGCAGTTGGATAACCCTCTCCATCAAGCATTCGTATATAGTCGTAGAGTTGTCTTTGTGACAATCCATCCGGTATTTCACTATCATCAGGGGTTCTTCTCTTAAAAGCAACTATTTCCCCCTCCTGTTTTACTGGTACAGGCTCTTTGCCAATGAACCTGGGAATCATCTTCCCAAAGACAATGTCTGAAACCCTTGTCAAAATATCATCAGCATTTCCAGAACTAATATCCATTGGTTCCTTAAAATAAATTGCTCCCGTGTCCATTCCTTCCTCGACAGCTATTGCAGAAACCTTCGTCTGGTAAATACCTCGAACTATGAGATTCTGAAGCGGACTCCCACCACGTCCATAGGGCAAGTCCGTCATATGAAAAACAACACACCTATAATTCTCATAAATTTCAGGTGGTATAATCCATGACCAATGAGGAAAAAACACATATTTCGGTTTTGTTTCTTCCAGATAGCATTTTGTTAAATCCTCTTTTTCAGTTATCAAAAAAATTTCTTCATCCTGATATTTTGATTTTAATTTTTGTACATTATCAATATTCCATGATTTTGTTGTAGCAATCACATACTTTCCCACAACACTTACTCCTTATAATCAAACTCAAACTGATAGAACACTTCTTCAAATCCACAATCCTCAAAGCACTTGCTTGATGCACGATTTTCTTTTTTAACCTGACCTATCAATTTCTTGATAGTGGGGTATTCTTCATGAAATCTTGTTTTAGCAAGATTAATCATGATTTTCCCATATCCAAATCCACGCTTTCCCGGGGCAATACTGTAATCAATTACTGCTCTATCATCTGATATGGAAAACCGTATCTGCCCTATAGGTTGGCCATTTTTCATGAAAATGTACTGCTTCTGTGATGGATCGTTTAAAAGTTTTGTAAACCATTTTTTATGGTCCTCAAATTTGATTTGTTCCGTATGGAAAGCATTTTTTCTAATTAAAGGATCGTTTGCCCATGTAAAAAGCAGATTAATATCATCTGGCTCAACACTTCTCAACTCATACGCATCATTTGATTCGTCGAAACTCGTATTACTTATATCTTCCCAGCGAATTGGCTCACCTCTTTTAATATCTTTCGTACTGCAAGTTCCAAGTATTTCTTTATAATACTTTGGCGGGAGCCCATTGCTTGGTCTTATGACCCGAATATTACTTTCAGAAAATACACTTCCGGCAGCGATATCCTCTACTGCAAAAATACTTCTTCTAAAAACGGTAGAAGATTTTTCTTTCTCGGATAATTCATATGTTGGACCCTGTGCTATTCTTTTGGCTGTCTTAATATCATTTACCATATTAGCAAATTCATCTATGGTCATACTAAATTCGCTATCTGCACTTATTATTCCATCTAATTTTATGTGCTTTTCTACAACACAAGCACCCAGCGTAACCCCAACGATAGCGCCTATACTTCCAAAACTATGATCAGAAAGACCCACTAACGTTCCAAATCTGTTCCTCATATCTGCAATATTTCCAAGATGCATATCATCCCAGTTTGCCGGATATTCGCTGCAACATTTAAGTAAAACAATCTGATCATTCCCCAGTTTACGGCACGCATTTATCGCATCCTGTATCTCTTGAACGTCTCCCATTCCACATGAGATAATCATTGGTTTTCCTTTTGACGCTACATACTCAATTAAGGGAATATCCACCAATTCAAAACTTGCTATTTTATAGGCCTCTACATCGATAGACTCTAAAAAATCAACAGCGTGTCGATCAAAGGGCGTTGACAAGAAGTCAATGCCGCATCGTTCGCATTCTTCTTTGATTTCCTTTTGCCATTCATATGGAGTACATGCATCCTGATATAAGTCATACAGCTTGTAGCCATCCCACAACCCACCATTGATATGAAATGGCTCGTCATCGCAATCAATCGTCATTGAGTCAGCAGTATATGTCTGTATTTTCAAGCAGTCTGCTCCGGCATTTGACGCCTGCCTTACAATTTCTAACGCATTATCCAAACTTCCACCATGATTTGCACTCATTTCAGCAATCACGTAGACCTCATTTTTTTTAATTTTTTCAAATAGATGAAACATACGCTTACACTCCAAAACTTCTATTTATTACAGTCTATGGTTCATTTGCAAAATACTCTTTAACTCATCAGGGAACACTCCTGCATTTTCAACAGCCTCCTTTGTGGCGGGATTAAAATAAAAAACAAAAAGTAATGCCATAAAATTACTCCACGTCATTTTCCGTTTCCTTGTTTCCAGTGCTGAATATGTCTGACGGGATATCCCGGCGATCTCACTGATTTCATCCTGTGTCAAATCAATCCTCGCCCGAAGAATCGGCAATTCATATATGAATTTGTCTATCAATTTCTCTTTGTTAATCTGGTTCATCAGTCCATACTTACTCAAAATCTGTCGAATCCTCCGTTTTCTTCGCAGAGTATGCAACTCCGCGGGGCAACATCTCTTATATCGAAATCTCTTATAACAACAATCAAAATGATACATTGTGTCGCAATATATGTCAATATGTGAGCGAAAACTTATTGCGATATTGTACGAATAGCCAGCTCCATTAACTTATTATTGCTACAGTTTCTTATATTTTTCAGCGTAACACAACGTCCGTTTAAAAGCGCCCTTCTTATTCTCCGTAATTATAAAAATGTATTGCAACCGTACAGGGAAGGTACTATATTAAAAACATAACCAACTTGTGTGAAAGAGGAGGATATTATGGGGCATTTCAATCATTTTAAAATGGCAATCTACTGCACCGCTCAGACACTTTCCCATCTGGATGAGGAACGCCTGGAAAAAGAATGGGCGTATCTGGAAAAATATGTGGGCGTTGATAAGGTCTATCTGGAGACCTACCGCGGAAACACCACGGTGGACAAGGAACATATGCAGGTTTTTGTGGATTTCTTCCGCAGGCGAGGCGTTGAGGTCGCCGGCGGCATTACCACGGTAACGCCCGACCTGTGTGAGGAAGACGCAAAAAGGCAACGGCTCTTTCACACTTTTTGTTATTCCAATCCGGGTATGAGGAATCGCTTGAAACAGATTGTAGAATATACCGCAGGCCTATTTGATGAATTCATACTGGACGACTTTTTCTTTACGGCCTGCCGCTGTGAGGACTGCATCCGCGAAAAGGGCGACCGCACTTGGGTAGAATTTCGCGCTGCAAAGATGGAGGAGGTCTCCAGAAATCTGATCCTGGAACCGGCCAGGAAAGTAAATCCAAATGTCAAGGTGACCATCAAATACCCCAACTGGAGAGAATCCTATCACGAGACCGGATACTATCCCGAAAGGCAGAGAGAACTCTTCGATTACATTTATACAGGTACCGAGACCAGGAATACGGCACACACTGACCAGCATCTGCCGCACTATCTCAGCTATTCACTGATGCGCTATATGGAAAATGCTGCGCCGGGCAGAAACGGTGGCGGCTGGTTCGACACATACTCCTGCTGGCCCATTGACTGTTATCTGGAGCAGGGATACCTCACCGCGCTTTCCCGCCCCAATGAGATCACGCTGTTCCAGTGGGGCGACCTGTTTGAGAATAAACTTGTGACCCCTCTGGGTATACAGCTTTCCAAAATTGACAGGATTCTGGACCGGGCAGGTCAGCCGGTTGGCGC
>JAFLRO010000130.1 GCA_022511425.1 Acetatifactor sp.
TGCCGGAGATGGACGGAATTGAGACACTGCATGAGATACAGAAACTTGAGCATTTTCCCAATGAGAAGACGCCAATCATTGCTTTGACAGCAAATGCACTCTCCGGAGCCAAGGAGCTGTATCTGAAGGAGGGCTTCACGGACTTTTTGACAAAGCCGATTGATGCGAATCTTCTGGAGCAGATGATTCTATCCTATTTACCGGAAGAGTTGGTGCAGATCACAGAACAAACGGAAAACTCCCATACAAAAACGGTGGGAGCCGACATATTCTCAAAGATGACGAAGGATGCTGAGGAGGATGCAAAGAATCCGGAAGCAGCCTGCATCAGGGAAAAATATCAGGAACTCCTTGACAAGTATCGGGAAACAGTGCAATATATTTTAGAAGCGATAAGTTCTGATGGACAGGTTCCGCCGGAGGAGGCTTCCGCGACCGAAACAGAGGCGCCCGAGAATGGGCTGATCGAGACACTGTTGGAATTAAAGGAAAGTCTTGATGCCCTTGAGGCGGACAATGCGGAAATACCGCTCATGGAAATAAATGGGGATATTTCCGTAAAGAATGGTCTATCCCTGGTCAAGGGCGATATGGAGATGTATTTGGACGTTGTGGATCTGTTTCTGAAGAATCGTAAAAAACAGGACACAATGCAGCAATTCATAGCAGAACAGAATATGAAAGATTATGCTATTTTTGTACATGGCTTAAAGGGTAACGCAAGGGCAGTGGGAGCAGATAAGCTTGCAGATATCGCCTATGAGCATGAAATGAAGAGCAAAGCCGGAGAGATTGATTATGTGAAGACACATTGGGATGAGCTCATTGCTGCGTGGGATAATGCGCTTAACGGCTTACAGGAGTTTTACGGCAGATACCGTGCAGAGGATGATAAATATGGTATGGTGCAAGACAATGGCGGTGAAGTATTGAAGCTTACGCAGAGCGATTTGGAAGAAGTTATTGCACTTTTGGATGATTTTGAGACAGATCAGGCCATAGAGAAACTCAAAGACTGGATCAGTAATCCCTTGGAGCAGGATATGTATGAGCGTATAAAAAATGTGTTGATCGCTCTGGAGGATGAATTTGATGAAGATGCGGCGCTTAGTTTGCTGAAGGAAGAGTGGAGGTAATTGGTGTGGATTCTAAAAAAAGAATTGTGGCAGTGGATGACAGCAATGTTGTACTGAAAATGCTTAAGAATGCACTGGATAAAGATGAATACGAGCTGCATCCGTTCTCGACCGGAACGAGGGCTCTTGAATATTTGGTGCAGAAGGATAAAATACCGGATCTGATCATTTTGGATATTGAAATGCCGGAAATGAACGGATATGATGTATTGGAACGGATTAAGAAGATGGAACACTTAGAGGGCGTTCCGGTCATTTTCCTTACAGCAAACAGTGAAAAGAAACAGGTATTGAAAGCAGTGACAGGCGGCGTAAAGGACTATGTTGTCAAGCCCATTGACAAAGATATTTTGACGAGAAAGCTGAATATATTGTTTAACAGTAAGCTTGACGCATGAATATACCTGGTGTACATTTTAATATCAGGAACTGTCACCATATGTCTAAAGTCCGGAGAATAGGCGGAGCAAGAAGGGCCTGCAGCTTATAACAGCTGCAAGCCCTTTTCTTCTGCCGTCTTCATAACATTCTCGGGCCAGAGGGAGCATTGTACCTCGCCGATATGGGCCTTTCGCAAGAAGAACATGCAGATCCTGGACTGACCGATTCCGCCGCCGATGGTGAAGGGAAGTTCCTCCGCCAGCACAGCCTTGTGGAAGGGAAGTTCCGCTCTCTCCGGGCAGCCCGCTTTCTGAAGCTGCTCTTCCAGAGCCTTTTTATCCACCCGGATACCCATGCTGGACAGTTCCAGGGCAATGTCCAGAACGGGGTAGTATACCACGATATCCGCGTTCAGTGCCCAGTCGTCATAGTCCGGCGCCCGTCCGTCGTGGGGCTTGCCGTTTTCCAGTGCGTCGCCGATCTGCATGACGCAGACCGCGCCTTTTGCCTTGGCAATATAGTACTCCCGCTCCTTGGGAGTGTAGTCGGGGAACATCTCTGCCAGCTCACGGGTGGTGATAAAGAAAATGTCGTGAGGCAGGATTTCCTCTATGTAATCGTACTGGATAGCAAGGTATTTTTCTGTTTTCCGCAACACCTTGTATACGTTGCGGACAGTTTCCTTCAAAGTTTCAAGATTGCGGTCTTCTTTCGAGATAATCTTCTCCCAGTCCCACTGATCCACATAAATGGAATGGATATTGTCCGTCTCCTCATCCCGCCGGATGGCACTCATGTCGGTATAAAGACCCTCACCCACGGAAAACCCATACTTTTTCAGAGCATAGCGTTTCCACTTTGCCAGGGACTGGACGATTTCGCCCTCTCTGCCGTTCTGACATTTGATATCAAAGTTTACGGGGCGCTCCACGCCGTTTAGGTTGTCGTTGAGACCGGATAAGGGATCTACGAAAAGGGGTGCGGACACTCTTAACAGATTCAGGCGCTCCGCCAGGAGATTCTGGAAGAAGTCCTTCACGGTCTTGATGGCCACTTGGGTCTCGTAGAGGTTCAGGTGGGAGGTGTAGTTTTCGGGAATGATACTGTTTGGCATATTCTTATTTCCTGCTTTCTCTGCTTTTGAAATAACTGTCTGAACAGCATATGCAGCTGTCTCTATCATTTAACCGCTTTTTTGTGAATTTTGCAACATTTTTTTTTGTCAGGAATAATTGTTGAATCGTACTTGTCAAAAAAGAACATATGTGCTATTCTTATTTAGAACAAATGTTCTGTTTATGAAAGAGGGAAACCATGCACTATCTTACCACGGGCGGGGAGCAATCCCTGATGGACAAAATGGAAATACTGGCTGATGCCGCCAAGTACGATGTGGCTTGTACTTCCAGCGGTGTGGAGCGCAAGGGCAATGGGAAGAGCATTGGCAACTGCGTGTCAGCCGGCATCTGTCACAGCTTCAGCAGCGACGGCAGATGTATATCTCTGCTGAAGATTCTGATGACCAACGAGTGTATCTATGACTGCAAGTACTGTCAGAATCGTTGTTCTAACGATATTCCCCGGGCTACCTTTACCCCGGAGGAGATTTGTTCACTGACTATGGAGTTTTACCGCAGGAACTATATAGAAGGTTTATTCTTAAGCTCCGGTATTATTGGGAATCCTTCCTATACGATGGAGCTGATTTACCTGACCATCAGTTTGCTCAGGAGTAAATATGGCTTTAACGGCTATATCCATGTGAAGGCAATCCCCGGTGCGGATCCGGAACTGATTCGGTGTACGGGATTTCTGGTGGACAGGATGAGCGTCAATTTGGAACTTCCCACGGCAGAAGGCTTGAGAGCTCTGGCTCCAAACAAGCATCGAAAGAATATTTTGACCCCCATGCGCCAAATTCAGACCGGCATCCAGGCAAATAAAAACGAACTTGCGCTGTACCGCAATGCCCCGACATTTGTCGGCGGTGGGCAGGCTACCCAGATGATTATCGGAGCTACCCCGGAGAGCGACTGGCAGATTATAAACGTGGCGGAGAGCCTGTATCAGAAGTTTAGCCTAAAGCGGGTGTTCTACTCAGCTTTTGTGAATGTGACGGGGGATAAGGAGCTGCCAGCCCTGCCGGGAGGACCGCCGCTCTTGCGGGAACACAGGCTGTATCAGGCGGATTGGCTGCTGCGCTTTTATGGCTTTCAGGCATCAGAGCTTTTGGACGAGAGGCGGCCTTTCTTCAATGTGATGCTGGATCCCAAGGAGGACTGGGCAGTACGGCATCTGGAGCAGTTTCCGGTGGAGGTCAACCGGGCGCCCCTGGAGAAGCTGTTGCGGGTGCCGGGGATTGGAGTCAAGAGTGCCCAGCGGATTGTGGCGGCCAGAAGGAGTACAAATCTCACCTTTCATGACTTGAAAAAGATTGGAGTAGTTCTGAAGCGGGCATTATATTTTATTACTTGCAGTGGCAAAATGATGTACCCTGTGAAGCTGGAGGAGGACTATATTGTCAGGAATTTGACGGATGCGCAGGAGCGGGTGAAGTTTGGAAGCGACGGCATGACCTATCGGCAGATGTCACTGTTTGACGACAGCAGCTTTACCAAGCCTGTGAGTGCTGCAGAGCAACTACAGAGTGCGGTGGGGCAATTGTAAAGTGCAGTTTGTGCCGTTTGCGAGAGACAGTGGGACAACTGTAAAGGGAGGTTCGTGCTGCTTGTGAGAGACAGTGAGGTAATTGAAATGTTCTGTTTGTGTCGTTTGTGAGCAGACAGTGGATAGTGGAACAGGATGAAGATGCTGGATGGAGGAACGGAATGATCGTATATGTCTGTGAAGATTCCTTGGAGGGAGTTTTTACTGGGATTTACAGAGCATATGAGGATAAGCGGGATCACAGTGACACAGTCCTAAGTTTCACGGATGAGCCCATGCTTTTTGCGGAGTATATAGGAGTGGAGCCGGACAGACAACGCACACTCAAGGTAATCAATACACTGCATAAGCGGTTCGGGGAGGATGATTATGTATTCCTGTGTATGGCACTGGCTGCTGAGGATCCCGGAAAGGCACAGGCGGTATACCGGACGGTGGTGGACGGGCTGCGGCGCGGCAGCAGACCGGGGCATCTCTTTGATAACCTGGCGGAGGACAATGTGCACAAGGCCTTTTCCCTGGCGCGGGGAGCTTCCCGGGAAATTCAGCATCTCCAGGGATTTGTACGCTTTCAGGAGCTGGAAGGAAAAGTTCTCTATTCCGCAATAGGACCTAAGAATAATGTACTGACTTTTCTGATGCCGCACTTTGCGGATAGGCTTCCCATGGAGAACTTTGTGTTGTACGACGAAAAGCGGAATCTGTTTGGAATCCATCCTGCGGGCAGACAGTGGTACCTGCTTCAAGGGGAGGAAGCGGTGCATCCTGCGCTGCACTTGTCGGAGGAAGAAGGGCAGTACCAGGAACTGTTCCGTCATTTCTGCCGGACCATCGCTATCCGGGAGCGGCGTAATCTGGAGCTTCAAAGAAATATGCTGCCCCTGCGGTTCCGTGAGTATATGGTGGAGTTCCAGGAGCGCTAAGCCATGGGGTTCCAGGATGGATAATCTTTACTTTAAATCCTCAGCGTGTTAAAATACATTCGACGATTTGCGAGTTCTTTTGTATCTTTTTGTGTTTGATTTCACGAATGGAGGATTGTATATGGATACTACTACTAAAGCGGATAAGAGTAAGCGACATCTGTTGATAAAGCTGGCCATCGCCTTTGCGGCGTTTGTAGTCTTGCTGTGTCTGGTGGGTGTGATTGTTTTTCCCTGGGTGCAATCCCGGTTCCTGACTAAGACCATGGTCATCCATTCTCAGGACATGGAAGGATATACTGGGAAAGTGCGGCTGGTTGGGGATCTGGAAACGGATAATGTAATCTTTGTAGGCACTCTGACAGAGGGGAAGATCAACGGACTGGGTACGCTTTATGACTGGGAAGGGAATCTGATATATCAGGGAGAATTCCTGGCAGATCAGTACTCCGGCATGGGGGTAAGCTTTTATCAAAATGGAAATGTTCAGTATTCGGGAGAGTTTGCCGGAGGACAGTATGAAGGAACGGGGAAGCTGTACCAAGAGGACGGAATCCTGCTCTATGAAGGT
>JAFLRO010000131.1 GCA_022511425.1 Acetatifactor sp.
GGGATACCGGCATCAATATCAAAAATCAATTCCAAATCCTTATCCCATTTCGCCATCCGATTCTCAACAATGAGATCATTGATCAGAGAGAAAATCATATAGTTCTCTTCGCTGACCATAATCCTTCCGGTGTCTATTTCCGTATAATCCAGAATATCCTCAATTTGACTGAACAGCCTGTTTCCTGCCATCTGGATTGAGAGTATATCTTTCTTTTTCTCCGTATTTTCTTCATTTTTGAGCATCACAGACGTGATTCCGGTCACAGCATTAATCGGAGTACGTAACTCATGGGACACATTTGCCAGAAAATCCTCCACACTTCGGTTGGCTTCTTCCAAATGGGATATCTTTTCGTCCGTTTTTTCCCTTTCTTTCCTGCGCCTTTGGAGTATTGTCTCTGCTAATCGATCTGCTACAAAAATAATCACAATATGAAATATGATTCTTGCCATCGTTTGTGTCGGAAGTTCAAAGGGATTACGAATTACAAACACAAAGTCATAACACAGGGTCAGGTAATAGGTTATGGCACAAAGCCTGACAAAAATACGCTCTTCCGTAGAAGTATAAATGAGAATAAATATAATCATAACGGGAGCCAGGTCATCGATGCCTCTCTCATGGATTCCATAGAAGAAAAATGTCAACATCGAAAAAATAAAATACAACCACAGTCTACTGGTCTCAGGAATTTTTCCTGTAATATGCATCAACCAGCTTGCAACAATTCCTAAAAAGAGCAGTACAACAGGACCACTTTCCCATTTAAGAACAATAGCCCCACCTATTAATACAAATAAAAAGATGGTATTGTAGAACAAAATCGTAAGATGTATGGCTCTCTGTTTCTCCTGCTCGTACATATATACATTTACCTCTCTCTTCTGATAATCTAGATTCTTGGCATTTTCTCCCGATTTCAGGCCGCTCACGCGCATTTACTCATCGCCCAAAATATTGTTGACAATTTATACACAGGTTTGTTGCATAGTAACATTATAGCTATAAATGCATAAAAGAGCAATTGTCTTTCCTATCATTGTACTAGCCATAAAAACCGTTCCATTCTGTTGCAATCGCATATACTGTAGATTCCATCCTATTATTCCTTTTATTCCTGTGCTGTGTCAATCAGCACTCCCACTTTCTCTGCTGCCGCACCTAGTTCAAAGTCCTCCACATCCTTTCTGACATCACGCAGAAGTTCCCTGACCGATTTGCCCTGAAATACAAACCCGCTCATTTCTGCAAGTATGTTTTCCGCCTTATCCGCTTCAAAGGTATCAAGACTTTCCTTTAACTCCGATAAACGTTCCAGCAGTTCATCCTTAGATACCTCTGTTCCGGCTGCCGAGTCCTCTTCCGGTGAAGCCGCCTCAGCAGGCCCCAGCGCACCTATAATGCACTGCACCGTTTCACGGTATTTAACAATGAGTTCTGCATGGTTTTCCCTGATGTAAGATATATCCTGATTTTTTGCAGCAGCTTCTGCATCCTTTGCCATATCTGAGAGGATAACTGCTCCCAATAGTTTAGATGAGCTCTTCAAGGCATGCACCAGAATTTCGTAATTCTTAATATCCCCCTCCTGATATGAGGCATCAATATTTGTTATCTTGCCCTCCGCTTCCTTCGCAAACATGACAAGCATCTGCTCATAAAAGTCAAAGTTACCGCGGCAGTACTGCAAACCGGCCTCCGTATGAAAGCCCTTCTCTTCCAGACAGGTCAGTTTATCCCTCTTTGGATCATCCTGCAAAACCGTCTCCTGTGTATCTGGCTGCTCTACTGCTGCATTTTCTAACGGGGCATGCTCTGTCATGTCCTGCCCTGCATCTTTTACCAATTCCTCCGGCAAATAAGCAACAATCATCTGCTCAAGCAGATCCGCGTCAATGGGCTTTGTCAAAAAGTCCACGAAACCTTCCTTCAAATAGAAATCCCTCGCCCCGGAGAGCGCGTTTGCCGTCAGGGCAATCACAGGTGTCTTCTCATTGGGGAAATCAGTAAGTTTCCGGATCTCGTGCAGTGTCTCGATTCCATCCATCTCCGGCATCATATGATCCATGAAAATAATGTGGAAGGACTCTTTTTTTACAAGCTCCAGACAATTCTTACCGGAATCCGCCTTGACAATTTTCATTTTTGTGCGCTTTAAAAGCGCCTCAAATACGACAAGATTCATTTCGTTGTCATCGACCACGAGAACTTTTGCATCCGGTGCTTCAAAGCTTTCCCGCTTCTGAACCTCTTTCGATCTCTGCCTGCCCATCAAAGACTCAAAGTCACCCGTTGGCTCACTGCTGAGAACCTTCTGTGGTACCGTAACCGTAAACGTGGAACCCTTCCCGTACTCGCTCTCCACTTTCATGTCGCCATCCATCAACTCAAGCAGCGACATTGTAATACTCATGCCCAGACCGGTTCCCTCGATATTCCGATTCTTCTCCTCGTCTAACCTCTGAAAGCTCTCAAACAGCTTCCCTATATCTTCCTGCCGGATCCCCATACCCGTATCCTTCACGGATATGACCAGATTTATCCTGTCCTCCCCAGTTCTTTCATAGGATACATGCAGTTCTATGCCGCCTTTGGGCGTGTATTTTACAGCGTTAGTGAGCAGATTCGTCACGATCTGCTTGATCCTCACATCATCCCCAAAAAGTGTCCGCGGCAATGTTTCCTCCAATAAAAAGTCGACCGTCAGACTCTTCTCCTGCGCCCGTAAATAAATAACATTCCACAGATCTATGATTACGTCCGCTATCTCGTACTTTGCCGGAACAATTTCCATCTTGCCGGACTCGATCTTAGACAGGTCAAGGATGTCATTGATCAGGAACAGGAGTGTCTTGCCGGAATTCTGGATATTTTCTGCATAAGAGAGGAGCTGATCGTCCTCGCACTCGCGGAGTATCATCTCATTCATGCCCAGCACCGCGTTGATCGGTGTCCTGATCTCGTGGGACATGTTTGATAGAAAGCGCGTCTTTGCCTGTTCCGCGCGTATCGCAGATTCAGCCGCCTCCTTCAGGTTATCGTTGGCTTTCGACTGCCACTGTATCATCTTATTGATGACTACATTAACCGCCAGAATACAACCTCCGAACAACCCCAGAAAAAGCACTGCATACTGAAGCACATTGCCGTATATGCTCCACCAATCCTTTACCACTACGATTCGAAAGTCGGAGACATGTTCGTCCATGGACGCGCATACCTTGTACTTTCCATCATAATCCTTAAGCACTACCATTCCCGTCTCGCTGTACAGCTTGTCATAAACCAGCTCGTGTATATTGACCGAATCAGCATCAGAAAACTCGTATTCTGAATTGGGGTGTTCGATGATATACCCGTTCCTGTCCACCAGAAATGCGTAGCCCTGTTCCGAGTAACTCTCACCGAGAATGTCCGTCAACACGTCCAGATAAAAATCGATACCGAATATACCATAAAACTCCCCGCCGTCAGATCTTACAACCTTGGAGAAGGTGACACAGTACCCGCCTGTCCTTGCATCATAATACGGTTGCGTGATGTAAAAGTCCTCCGCCATCAGTGCACCGATATACCATGAGCGTTCCTCTGCCACAAAGTCTGGATCAGGCACCCATCCGTTGTTCATGACCACCGTATGTCCGTGGTGGAAATCAGGGTTCACAATATAGGTGACGGAAATCTTTGGATAATGCTTTGTAATGTCGTCCAGGAACTCTACCGTTTCTTCGTAGTCCCGAAGCAGCTCCGGCTTTGCCGCCACCACATTGACGAACATATCCAGTATGCTCTTCTGCTCCAGAACCCAGTCAGCGACCTCAAGATGGTATTCCTGTAGCTCATCCTCCATCTTGAGCTGGCTTTCGTTGATGGCCATTGTCGAGGTGCCAAATATGGCCACAGCCATCGTCATAACGAAAATACTGGTGATACCGAACTGATATTTTCGCTGATCCTTGACCGTGAGGTCAGTCTTTTTGCTTTTTTCCTGAGCTTTTGCGGCACGCTCTTTTCTTTTTCGGGCACGTTCTGCTTGCCGCTGCACGCTTCCTCTCATGAAATAGATGCTCGCCATGGCAAGTATCAATAAAAGCATAACGAGGAAATTACGAAATATCTGCCTATAGTTTTCGCGGTAAAGCTCTGAATTGCTGACGCTGCACATCATGTACCAGCCGTTTTCCGTCCGACTGCAGAACACCGTGCTGTCCTCTCCGCTGGCGGAAGTCCGCAGGGACAGATTTTCCTCATTTGACGCAACTGCCCGAAGAAATACATCACGATATTGTGGCAGCTCTGAGGAGAGCTTTTTTCCGATCATATCAGGATTTGTATATCCCACGATGACCTCGTTGGCGTCAACGATCATCGCGTCGCCATATGCGTCGCTGCCCATTTTATTGATATAGTCCTGAATTTCCGCCACGCTGTAGTCAAGGGCAATCATAGATCCGTCCTCCAGCATGATCGCGATGGTAAAACACATATTGTCGCTCATGGCATCTTCATAGGTAGGGGTTATATAGACATTTCCCTTTCCGACTGCCAGCAACCCGCGATACCAGCTGCGGTCCTGTAGGACAAGATCCTCAGGTGTCACCATATCCGATACCATGAGTACGCCGTCCACGACACAGAAAACATTCAGGCATATCCCGTCTGACAGACTGTATTCGATGTCCCGCTGCTCTGTCATGAAACTTCGGATTTCTTCCTCTGATGCTCCGCTTTGGATCATTTCTTCTATATGGGTGGATATCCGAGTCAGTGTGAACTCCGCTCGTGTCAGCGACATCTGGAGTCCGGATGCAATGTTCTGCAGTCGCATCTGTCCGATTTCTTCGGTTTGCTGTGTCACTATATCATTCATAAGCAGAATATTTATGACCATAATACCGATAAGGACTGCCGCCACTATCGCGGTAAAAAGCTGCTGCAGTTTAAAAACAGCCCGCTTATTATCTGTCATATGTATCCCTTTTAGCATAATTTTTATACCCCTCTGGAACATATATTGGGCATCTGTAAGCAACCGGTGCCCCCTCTTGCAGAGAACCTTTATACGCTACTATATTCGCTTTAGTATAACACCACGTAATATAAATGTCCAACGAATTTGCACTATAGTTCAGAAAGAAAAAAGGACAAGCAGAATTACTTGTCCAATCTGAATTGCTTATATTCCCATTTCATTTTGTCGTACACCTTCTCACGACAATTTCTTTTATCAGCAGGTCATGCCGCTGTGCGGAGGGAGGCATCTTCCCACAGATTCATAATCAGCAGTTTCCGGTGTAAACATAAGTCAAATATGCTCTGGCTTCGTCCGCCAGGCGGTAGACCCGCTCCACCGATCCGGGAAGACGATCCGTCATCTGATATCTGGGAAAGAA
>JAFLRO010000132.1 GCA_022511425.1 Acetatifactor sp.
ACGGTTTTCAAGACCGCCTCGTTATGACCACTTCGATATCTCTCCAAGCGTGCCGTCAAACTCGACGGCAACAGTTATTCTATCAAAAAGCTTTATTTATGTCAACAACATTTTTATAAATTTACTTAACCATTTAATTGACCATTAAATTAACCATTCAATTACATATCTTTATATCATAAAACCTTAAAATCTATACCTACATCAATAATCTCTTTGTAAATACCTCCAAGCTCTCTCAGCCCTTTTGCGACCATTGCTCCAAAGGCTACCGCTCCGTCATAACGAAGGTGGGTATTGTCTCTTGACTCCTGAGGATGAGTGCTGTATTCTCCCTCGTCAAAAAACATATACCATCTACGGCTCTTAACTTCTCCTGCCTTTTCCAGAGCGTCTCTGCTCATGCTGTATAAATCTACCAATGCTACATTATGTTTCTCGGCTGTCTGCTTCATGGCTGCCACATAATCGGCATGATTCCCAGGTGTGAGTAGATGTTCTTCCTGAAAATTCCGACGTTCCAAAGGCGTAATCAACACCGGATATGCTCCCTTGGTACGAGCCACATTGATAAATGTCTCCAGATTGTCCATAAAGGAGGAGAAGGGCTCTGTATAGCGGGCAGGATCGTTGACCTTTTCATCGTTATGTCCAAACTGAACAAACAGGAAATCATCTTTCCCGATTCTCTCCTCTATAGCCTTCAAGCGACCCTCATCCATAAAGCTCTTGGTGCTGCGCCCATTCTTCCCGTGATTTTCCACGCTGTAGCCTTCTGCCAAAAACATGGAAAACACCTGCCCAATCCCTGTTTGGGGATAGGTAGCATAGTTGTTTGTCTGTACGGTGGAATCACCCGCCCAAAAAATCCTATTCATCTGTTTGCCCTGCTCTTTCTATTGTTTTGTAAATGTATTTATTCAACATTGTTCTCAGTTCTCAGTTATTCTGTGCTGATCTATTGTTTCAATAGCGCTTCTGCGATCTTCATATCCTCAGGGGTGGTAATCTTGATATTCCGGTAAGAACCCTCCACCAGCTTCACCTTAATGTCTGTAAAATGCTCTACAACGCTGGCATCGTCGGTGACGGGTGGCTTGCTTTCAGATAAGCTGGAGGCGGTTTGCTGACCGAGATCGACTTGGCTGTCAGGTGTCCGGTAGAGCAGGGACAGCTTTTTATAGGCTTCTGTTATCAGATCTGCGTCAAAAACCTGGGGAGTCTGAATGATCCAGACACAGCTTCGATCCGGTGTGGAAGCCGCAAAACCTTCTTCATCAGCAAGCTTCACAGTATCCTTGGAGGGCATGGCAGCCACACAAGCATGATGCTGCTGAACCGCTTCGTAGGTTCGGAGCAAAATGTCTTCTGTTAAAAAAGGGCGGGCACTGTCGTGGATAAAAACATACTCGGTTTTATCCAAAATGCCCCCCTGATCTTTTAAATCCCGTATCAGCGCCATAGCATTCTCCACGGACCAGCATCGCTCTGAACCGCCGGCAACGATAGCTGCCACCTTGGTAAAACCATATTTCTCCACAATCTCCCTGCGCACATAGTCCAACTCTTCCGCAGGACCTTCAACCGCATCTGCCCTTCCAGCAACGAGGATACAGTCGTCAATGATCTTCGACTGCTGCACTGCTTGGAGTGAATACCAAAGAAGGGGTTTGCCTTCAAGCAGCATGAACTGCTTTGCCACATCACTCTTCATCCTGCTCCCGCTGCCCCCGGCTAATATCACCGCCGTACAGCGTTTTTTTCCTTCCCTGTCTCCGCTCATATACTGTGTTTCCTCTATAACTTATATTCCCTTAATACTTTTATTCCTTTAATACTTTTTCCCTTAATGCTTAATTTCACAGAAAATATCAATTACTCATTTCAGTTCGCCAACTTCAAATTTTGCTGAGCCATTCCATTTGATTCTGATTTTGATCTCGCTTTCCGCTCCGGAACGGTATGCTCTTACAATTGCAGATTCGGCACTGCATTCAGATCATAGCCATGGCGAACACCCTTTCGGTACTCATAATAGGCCGCCGTACCTATCATAGCTGCATTATCAGTGCAGTAGACCGGAGAAGGATGATAGAACCTAATCTTTCGTTTTTCACACTCCCGCTGGAAGGCTTCCCGTAGAGATGAGTTGGAGGCAACTCCACCGGCGATGGCAAATTTATCATATCCAAACTCCTTCACTGCATGAAGAGAGTGCTCCACCAACACATCGATGACCGCCTTCTGGAAAGAGGCCGCCACATCCGCCTGACAGATCTCTTCTCCCTTCATCTGACAGGAATTCAGGTAATTCAGCACCGCGGACTTCAGACCGCTGAAGCTGAAATCATATTCATTCTCTGCTATCTTTGCCCTTGGAAAAGGAATGGCATCGGGATTTCCTTCCCTGGAAAGCTTGTCTATCTTGGGACCGCCGGGGTAGCCCAGACCGATGGCTCTCGCAACCTTATCGAAGGCCTCCCCCGCGGCATCGTCACGTGTCCTTCCGATAATCTCATACTCTCCGTAATCCTTTACCACCACCAGGTGGGAATGACCACCGGAAGCCACCAGACATATAAAAGGAGGCTCCAGCTCCGGGTATTCGATATAATTTGCACTGATATGACCACTGATATGATGCACTCCCACAAGGGATTTCCCTGTAGCAAAGCTGATAGCTTTGGCCTCGGATACCCCGACCAGCAGCGGTCCCACCAGACCGGGCCCGTAAGTGACTGCAACGGCTGTAATTTCTTCCAAGGACACAGCCGCTTGCCCCAATGCCTCTTCAATAACCTGATTGATCTTCTCAATGTGCTTTCTGGAGGCAATCTCCGGAACCACACCGCCGTACCTGGTATGGAGATCAATCTGTGAAAAAATAACATTTGACAGCACCTCTCTGCCGTTTTTTACAACAGAGGCTGCTGTCTCATCGCAGGAGCTCTCGATCGCAAGGATCAATATGTCCTCCATGTTCTGCTGTTCCAATTTCAAAATCCGCCTTTACCTGATTTCCGTTTTATTCAATAGCTTATTGTACTTGTATGTTCTCCGCATTATCTTGTCCTTGTAGGTTCTTCGCATTATCCCAGCCATAGATCTTCCAAAGCTTGTTCTCCTTCCGCAGCAGATAGATAATATCCACCGACCTGGTGACACCGCCCTCCATGTAATAATAGGTACAGTTCAGACGGGCGAATTCATAACCGTCCTCCTGAAAGTAATCCACATTGACGCTGCCTGCCACCGAGTAGCTGGCAAGGGTAAGCTTGTTGCTCTTGAATTGCTGAACATTTGATTTTAAATTAATTAGATAGTCTTCAATCTGATTGTTCATAAGAAGCTCTTCATCATAAAGCTCTCTTGCTTTCATTCCCAGCGCTTCCAAATCCTCATCCCTGGTATCTTCCGCATAGAAGCATTTTATAATTTCGGCATAGTATTTTACGACTTCCCTGACTGTGGCAGGATACTTTTTGGACAGATCCCGGCTCAGAACCTTCTCTACAGCAGTGAGAGCGGCACTCTGCTGTTCATCTTTGGCCTTCCCGGCCATAAAGGCATACACTCCTACCACACCCACAATCACTATCAACAGTACGATTATTATAATAGTTGTAGTCTTTTTCATGCTACCTCGCTTTCTCTGCCGTTATCCGCTGTCAATACAGCTGCTCGCAGTCCTCACTCCTCTTCAAAATTCAGCTCCATCGTCCTGCCGTCCTTTGCTGCCACTGCTCCCGGAAATATTTTTCGCACATCTCCCATATATTCCTCCGGATGGAGCAGAGACGGGCTGTAATGAGTCAGCCAAAGTTCCGGAATCTGGGCTGCTTTGGCAATCCTGGCCGCCTCATACATGGTCATATGCTTGTTTTCTTTGGCCTTTACCAACTTATCCGGCTCCCCATACATACCCTCCAAGATTAGAAGGTCGGAACCTTCTGCATTGGAGGTAATGGTATCCGTAGGCCTGGTATCTGTACAATATGTGACTTTCAGTCCCTTTCTGGCTTCGCCCAAGACCATATCCGGGGTGTAAATCCTGCCATCCTGTTCGATAGTCTCCCCCTTCTGGAGCCTGCTCCAGAGTTTCAGGGGAATCTGCTGTTCAAGAGCCCGGTCTTTGTCAAAACGGCCTCCCCTGTCTATCAACATGCTATATCCATAGCATAACACACTATGGTTCACCTTAAAAGCCTTAATTCTAAATCCCTCAAAAGAAAATTCCTGTTCCGTTTCCGTAATTTCCTGAAACCGAATTTCAAAGGGCAGCTCCGGTGCAATCACCCGCAGGGCATTGACTGCTCTGGTTAATCCTTTGGGACCTATCAACAGAAGCGGTTCGGTTCGTTCCGCATTTCCCATGGTCAAAAGCATTCCAGGCAGACCGCTGATATGGTCTGCATGATAATGGGTAAAACAAATGATATCAATGGGCTTTGGGCTCCACCCCTTTTCCCGCAGAGCAATCTGGGTCCCCTCACCGCAGTCAATCAGTATGCTTTTTCCATTGTATCGAAACATTAACGCCGTGAGCCAGCGATAGGGCAAGGGCATCATACCGCCCGTTCCCAGCAAACAAACATCCAGCATGTCACTACTCCAGATTTCCAAAAATTTATAGACCCTGTTCCAGTGTACAACATGACCTGGCTTTCGTCAAACCGTACACCGGAGACAGGGTCTGTGCGCTTTGCTACACAAGCTCCGTAGCTGTCTCCTCCTCAACAGGCAATGCAAACTGTTCGACCACATTGTCATAGCAGTCCTCACACAGATCAAAATGATGAATGCTGCCGTCCTTCCTGCTAAAATAGCCAAAGGCCACAGTGGCAGAAAAGCATCCCTCCTTCAGGCATCCATCCTCCACTTTCAGGCTCCTACCACATTTGTTGCAGACCACCTGCATCAACTTCTTTTCCTCAGTGTCACGGTACTTTTGCAATATTTCCTCCCATTCCGCCGCCCAAACGGCTACAACCCACACTCAGCAACAAGGTCAGTATAACATAGGTTCATGCCTGTTTGTGGTGGTAATTGTTGCCGATTAATATCATGTGTTATTTTAAATTAACACGCATTAATTTTAATTTGTTTACTTTATTGTATTAATTTTTTATATATTAACTTTTATGTATTAGTTTTTATGTTTTAGCTTTTATGTTTCTACTTTTATGTTTCTACTTTTTGTTTTAACTTTTTTGTTTTAACTTTTTTGTTTTAACTTTTTTGTTTTAAC
>JAFLRO010000133.1 GCA_022511425.1 Acetatifactor sp.
AATTGATTTGACTCAGTGGAACCAAGAGGGGTTGCATCTCGGTTTACAACTGAGGTTTAATCAAAATATGTGCTGAGGTACTGAGGTGCTGAGCAAAAATATTAAAACAGGAGGTAAATGATGATGAAACAACAAACAACCTAAAAGAAGGTATTGCAGATAGTAGAGAAGGTGGCTCGTAATGAGGTCGAAAAGAATATGCTTACCTGGCCGCCGATCTGTTTGGGTATCTATCATCAACCTAAGAGACCAAAGAAAACAAAATGAGATAGAGTTTGTTGAGTTTAATTATTCATCCTTGAGTTGTATAATTTCAACGGGTGAATATAAAATCATTGAAAACCAGGTTCATTATTTTTTATTGCGTATCCCCTCTAAGGCGGATGCGCTTTTTATATAGAAGTCATTTCCGCGAGGATAGGGGAATCTGCAAGGAAAATGGCGGACAAGTTTATTTGCATCAACGCATGATTTATGCTATGATGTAACGAGTAAAGATATATCAAAAGTCTATGATTGGAGCGGACAACAATGTTTCATGAGCTTTTATCAGACAGCTATGATTCTCTACTGGCATTAGCTGGTATTATTTTTGCTTTCGGTGCTACCGTGGCAGCGACGGCAAAGCTGCAGAGATTCCTGCCCAAGGATGCGGGACGGGAGTATGCCGTGGACGGCAAGCTGTCCGCGGGGAAACCCAGGGGAGCGGGCATTATTTTTGTGTTGGCATTTGTGGCTGCGGCTCTGCTGTTTGCGCCTGTGAAAGCGGAGATTGTAATCTATCTGATCTTGACTGTGATCTGTATGATGACAGGTTTTTTGGATGACGCTTCCAGCACACCCTGGGGAGAGTATAAAAAGGGATTTCTGGACCTCTGTGTTGCTGCGCTGGTGGCCATGACTTTTCTGAGATATAATTCTAACGTGATCCGGGTGATTCTGTTTGATGTGGAGTTGACCGTTCCTCCCGCGCTCTTTGCTATTCTGGCAGTGATCCTGATTTGGGGTTCTGTGAATGTGACAAACTGTGCGGACGGTGTGGATGGGCTCTCCGGCACGCTGACCATCATATCGATTATGACAATTTATATTGTGGACAGGCTTCTGGATGTGGGCAGTGATTTTTCTTATCTGATCCTGCTGTTTGCAGTGTGTATCCTGGGATACCTCTGGTATAATGCCACTCCCAGCAAGCTGATGATGGGGGATGCGGGCTCCCGCTCCATGGGGCTTTTTATCAGCATTGCCATCCTGAAGACGGGCAGTCCTCTGCTTTATATCCCCATCGCTCTGGTGCTGATTCTGGACGGCGGATTAGGGCTTGTGAAGGTATTTCTGCTCCGGTTCTTAAAGATAAGGATTTTAAAAAATGTCAGGACACCTCTTCATGATCACGTGCGGAAGGTGTGGGACTGGTCCAATACTCAGACAGTGTTCCGCTTTGCCATTATCCAGATTATTCTGGCGGTGGCCGTTGTGTATGGGATTGGGATGTAAAGCGGTCCATTGGTACAATGCGCTGAGTGATAATGATAGAAGAGAACAATAAGAAGAGAATTAGTGAGGGTAATGATATGAACAACGAATTGACAGCCGGTGATATCAAGAAGATGCAGGAGGAAATCGAGTACCGAAAGCTGGTGGTGAGGCCCCAGGCGCTGGAGGAGGTAAAGACGGCCAGGGCTCACGGCGATCTCAGCGAGAACTTTGAGTATCATGCGGCAAAAAAAGTAAAAAACCAGAACGAGAGTCGGATACGCTATCTGGAACGAATGATAAAGACAGCAACGGTGATTTCCGATAAGTCTGCGGCGGACGAGGTGGGGATCAACAATACAGTGACCGTGGAATTTGTGGACGACGGCTCTGTGGAGACTTACCGTATTGTTACTACGGTGCGGGGGAATTCCCTGGAGAACATGATCAGCAATGAAAGTCCTTTGGGCAAGGCGCTGCTGGGAAAGAAGGAAGGCCAGACGGCTCATGTGCAGGTGAACGATGCCGTGGGATATGACGTGAAAATCCTGAAGTTGGAGAAGACCATGGATGAGGACGGAGACAGGTTGCGGAGTTTTTGATAAATTCCGCAACCTTTTTCATGCCTCGTCGGCATCCCTTGCAGTTCCCCGGTTTTTTTGTTAAAATGAAAAACAAAAATCATAGGAGCAGCAACATGAAACAATACCTCCTTTTCGATTTGGACGGAACCCTGACAGATCCTAAGTTGGGCATTACTACCTGTGTCCAATATGCGCTGGCTCACTTTGGCATAGATGAACCGGATTTAGACAAGCTGGAGCCATTTATCGGGCCGCCTCTGAAAGACAGCTTTATGGAGTTTTACCAGATGGACGAGACACAGGCGCAGGCAGCGGTGGACAAGTACAGGGAGCGTTTCCGTGATACGGGTATCTTTGAAAATAAGGTCTATGCAGGTATCCCCAAGATGCTTCAGACCCTGAATGCTAGGGGCCTGCATCTGGCGGTGGCTTCCAGCAAGCCCACTGTGTTTGTGGAACGGATTTTGGAGCATTTTGACATTGCCAAGTACTTTAAGGTGGTGGTGGGCAGCGAGCTGGATGGCACCAGAGTGGAGAAGGATCAGGTGGTTGAGGAGGCGCTTAGGCAGCTTTTCGGCGGTAAGCCCGTGGAGAAGGAGAAGGTCTACATGATCGGCGACCGACGTTTTGATGTGGAGGGCGCTAGAGCACAGGGAGTCGAGAGCGTAGGTGTCACCTATGGCTACGGAAGCATGGAGGAGCTCAAGGAGGCAAAGGCGGACTATATCGTCCGTTCCGTGGAGGAACTCCGGAAATTTCTTCTTAGAGGAACAGAGGAACTGCAAAAGCCCACATCTTTTCAAAAAATGTGGCAGCTTGTCTTTCCCTTTATCATGTTCCTTTTGGTGCGGAATATTGCAGCCTATGTGATGCAGATGATTTTTTTCTACGCGGGAGGAATGGTCTCAGGGGGCGAGTTCTTTTTCCTGCGGGATGAAGAGGGTATACTCAGTGGTTTTACGGGAAATGCCGCCGTCATTATGGAAGCGGTCAGCTATATTGCCGGGGTGGCGGCTGTCTGGAGAACGGTAAAACTTGTGCTGGAGACCACGTCGGAGGATATGCATCTTTCTCACCTGAAGCAGGAGCCCATAAGGAACTATGCAATTCTGGGCATACTGACAGCGTGCGCGGTGCTGGGGTTAAATATCCTGCTAGAATTATCGGGAGTGATTCAGTTATCGGAGAGTTATCAGTCCGTGCAGGCGAATCAGTTTTCTACCAATCTTCTGTTGGGTTTGCTCTGTTATGGCTTGATTACCCCCATAGCGGAGGAGTTGATTTTCCGGGGTGTGGTCTACGGCTATCTGCGGAGAATGACAAATTTAAAGATTGCCATGATATTTTCGGTGTTGATCTTTGGAATGTATCACGGGAATCTGGTGCAGGGAATCTACGGTACGCTTATGGGATGCCTGATGGTGTATGCTTATGAGTATTTTGGCAGTATCAAGGCGGCTATGATTGTTCACATCATAGCTAATCTGCTGGCTTACGGGATGCGCAGCACTGGTCAAGCGGTGTCAGGTCTTGTGAATGTACCGGCCTGTGTGGTTTTCCTGGCAGCAACGGCGGGGGGAATGTTTTTGCTGCATCGGCAGAAAAAAGTCTTGTGACAGCGACCGGTTAGCGAAAGTAGCTAATTGAAGAGGTTGGTCGGTGGGAAGCAATCGACTGGAAGAAGCAGTCGGTCAGCGGAAAGGCATGATTTTTTATGAAGTTCTCAGTGATTGTAGTATGCTTGAATCCGGGTGAAAAGTTAAAATTTACAATGGACAGCATCTTGGATCAGACATACAGGGATTTTGAGGTTATTATTAAGGATGGCGGCAGCAGTGACGGCTCTTTGGAGCCCTGGAGGCAGGGGATGGAGGCGGACGGTGTCACGGTGCGATTCTTTCAGGAGAAGGACACAGGCATTTATGATGCCATGAATCAGGCTGTTTCCCGGGCACAGGGCGAGTTCGTGCTGTTTATGAACTGTGGAGATGCGTTTTATAGCAGGGAGGTGCTGGAGCGCACTGAGGCATTTATCGCAGTGCAGGAGGCAGCAGGCGTAGAGTCAGACAGATTGGTGCTGTACGGGGATATTTACAATAGAAAAGTGGGAGTAAAAATCGCTGCCGCTCCCAATATTACAGGCTTTACCTGTTACCGTAACATTCCCTGCCACCAGTCCTGTATTTATAGCATTTCTCTCTGCCGGGAGAAGCCCTATGACCAGCAGTACAGGATACGGGCGGATTACGAACATTTTCTCTGGTGCTTTTACAAGGCCAAAGCAAGGTTTGTGAATATGGGGTTGACGGTGGCTTCCTATGAGGGCGGCGGTTACTCGGAGAGCAAAGAGAATAAAAAACGGAATAAGCAGGAACATCGGTTGATTACAGAGATGTATATGAGAAAGGGTGAACTGTTCCGCTATCGGGCTGTCATGGCCTGTACCCTGGCGCCTCTTAGAAGCGCTATGGCGGAGAGTAAAGTGTTTTCTGGGGTATATCATTGGGTGAAAGGATTTATATACCGGAATTAAGTTGTAGAATTGACTTCGGACAACTGATAATTAATATAAAATTCTGAAAATATAGATTTTGGATATAAATATTCCAATTATCTGACAATTTTCTTAAAATTTGTTATTTACATGTTAAGGAAAATGTTGTATAGTGGTGGAAACGAGAGCGCAATGGAGCGTATATAGCTTCATTGCGCTCTTTTTGCGTGAGCCCCAAGCGAGGTGTGCCCATGCGGCGACAAAGTAAGGAAAGGAGCAAGGATATGTTTGATGTAAAGAAGGAGCAGGTCTTGGCACCGCTCTATCGGGAAGAATTCGAGCACGACAACTGCGGTATCGGTGCGTGTGTGAATATTCACGGTGAGAAGAGCAGAGCCACGGTGGAGAATGCATTAAAGATTGTAGAAAATCTGGAGCACAGAGCCGGTAAGGACGCTGAGGGAAAGACCGGCGACGGTGTGGGAATCCTGACCCAGGTTCCTCATAAATTTTTTGCCAGAGTCACAAAGCCCTTAGGGATAGAGCTTGGCAAGGAGAGGGAGTACGGCGTGGGGATGTTCTTCTTCCCCCAGGAGGAGCTGCGACGGAACCAAGCCAAGAAGATGTTCGAGATCATTGTGGAGAAGGAGGGCCTGGAGTTCTTAGGCTGGC
>JAFLRO010000134.1 GCA_022511425.1 Acetatifactor sp.
GGAGGCTTACCACCTTGCAACACGGTTGTTCCTTAACCCTATCATAGCATATCGGCAAATACCTTTCAACAATCAAAACCTTCTTTTCGCATATTTTTAATTCCACCTTTATTTAATAATCACATATTCAGAGTTTCGTAACTCATAGAATCTCTTCGTCTGCAACCTCTGGTTATTAAACAGTGTAAAAGCGTGGTGTTCCTATTATACCGCTTCTTATGAGCAGATTTGAGGCGACCGGATGTTTCATAGATATCGTACTTTACAACTGCCGATTTGAAAACAGTTTTCATGTTTTTCATGTATTACAAAACTCACTTTCCGAACCTGTTCTGCAGACTCCTGAACAGATTATGGAGATGAGGGTAGGCCCAGTCATCTGCGCCAACATTAGGTTCGTCACCACCAATGCTTATATTTGACGGTTCGCCATAATCTATAAAGCTGGCAGCAACATACCGGGTTGTATTGAGAAGCACCGTATTGGGCTCCTTTTTGCGCACTCCGATTACCTCTACCATATTGGTTTTTCCGAGCCTTATAAAACAAGTCAATTCAATGCTGTAATCCCCTGTGTCATACTCGAAAGAATAACCGTACATGTCACAACCGTCTTTCACTTTATATTTTTCGAATTGTAGATTGGATACCCTCGCCGGGCAGATTTCCTCGCTGCAGCGTATCACCTCTGCCTGAAATGCCTCCCAGTCACTGGTTAACGAATTTTCTTCCATTTCGTTGGCTAAGATAGTGTAGTAAAGCTTATTCTCCTTTGCCAAACCGTAATAAGATACATCATTAGTCAACTCATAATGTCCAAATCCATCCGGATATTCAATCTGATATCTGCCCGGCGAGCTTAATCCGCCTCTGGAATAGGGATCCCTGCGAATATAAAGGGGGCGTTCCGGGATATGTATGACCTCACCGGGCAACAGAAGATCCGGGTCCTTTGAGGTGTTCTTTTCTCTTTGCAACATTGTCCAATATAAACCTGAGCCGAAAAAGTTCTCACTGATGCTCCATAAGGTATCGCCGGGCTGTACCACATATTCCTCGACTTCCACCGTCAGTTCAATATATTTATCAGAATTTGCCCATGAGGGTAATTGCTTAAGCAACACAAAGAAATCCCTCCTCTCCCGCAGGGTCTTTTCTGCCTGTTCCTCCTCTGTCAGTCCGTTCCGGTTTGCCAGGAGGCTGTTCTGTACCTCTTTTTCTGTCTTTTTCTCAAACTGTCCTGCTGTGGGATTCCACAGCATATATTTTGGCGGGGTCCATTTATCTGTTTTCGCACGTGCGCCGCTGATATGGACAGGACTGTCGATCCGCATATCCTTAAGCCCGTCCCCATTCAGATCAACAAAATGAATGGTATCAGGCAGTTCAATGCTCAACTTCACAATACCTTCCTGTAATATCTGGCCGGTCTCTTTATCCGTGACTGTCATATTATATTCTTCATCCATACAGAAACCATTGAGCAGAAATATTCTATAGTCAGGCACTGATATCTCCTGTACAAGGGAAAAATGAAGTTCAAGCACAGGACCATCATCCGAAAGGGGCACTTCATAAACTGCATCCTTCATCATTCCAAAATACCGCATCAGTTGCTCCCTGCTCTGCTCCCAACTTGTATCAATACCGCGCACCTCCACAAAGCGCCTGGCAGAGCTTTCCTCTTCTATGAAACGTTCCTCATGGTCTATCCAGTACAATCGTTCCTCGTTAAGACCCCATCCATAAAATGTATCTCTGCCAAAGTTTCCCCTGAAACGATAAAATAAAAGATCTAATTCTTTGCTGGCAGCTGAAAAGGAGGTCTGCTTAAGAGCAAGTCCGTAGGCATATCCGTTTTTTATCACAAGATTTTGCACTGTAAGATTCGAATCGGACGAATACAAATAACCGCTTCCTTGTCCATTCGTCTCCTGACTGAAATAATATATATTTCCGTTATCCGTACTTACAGCACGGATTTCCCATTCTTCCGTGCCTAAGCGTTCCTCCATTGTCCGATAGCAATTAAGCGCGTGAAAGTCTTCCGGCAGGGGAAAAGAATAATAAACAAGCTGTATCTCCCCGTTTGTTTCCTCATCCGCCTCCCCATTCGCGGTATTTTCATTTCTTTCATCCAATGCATCTTCCATCTGTTCCCGGGAATCAAAATAATGCCATGTCACCTCCGCATCACCCGACAGGGAAACAAGCATATTAAAATCATTGCCATAAGATGACTCCGCTGAAAACCCAGTTACAAGGATGTCAGCATAAAAATACGGACTGTCCGATTCAAATTCACATAAATACGGATTCAGTTCCTTCATGGAACATTTATATGTGCTTCCATCTGCACTTTCAGCAGTTTCCGTGCCTTCCATATGTAACTCGAAAGTGGGTGCGGACATCTGCTCATAGGATTCTGAGCTATTATCCTCCTGCCGGCTGCAGGCCGCAAAAATCGTGCCACATATCAATGCGATTAATATGCCATAATTAGTTTTCTTCATCTATTTATCCTCATTTAATATAGCGAGAAAAGAAACAAAAAACTTCTCCGCCACTGTCATAAACAGATTACAGAGAAGCTCCGTCAAATCTTCATCATATTTGCATAATAATTGCATCAACATTTATATAAGCACCAGTAACAATGCTTATTGTGTTCTTTAGAGGACTGATATAGAATGAGAAGAATAAGAATTACTTATACTTTTCATAAAATCTTTTCTATTGCCACCTAACATAACCACCAAGCAGCTGACTATATATTTGAAAGCATTGATCAAGGCTTTAGGAGCAAGATTAACAAACGATGGGTATGACCATGAAAAAACAAGAATTGCTGAAAATAATGGATGATGCACTATTGGAAAAGCTGT
This sequence comes from Acetatifactor sp., assembly GCA_022511425.1. Lineage (GTDB taxonomy): Bacteria > Bacillota > Clostridia > Lachnospirales > Lachnospiraceae > Acetatifactor. The sequence goes on from JAFLRO010000134.1 coordinate 2,886, forward strand.
TCGGTTTTTGCTATGCCAGGACAAATGACAGCTATGAAGCCCAGGAGCTGTGTTCGGATATTCTTTTTGCGCTGGTAAAAACTGCCAATACCACAGGGGATATCACAGATATCTATCCTTTCATCTGGCGGGTGGCGCGGAACGTATATGCGGACTTTAGTAAATATCGCAAAAAACACATTGACCTGTTTTATCAGGGCGATCCTTCCGATGTTCTATCTTCTGTCTTGACGGAGGAAGAGGAAGATGACAGCGAAGAACTGCTCCAGAAGGTATATCGACGGGTCTCCTTTCTGACAAAGGCTTATAGGGAGGTCATGATCTTGTATTACCTGGACGGACTTAGTACTGCTGAGATTGCCAAACGGCAGAACATAAGCGAGACCGCCGTGCGTCAGAGATTATTTTCCGCAAGGAACAAAATCAAAAAAGAGGTGACAACTATGGCAGATAATCAACAAAAACCAATCTTGCTTGATAAGATTGATTTTAATATGATCGGACACGGCAACCCCTTATGGGGGGATCCCAGAAGCGTTTGTACCAGACAGCTTTCAAAGCATATCGTATGGCTTTGTCGGAAAAAACCTCTGAGCGCCCTGGAAATCTCCGAAAAATTGAATGTTCCCACAATCTATGTAGAAGAAGAATTGGAGATACTGACCAGAGGCGAGAATGGAGAATATGGTCTCCTGCGCCAATTGGACAATGGGAAATATGCAATTAACTTTGTTCTTCTGGACAAAGAAGAAACGGAGAAGGCATGGGAGATATACCAAAGCTATGTCCCTGTGGTCTGTGACAAGCTTTCCGAGCTCATCAATGCACACAAACAGAATTACCTGAAATTTCCCTATCTGAATAAAAAGGTGGATCCAAATCTTGTGCTGTGGCAGCAGATAGCCGTGCTTTCCCGCACTTTTTCCGGTCATGTGGAAAGACTGTTACGGCAGAAATATTTTGCAGATGTGTCCCCGCTTATCCGCCCTTTCACTGTATGCGGTTATCTGGATAATGGCATCTTCTACGGAGACGGCTGGGATAACATCAAGGCAGAAAATATTTGCGGTTTTTCTGATATAACTGTTGACAATATTTATAACAGCCGTATAAAGGAGCATTTTGTCTGCGGACATAACATCGCTAAAGATGCACAGCTCCAACTGGCTCTTCGAGCCATCAGGGGACTTGATATCAACACGCTCTCCTCCATAGAAAAAGAGTACGCCGCAAAAGCAATCGAAAGCGGATATCTGTACCGTGAAGAAGAAATGCTATATACTAAGATATTGGTGTGTGACATGAAAGACAAGCATCATCTATTTTCCTTAAGCAATGACCTTTCAGAGAACCTCTTTGAATCGGAAGCAGAGGAAGCTGCCGAAAGGATTGCTGGACTTATTCACAGGATTGTGCCGGATTATCTGATCTCGGAATGGTGGGCCGTAGTCGATATTGCCAGAATGCCGATGGTGCACTCTATAACAGAAGCTTTGGTTGAAAGGGGGATTCTCATCCCTCCCGAAGACGGAATCGGAGCGGAGGGCTGCTGGATGAGCGTGTTGCAGGCACATAAGGAAAGTAACAAGAAAAAGGTCCTGATTGTTGACGATGCGCCTTTTATCCGAAATGTCCTGACCGAGGAACTATCTATGTATTGCCAGATTATTACCGCAGAAGACGGAGAAGAAGGCATTGGGAAATTTAAAAATGAATGCCCTGATGCAGTGCTTTTGGATATCAATATGCCGAAGCTTGGCGGGGTGGATGCGTTGAAGCAAATGGTGGAAATTAACGACAAAGCCCGCATCATCATGGTATCCGCGGTGGATGATAAAGAAGTCATTGACCGTTGTAAGAACTTAGGTGCAGCACACTACATCGTGAAGCCATTCAACCTGAATCAAATTCTGCAGGCTCTAAGCGGAGATTATGACGTAAAGTCTTTAAATCATGAAGAAATAGTAGTGTCTCAAAATGCTAATCTTCTATATTAATTGATGACATCCGCAACCCTGGCTGCACCATGTCGGTCCCCCGGAAGGCCAACATGATGCAGCCGCTCTTATGTCTACTGCACCACCAGGTTAGAGTACCCCATCAGGCTCTCGTCCACGGCCCTTGCTGCCTCTCTGCCCTCCCGGATGGCCCATACCACCAGGGATTGACCCCTGTGCATATCGCCTGTGACAAATACATTCTCCCTGCTGGTCTGGTAAGCGCCGGCTTCGGTCTTTATGTTAGTGCGCT
>JAFLRO010000135.1 GCA_022511425.1 Acetatifactor sp.
AAACGGAGAGAAAATATATGAACCAAACAAGTATCGTAATCTACAAAACTTGGCAAATCAATATACCGGAAGATTTTATCACACGACTGGGTGTCCGAGAGGGCAATACACTTTTATGCCTCCTGGAGGATAACGAAATCCGGCTTCGCCCGGCAGAAACCGACAGACTACATGCCCCGACTCCGGCGCCTTCCGCAGCACCTGCCCCTCCTACACAGGAGCCCGTGCCCAAGCACTCAACGAACAGAACAGAACTTCGAATACAGTGCTTTGGAAGTATGTCCGTATCTATGACAGGTCAAAAAATTATATTTCAAAACAAAAAAGCAAAAGAATTGGTTGCATATCTGTTATGCAACGGCGGCGGCCCGATCAGAAATGCAGTACTGGCAGAAATCTTATGGCCTGACGCACCGCCTGCAAACGCCATGGACAGTCTGTACAAAGTCAGCCGCTACTTAAGAAACCTCCGTATAGGAGGAGAATCTTTTCCCATTGTAATGACACACGGTGAAATCTATTTTGACTACGCGATGTTATCCTGCGATTTGTATGAATTTGAAAAACTCTATCAGCAGAAAGAACAGGTGGAAGCATGGAGCGAGGCTATAGAGCTATATCATGGTTCTGTATTTTATGATGAATACTACGACTGGATTGCTCCGTATGAAGCATATTACGATATTCGTTTTCTGGAAATGACGGACTATCTGATTGCATATTATGAAAAAGCCGGCAACCGGGAAATGGCTGATTATTACAGATCAAAACAGGACAGATAAATTTCTGATTTTTTTCCTATTTCACTCCAAATACATTCCATATACATGCGGTATGCTCTCACCGTAAAGGATGCATCCCAAACCAAAAAACAAAAAGGAGTGAAATATTATGCTACGCGAAATTGAAAAATTTCAACTGAAGAATAACGGCGGCTTCGTTACAAGAATTCAATTTGAATACTTCGACGAAAGCTCAAATAATTGGAAGCACGTAAACGGTACCGGTGACATCACACTCGGTTTTGACAAGCAGGCTGAGCCGGGAGACTACGGTGTCCCGGAGGGTTCCATGGTCAAACTGTATGCTTATGTTGCATGGGGAACGGATAATCACGCATCACAGATGTTTATCTACAAAAAGAACTGCGGATACATTGCATCATACAAGATTTCCGGAACCACACTGAACAATCATCTGGAATATGTCGGCATTTTGGATCCGGCATCCAACAATGTGCGCGCTGAAGCCGGGATGCTCGCATCTGCTCAGTCCCTTCCACAGGAGCTTACCATGGAAGAATGGGCAGAACTGGAAAATTCCTTAGTCAGCGGTCCCCGTTCTTACAACGGCACCTGCGGGCCCTTTAGCTGGAATATCTCTTTGGATCTCAACATGTCCGATATCAGCAGGAGCTACGCAGACGTAAAGGTATCCATTTTCTCATATAATATCATCAACACCAGAATTGATGCCAAGAATCCTAAGGTCAGCCTCAATCTGACAGTTGCCGGTGTAGGTGTAAAAGGGGAACTGGGCATAGACTTTGCTAATCGCATTGTCTACTTAAAAGGTACTTTATCGTACATCATCAGCCATAATGACTTCAACTACACTTTGATAAAATTCTAATATACCTATGATTGAACACCCCATAAACGCCCCGCCGTGAAACAGGTCATGCTGTCACGGTGGGGCATTTCTTTTTGTCATTGTCTCTAATGTTTCCACTGCAATCTCTTGCAAGATTCCTCCATCAGCAATGCCTTGATAAAATCGTTGTAATGATCGCTCCCGTACCTCCCATAAGTAAGTCTTTCCACGGCTTTATCACTTCAATCCCTTATTTTCCTTCCTCACATACCAGATAAACTTTACGTTCGTTACCAGATATCGCTTCCACAGCCGCCTGGGATCCTGAAGAAGCCTCATCACCCACTCAAGACTCATTTTCTGCATCCATTTCGGTGCTCTCCTAAGCTTACCCGCATGATAGTCAAACCCGGCCCCCACGCCCAGCATCAGCCCATGAATTTTACCCCGGTGCTCATACATCCATCTCTCCTGCTTGGGCGCGCCTAAACCAATCCAGACAATGTCAGCGTTACTGTCATTGATCATTTGAATCACCTGTCTGTCCTCCTCATCGGTGAGAGGCCTGAAAGGCGGTGAGTACATACCCGCAATCTGCAGTGAGGGATATTTCTCCTTTAGAACATCCTTAAGCTTATCAAGAGTATCCTGGCTTCCGCCAAAGAAAAAGTGTCTGAGGCCATCCCCCGCTGCCCCTTTGATAAACATCTGCTCCATAAAATCCGGCCCTGTAACCCTCTGAGCCTCCTTAAAACCACGCTGCCTGCTCACGATGGACAACGGCTCCCCATCCGGAAATACCATGACGGCTCTGTTCTGAATGCTGCGGTAGTCTTCTTCCTCGTAGGCGGTTACCGTAGTGTGTCCGTTGGAAACACATACATATTCTCCCGAAAGTTTCTTGATATTTTCTTCCACAAAGCTTACTGTCTGAGCCATATCCGTCACTAACACATTGACCCCAAGAATAGGACAAATATCCATGGGGAGGGTTATCCCCAGACGCTCCTCAAGCTCCTTCCTATGTTCCTCGGACTTGCGAAGCATACTGCGCATACCACTATTTTCCTGAAGCTTATCGTACACTACCAATGTCTTATCCACCACCGTCTTCCAACGATAGGTGTCAAGTACATATCTTCCGCCTTCTTCTCCTTTGGAAGCCACCTCTTCCGGCGGCAGTTTTTCTATTTCCGCAAGTTTTTCATATAGGCTCTGTACACTTCCATGGCTGAAAACAAAAGCCTTGTCCATGCTGGTGGTGGTATTTTCCTTGATATCACTGACAAGACAGCACCGCTTATAACTCATAGCCTCCAGAAGGCTGATGGGAAGGCCCTCTACATCCGAGGGCAGCACATAGAGAAATGCATTGGAATACAACTCCTCCAACGTCTTACCCGACACAAAACCCGTCATAATGATATTATCGTTACCGATGGACATAGCCGCCAGCCTTTCCACATAATCGTCAGAATGGCTGCTGCCGCCTGCAATCACCAGCTTTTTGTCCGTATGCAGCTTTTGATAGGCCTCTATCAGATAATGAATCCCTTTTTCCGGCACAAGCCGACCGAGAAACAAAATATAAGATTCCTTTTCCAGCCCCCATTTTTCTCTAATAATATCGGCCTCCAGGAGCTCAGGCGCCTCCACCCCATTGGGTATCACATTGGTATCTCTGTGATAAGTTTCCTGAAAATACTCCTTCATGGGCTCATTGAGAACAATAATCTCGTCGGCATGCCTGCCGATTACTTTTTCTCCGAATTTCAGGTAATCCTGCCCAATGGCCCCCCATTTGGCACGCTTCCAGTCAAGTCCATGGGTGGTACAGACTACCTTTTTACCGAACAGCTTGGGAATCCAGCATAAACTGGAAGGTCCGCAGGCATGATAATGAAAAACATCATAGCCCCGGCCTAATGCCGCTACAGTTGCCAGAAACGTGTAAATAATAGCGTCCAGATGCTTGGTTGAGATGGTGGGAATGTAAAACAGACGAATGCCCCTATGCTCCTTCACCCTGTTCTTACAGTAATACCTTCGACAGTAAACATCCACCTGAGCGCCCGCTTCCGCCAGACCTGCCGCAAGCTCTTCCACATGTATCTCCACACCGCCCGCTCTTGACGGAATTCCTTTTTGACCTATCATTGCGATTTTCATAGTGTACCGCTCTTTCTAATTAAAAAATTTCATCTTCTCTTTTCTTTTTCCCTCATACTCTTCTAACACCACACCCATAATAAAAGCAAAGACCATTACCATCGGCTGCATGAATCCCGCTTCACTGAAGGTGGTAATGAGCATGAACACGAACATATATATCAGGAGAAAATATTTCCTTGGATTATAATAATATATCCTCTGTATCTGTATAAACAAAAGCAGTATCAGTGCACAATAGAAAAGCGTTCCCAGAATCCCCGTTTCTCCCAGCAAAATCGGCCAGAACAAATCCGTCAGATACTGCCGTGAAGACTCCCCCAGTTCCGGATTGTCAGCAATTCCATAGAGGTAATATACCGGCGAATAATTCCTCGCCGCATAGGTTGATCCGAAGGTACCGAATCCTGTTCCGATTGGAAAGTAATCCTTTGCAATTTTCAAAGAGGCGCTTGTCATAATACTTTTGGCGAACCTTCCACTGCCCTCGATATAGTAATAATATATCTTGTTCCAGGCCAGCAGAGCAATGGGTACCGCCATATACAGAATATAGCGTATCTTGGTCTGCACCTTCTTATGAACGATCAGATAGTAGAGCAGGGCAAATATAATGATGGCACCATATGCCTTTTCCTTACCGCTAAGCGCCAGCATAACCAGCATCAATAGCAGACAGACCCTGTACAGCCAAACCCTTCTATGTCTGCAAAACACCAGAAGCGCAAACAGGAGTGAGGATTTGGCACAGATATCCCACGCCTCCGGCTGTATAAATATTCGAGGCAGCAACAGCGAAAGCGCATAATAAGCAAACCACAGAAGACTGAGCACTTGCACTGCTGCCTCCTGCTCCTCCAACTCAATCCCAAGATACTTTTGAAGATAACCTGCGGATAACAGAATCATGAAAAATTTAGCTGCCAGCACCGCAGAGACGGCAACAATCCAAGTGGGTTGGAATCTGTACAAAAGATTGCCCATAAGTCCGCATAAAAGAAAAGCCGACAACAAAGCAAGCTCCAGTCGCTTGCTTTTTGCCAACCTAGTAGGTTCCTTCTTTCTGTTCTTATAATAATCATACGCCGCAAGAGGAAAGCATAAAAGCGCCACGGCCTCGTCAAACACATTGACAAACGGCAATGCATCCTCTAAAACGCCGTGGAAGATGAATATACCAAATAAGATAATCCACATTATGCTGTTATATTTCCTCTGAGAATTCACCTGCATATAAACCCGGAATTTCCTCCTGCATCAGAATATCATTATTAGTATACTATTTTATG
>JAFLRO010000136.1 GCA_022511425.1 Acetatifactor sp.
TGACGCAGTGAATGGATTCCTGAGCAATTTCATGGTGTACCCGGTTCAAATGGTTGCAAAGACGACAAAGCTGAAGCGTGAGAACGGACGCTCAGGACAACAGCGCTCAGGCTCCAACTCAACATCTTCCGCCTTTCGTCTTCTACTGGAAAAGGCAGTCACCGAGGAATGCCCTGCTGAGTGCTATGTAGTCACCTACAATGCCGATATGCAGCTGCAGACCTACAACTACCGCTCCAGAGAGTATACCTTCTGAGCCGACAAAACGGGGCATTTGCGCAAAGCTTATGCCCCGTTTTGTTACAACAAAAACCTCTCTATTACCTGCTGCACACACCATCGTAGGTCTATCCTTTCCACTGTGTCCGCGGTGACGATGATTTCACGTCGGTAAACCGTTCCGTTCACGCTGTATTCTATAGTTCCCACTTGTGTTCCACTCTCCACAGGGGCAGTTAATTTTCCTTTCACCGTGTATGTAACCAATATCTGCTCATCCGGCCGCAGAAGAAGGTGCTCTGTTTCCAACACCCCCACATCTGTCCCAAGGTCTGACGACGATCCGATATTCCCGTCCTCCCGGGCGCTCCCGTCTCTCCCAACAATCTCCAGTGCAGTATATGCGGCGTCACCAAGGATATCCGTCTGCCCCTCTGAGACAAGAATCGGTTTCAACCTGCTCTCATCAAAGATTACACCTTCCTCCGTAAGATTTCTGAAAAAGTAATTTTCGATGCCATACTTCATCAACTCCTTTGTATCGCTCCACTTGTAATTCTTGTTATTTGGCCAGCCACAGGCCAAGAGCGCCACGATAAAAGTCCTTCCCTCACTCTTAAGTGCCCCCACGTAACAATATCCGGCCTTATTAGTAAAACCGGTCTTTCCGCTTAACGCGCCATCCATCATAGTCAGAAAGGCATTATGATTGGCGCAGGAAAAATTTCTCCCGTTTGCATAGAAGCTGTAATTGGAGGTTCTTGTAATAGTCAGAAATTCTTCGCTTTTCTCAGATTCTCCGATGCAGTAGGCCATGATTCTGGCTAACTCTGCCGCTGTAGTACAGTGCTCTTTTTGTGCGATACTACCATCCGGCAATGTCACTTCCTCTGTGGCATCCAGACCGTTAGGAGTGATAAACCAGGTATTCTCACACCCCAGTTCCGCCGCTTTTGCATTCATGAGCCCTGCAAAAGCAGCCACTGCCCGGCGGCTCTCCTCCGTTGTGTACTGGCTGACAGGCTTATCTCCCAACTCCTCCGATAACAAAGCGCGACCCACGTGCTCTGCCAGCGCCACTGCCGAGTCATTATGGGATTCCAGCATCAAAGAGTACATCAAATCCCTGACTGTATACTCCTCCCCCTTCCTTATGTTAAGCTTCACCTGGGGCATACTGGCAGCATAAGCGGACACTGTCAGCGTCTCATCAAGTGATACATGCTCCAGCACCTGGATACAGGTCATAATCTTGGTGGTACTGGCCATGGCCATGGGCATATCCTCGTTTTTTCCGTAGAGCACCCTTCCGGAATCCGCATCCAGCAGCGCAGCCGCCGTGGCATACAGAGAAATATCAGCCGCGGGATTCACATAATCAGCCTGTTGCTCTGAATTTTCCGGTTCAAAATCCATCAGAGAAGATGCACTGACTGTTGGAACAAATATTGTAAAGAATAAAAAAATAGGACAAAAAAAGCCCCATACCTGTTTTTTCATCCACACTATCCAGCCTTGAAAATATGGATTTACAACAGTATATGAGGCAAATCTTTCCGTTTATGTTTGTTTGCATGTCCAGTTTTAAGTCTGATTTGTCAGCACAGCGGATTAAACGTCCAGCTGAAGCTGTACCTCCGCCTCGGCCTGCTGCTTGAATTCCTCCATCTGCACGGGATTCAACTCAGGCAATTCTTCCAGGCTTGTCACACCAAAACTTCGCAGAAACTGCTCCGTAGTTCCAAAAAGCAGGGGTCTGCCCGGCGCATCCAGCCGACCAAGTTCCGTGATCAGGTCGTACTCTAAGAGTTTATTAATGGCATGGTCACAGCTGACACCTCTGATCCGCTCCACCTCGATTCTGGTGATGGGCTGCTTGTAGGCAATGATGGAAAGTGTTTCCAGCACAGTGTCCGTCAGCATCATCTTTCTGGGTGCCTTAGCAATCTTTATCAGATACTCATACATCTCAGCTTTCGTACACAGTTGTACGGCATTGTCCAACCTTGTCAGCGAGATCCCTCTGTCCTCCTGAAGGTAACGCTCCGCCATTCCTTCCAGAATTTCGTGTGTAGTCTTTACATCCTCTTCTATCACATCAGCCAGCTTGCTGACCTCCACGGATTCTCCCATGGTGAATAACACAGCTTCTATCACGGCTTCCGCTCTGGTTCTGTCCATATGTATCTCCCTCCGGTAAGCTATCTACCATTTGACCTGACCGCCCATTGATTCTACCCGTTCCTTCGCAGTCTGGCAAAACCGCGCATAGTTCTCCACCTGAGCATTCACCCGAAGCAGCACCTTCCTATTCCTGTCATAGAGTATGCACAGATGATCCTGCATATCGATGCTGCCCACAGTCTCCCAGAGAATCACCTGATCTGCCCGAAATGCCTTGCATACTGTTACCTTCTCTCTGTCAAAAGCAATCATGTTGGCACGGATGGAGTAAAAGCCAAAAATACATATCAACAGGATAAATACCCCAAGCCCTTCGCAGAGCATCGCCATACCGCCGGCTTCTTCGATGGCTTCCGGAGGTGCAACTGTGAGAAAAATAAACATGAAAATGTTTACGAACACAAAAGCAATAATTCCCAGCGCCAGCAATATGAAAGCGCCGCCGCTTGGCATCTTTGCCACAGTACTGCCGTTATTCTCCATATTTGTCTGTTTTTTACTCCTGTGTTTGCCAAACACAGCCTGCAGTGCCCACGCAATCAAAAAGATCACAAATAATATACCAATCTTTAAAAGCCTGTCCTGCATTTTCCGTGCCCTCCTCAGTGGCTTATATCGCTCAGGCTACTTTTGATGTGATCATAATATCATCAAAAATATTTTCCTGACTGATGACTATCTTTCCTGTTCTCATTAGTTCCAGAATAATCAGAAAAGTAACAATAATCTCCATCCTGCTTGACTGTTTTTCCAGAAGCTTACGGAAACTAAAACTTTTATGCTCCCTGGCGTATGCTTCCACATACAAGGTTTTCACATCCATGTCGATCTCGTCCTTCTCGATGTTGCCATACTGACTTCGGATGGGATCGATCTTATCCTCCTGCTTTCTCACCACGGATTTAAATATCTCATGGAGCTTATTCAGGGTCATATCTCCCACCAGCTCTTCATAGTTGATGGGCTGTCTATAGGCTGCAACCTCCTCCGGCAACAGCTGTTCCCGGTACATGGTTCTGGCTGCATCCACCTGGCGGTCACGGAGTTCGAAAGACATATACTTGTACATCTTGTATTCCAGCAGCTTCTGTACCAATTCTGCTCGGGGGTCCTCTTCCTCGCCTTCCTCGTTGACCTCCTTTGGCAACAGCATACGACACTTTATGTCAATCAGCGTAGCTGCCATGACCAGGAACTCGCTCATCACATTCATGTCATCCGTCTCCAGCTGCTGTATGTACTCCAAGTACTGAGCTGTGATCTCCACAATTGGTATGTCGTAAATATCTACTTTATTTTTGTCTATCAGGTGAAGCAAGAGATCCAACGGACCCTCGAACACCTCAAGCTTTACAGGTATCGCCATAATATCCTCTCAGTATACCATCGCAGATTCAGATGGCACATCAGTGCTTAATAATTTTCAGCCCACCAATAGCATATTGTACATTCTTTTTACAGGTATTTCAAGGAAGAACGTATATTCTCTTTCAAGGAAGAACATCTATTCTCTTTTATTTTTCAAAACTGTATGTTACTTTTCACACCTAGCATGCAAGCAACAACTAATCTCTATTTCCGGCTCAAGTTCCACAATCCAAAGTTCCGCAGGGTTGAACAGGCGAATATATATGGTGTGCATACCTAAGCCCCGACTTAAAACCATAGTGCTCTCTCCCTCATGAAAGATGCCGCCGTCATATTTGGGGAAGAGCCGCAAGCCGGGAGAGATAACCCCTTTGCCAAGCAAGGGCACCCTTGCCACACCGCCGTGTACATGACCGGAGAGGACAAGATCCGCCCCCCAGGCGGCATACTGTGGAAAATAATCCGGATTGTGAGCCAGGAGTATTGTGTACATATCTTTCGGGGCTTGTCCCAATATACTGCTCAAATAATCTTCAGACATCTGGGGGATGCGAAAACGACGGTAGAGCTTTTTGTCGATCTCCGCACCGTAGATGGCAAGACCGTATTCCGCCAGAACGGCATGACTGTTGACCAAAGGATCTATTCCCAGTTCCTCCAAGGCTTGTCCATACTCCTGAGCCATATTTCCATAAGTCTTAGGATACAGCTTCAGCCGATACTCATGATTGCCGTTGGCATAATAAACAGGATAAATCTTTACCAGCTCTTTTAGAATCTCTATGGCGGGCTTAAGACTTTTTCCCGGCTTGGCAGTGATCAAGTCGCCTGCTACCAGAATAAAATCCGGTTTTTGCTGCCGAATGGCCTCCAGTAGTTTTTCATTCTCACGGCCGTAACGCTTGTTGTGCAGGTCCGCCAGTACCACTGCCCTGGCTGTTTTTTTAATTCTCTTGTCAGAAATTTTGTGCTCACGCACTACAAAACGGTTGCTGTCATAAAGCATCACCCATATCAGAATGATTGCTGCCATAACAATGACCATGATCAAAATATCTGCCATGTCTTTCCTCGTACCAGTGTCCGCTTCGGTTATGCTCGTTGTATCATGTTTCCACAAGTTACGGCAGAGACCCGAAATACCTGCGGTTTTCCAGGATGCGGAGTATCCTTGTTCGCATTCGCTCGTCAAATGTTCGAACAAGCATCTGCTCGAGCAAGCTCGGCATATGCTT
>JAFLRO010000137.1:0-2696 GCA_022511425.1 Acetatifactor sp.
TTTTATGCAATCAAATAGATTATCTAAATCATATCGTGGGGCAGGATATCTGCGTTTATCCAAAGAAGATAGTGAAGTTACAGGCAGAGAAAATCTGCAGAGCAATAGCATTGAGAACCAGAAGGAGTATATTGAGGAATTTGTAAAAGGAAAGCCGGAAATAGAACTGGTCTCCTTTTATCAGGATGATGGTTACAGTGGTGTTGATTTTGAACGTCCGGCGTTTCAAAAAATGATGCAGGATATCCGTGATAACCAGATAGACTGCATCATTGTAAAGGATCTTTCACGTCTCGGGCGCAATTACATTGAAGTGGGGAAGTATCTGGAGAGGTTATTTCCCTTGTTAGGAGTGCGATTTATTGCAATCAACGACAGCTATGACAGTGCGGATGAGAACATGGCATCTAATAATCTCATAGTTCCTTTCAAAAATCTGATCAATGATGCCTACTGCCGAGATATTTCGATAAAGATCAGGAGCCATTTAGAGGTAAAAAGAAAACGAGGCGAGTTTATAGGCGCGTTTGCGGTGTATGGCTATCAGCGAGGCGAGAATAAGAATAAACTAATAATTGATTCCTCTGCGGCAGAAATAGTAAAGGAAATCTTTCATATGAAGATGGACGGTATGAGCCAGCAGGCAATCGCTGATGAGTTGAATGATTTAGGAGTGTTATCACCGGCAGAATACAAAAGGGATCAGGGGAGCGGATATAAAGCAGTATTCCAGAAATACAGCAAAGCAAAGTGGACAGCGGTGGCCATTTTACGGATTTTGAAAAATGAGGTGTATATAGGAAATCTTGTTCAAGGCAAGGCATCTACACCTAATTACAAAGTCAAGGTTCGTGAACTGAAACCTGAATCAGAGTGGATCAGGGTGGAAAATACCCATGAGGCTATTATTAGTCAGTCCGATTTTGAGATTGTTGCAGATATTTTGCAAAAGGATACTAGGGTTATGGGAGGAAAAGGACTGGTATCGCTCTATTCAGGCTATTTGTTTTGTGCAGACTGCGGATGTAGTATGGTGCGGAAAACGGTTTACAGTGGCTCTATTCCTTACATATATTATATCTGCTCTGGAAATAAAAAGGATAAGGAAGTATGTGACAGCCATAGTATCAGTGAAACTATATTAAACAATGTTGTTTCTCAAACACTTCGGTTACACATGAAATATCTGTTTGAACTGCAGGAAAGTGTGCATAAGATTGGTGCTACATTCAAGAAATCTGATAAAGAAAGGTTGATTGTCCTGCAATCAGAAAAACAAAAGGACGAGATTGAGAAGTATCAAAAGTTGAAACTGGAATGTTATGAGGACTATAAAAAAGGAATCATTACGCAGGAAGAATATATCTTCTTTAAGGAGGAACTGGGTAAAAGAGTACAGGAAGCAGAGGACGCTATCTGTGAACTGAAAAAGAAAAAGCAGCTCTTTATGGAAACTAGAATTCAAAACGAAGCATGGATGAAGGAATTTGTTAATAATAAAAATTCAGCGTTAAAACGTTCTCTTTTGGTACGGTTCATCAAACAGATCTATGTGTATAAAGATCATAGGATTGAAATTATCTTCCGCTATGGGGATATGATGAGCCAAATGGCTGAACTGTTAGAGGATGCAAAATCATCTTGTGCATTTGAGGAGGTGGTTTAAATGGCAAGAAAGGCCAGAAACATTCCAACTCCCAGAAATTTGGCTACATCAGTTGAGATTAAAACACAAGCATCAAAGTCAACCGGTATATATAATGTTGCGCTTTATATTCGTCTTTCAAAGGAAGATGGGGGAAAGGATAATCAGAACACCGTAGAAAACCAGAAGGCACTGCTGGAGGAGTTTGTGGCAGGGCAACAGGATATGCAGATATATGATATCTATGAGGATAACGGTTTTAGCGGAACAACTTTTGTGCGACCCGCATTCCAGAAAATGATGGAGGATGCGAAAAATCAAAAGATAAACTGTATTATTGTGAAAGACTTATCACGGTTTGGGCGTAGTTATCTAGAAGTGGGCAACTATCTGGAGAAGATATTTCCGTTCCTGAAAGTTCGTTTTATTTCCGTAACAGACAGATTTGACACTTATGCGCTCAATGGAACAGAGAGCGAAACAATGATACCGCTCAAAAATATCATCAATGAGATATATGCGAAGGATATATCGAGAAAAGTCGGTTCTGCCCTTGATATAAGCAAGCAGGAGGGGAAATATGGCGGAGGAGTTGCGCCCTATGGTTACAAGAAATCCGCCACAGTGCAGGGAAAATATGAAGTTGACGAGGAAGCTGCAGAGGTTGTGAGGTATATTTTTAGGCTCCGGAAAGAAGGCAACGGGTATTGTACGATTGTAAAAATACTGAACGAAAAAGGTATCAAATCGCCAAGTGCATACCGTTATGAAAAAGGAATTGTAAAAAATGCCCAGATGCAAGATGTAATCTGGAAAACCTATGCGATTTCGGATATGTTGCGCGATGAAGTGTATTTGGGGAGTATGGTGCGAGGAAAAACCCATTCAGCGCTACATAAGGGAGAAAAGAGACATCATGTGCCGCGGTCAGAATGGATCGTGGTGCCGGGAACTCATGAGCCGATTATTGACAGAGAGCTGTTTGACGCAGTGCAGGACGTGAACAATGAGCGGACAGAAACACACAGAAAGAACTTAGATAAGGCAAAGG
>JAFLRO010000137.1:2796-4935 GCA_022511425.1 Acetatifactor sp.
GACGTGAACAATGAGCGGACAGAAACACACAGAAAGAACTTAGATAAGGCAAAGGAGCATCCTCATAAGGTCAATATACTGAAAGGAAGCTATTCTGTGGTGACTGCTGTATAACGATGGGGTGCAAGATAGACAGGAAATACCGTATAAGCTATTACTGTCCGAACTATCGTGAGAATGGAACTTTAGGGTGCACAAGGAAAAATATCAGTGGTACGAAACTGGACAAGATTATATTAGAAGCAGTACAAGTCCATGTAGGATTGTTTCTGCAATACAAGGGGGAAATACAGACCAGAAACAGTGAGGCAAGGATTAAAAGCAGATGCAGAACACTGGAGGCAGAAATAAAAAAACTGCAGATTGCAAAGAATCAGTGCCAGCAGAAAATAGGTTCCTTGTATTTAGATTATAAGGAAAAATTGCTGACTGTTCAGGAGTATTTCACGTTCAAGGAAAGATATCAGCTTGCATTGACTGAAAATGAACGGGCGATGCAGGAGAAAGTGATGCAGCTAGCACAGTTGCAGGAGAATTATGGAGACAATCTTGAACTAACGAAAGAGGCTGACAAATATGCCGGACAGTTGAAGATCACGCAGGAAATGGTAAGCAGTCTGATTGAGAGGATAGATTTTTTTTCAGAGGAACGGCTACAAATTACTTTCCGCTATGAGAATCAATTTCAGGATATTGTCACAAAAGGGCAGGAAATAGAGAGTGATGGTCAGGAGGGTGTCAGTTTGGAAGAAGGGCGCTTCCAAACTTATTGATTGGATGCCCGCTGAAGCGAGCAGGGAGGTATAAGGTTGAAACGATATGTGATTGCCACCTACATTCGGCTGTCTATGGAAGATCTGGACATGTGTAGTCTGGAAGATAAAGAGGAAAGTTTCAGCATCAGCAATCAGAGAAACTATATTCGCTCATTTCTGGACGGAAAAGAGGAATTTAAAGGAGCTGAAATCAGAGAATTTGTAGATGATGGCTATTCCGGCACAAATTTTGACAGGCCGGCAGTTAAAGAAATGCTTAATTTGTGCCGGAATGGTGAGATAGACTGCATTGTGGTGAAAGACCTTTCCCGGTTTGGGCGAAATTACCTGGAGGTGGGAGATTATCTGGAACAGATATTTCCATTCTTGGGTATCCGTTTTATCGGGATCAATGACAACTTTGACAGCCTGAAATTTGCCGGACAGACAGGCGGCATGGATATTACTTTTAAGAACTTCATCTATGAAATGTATAGCAGAGACTTGTCTGAAAAGGTAAAGAGTGGTGTTACAATGTGTATGAAAAGAGGGGAGTATTATGCCGGATGTATCATTTTCGGGTATGAAAAAACTTCTGATGGAAAAGGAATGAAGGTAGATGAGGGTGCTGCTGCTATTGTGAGGCGCATTTTTAAGGAAATGGCAGCTGGCAAGGATGCCACTGCTATCGCTTTAGAGTTCAACCAAGATGAAGTGCCTACTCGATTGAAGTATAAGCAGGCGAAAGGGGAGCAGTTAAATCGTAGTTATCCAGCTGATGTATGGGATCGTAACAAGATTTATTCCATCGTCCATAACCGTGTATATACTGGGGATCTGGTTTATCGCAGGCAGGTTCGAGTGAAAGTAGGGGATAAGAAAAAAGTGAGGCAGCCAGAAGAAAAATGGACTGTGATACCGAACCATCATGAGGCAATCGTCAGCAGGGAACTGTTCAAGAAAGCAAATGACAATATCCGACAAGGAAGGATTGCGGAGTATGACCGTTCAGCGGTAAAAAGAGGAATCATTTTCTGTGGGTATTGTGGAAACCGGATGGAATTGCACAAGACAAAAAAAACATACTATCTCTGTAAGCGCAAGGATATGGTGGAGGATGTTGGTTGTAAAGAACTCCGTATCAAACAGGACACGATATTTCAGGCAGTATGGAAAGGCTGGCAGGCACATTTTAGTTTGTTTCAGGAGACATCAGTCAGAGAACTTTTAGTCAAACAGGTGGAAAAGTTGCAGAAACAGGCAAATGTGCTTTCTGAACGGGCAGAGCGGTTCCCAGTTAAAAAGCTTCAGTTGTATGAGAGGTTCCGGTCTGGTGAGATAGATCAGGAAGTATTCAGGCAGGAAAAGGAAGTCCTTGATCAGC
>JAFLRO010000138.1 GCA_022511425.1 Acetatifactor sp.
ATTAAATACCAAATAATCACACGGAGGTGATCGACAATGGCAATTGAACCATTAAACAGTGCTATGACTTATCAGGCACAGACGGTTGCAAGACCGCAGACAGTAACACCAGTGAACACGGAAGTTCCTGAAGACGGACAGACAGTGAATGTTGACGAGACGACGGCGGCAGTGGCTCAGGCTCAGCCTCAGGATGAGAAGGGCAGCAGTGACAGCAGTACCAGTCAACAGCAGCAGACAGCTATGAATGCACAGGCAGCTCCTGATCAGCTCAAGAAAATGATCGAGGAGATGAACAAAAAGATCAACAACAGCAACGAGGTAGCGATGTTCGGTATTCATGAGGAGACTAACAGAGTTATGATTAAGATCATGGATAAGGACACGAAAGAAGTCATTAAAGAATTTCCGCCCGAGAAGACTCTCGATATGATTGCGAAGCTCTGGGAGATGGCAGGTATTCTTGTAGATGAGAGGCGCTAATCGGTGCAGTAGGAGGTAGAGAAGATGGCAATTAGAATTACAGGTATGTATTCCGGCTTGGATACAGAGTCCATCATCAGTGAGCTGGTCTCTGCTCAGAGTGTTAAGAAGAGCAAATACGTTAAGGACCAGACGAAGCTGAGCTGGAAGATGGATGCGTGGAAGGCTCTGAATACTAAGATTTTTAATTTCTACACGAATACATTGGACAATATGCGTTGGCAGGCTTCTTATATGAAGAAAGCAACGAAGGTGTCCAACAGTAATGTGCTCAGCGTGGTTACCAGCAACAACGCGGTCAACGGATCACAGAGCGTTCGGGTAGACAAATTGGCGACGAGCGGCAAGCTTACCGGCAGAGATCTCAGCAAGGATTTTGAAGGTCAGAATATAACCTCATCTTCCAAACTGGAGGATCTTGGCATCACCGGTGATGCAAGCTTCGATGTGAATGTGGGCGGCAAGAAGACCACCATCAAGGTGAACGGTGACATGAAGATCAGTGATGTGGTTAAGAAACTGCAAAATGCAGGTCTGAACGCAAGCTTTGATGACAATAACCACAGATTCTTCATCAGTTCCAAGGAGTCGGGGCAGGCAGCTGATTTTACAATCACGGCTAACAATACGCAGGGTCTGGACGCGCTGGAGGCTTTGGGTCTTCTCACCAAACTTTCTGATGAAAAAGATGAAAATGGCAATCCGGTCGATCCGCTTCGTAAAGAGTATCAGAAATGGGCGGACTATCTGAATGATGCTGAAGCTTATCAGGCAGCGAAGGACGAAGAGGCAGCGAAGCGCGCCGCTGAATATAAGAAAGCGAACGATGCGCTTGAGGAGAAGAACGCTGCATTACAGAAAGAGATTGATGCGCTGAAGGAAGATCCGGGCTATCAGGCCGGTAAAACCGCAGACGAACTGTATGAAGAGTTGTACGGACCGTTGGAGGATGTGACGGATGATGACGGCGACACGGTTCAGGAGCGTCGGGGCGGTCTGAAAGGAGATTTGGATCAGGCTAAGGCAGATCTTAAAGCAGCACAGGACGCCAAGGCAGAGGCGCTTGCCAAGGCAAAGGAAGAGGGCAAAGAGCTTACCGAAGATGAACTCGCAAATCTGGACAAAGCTATAAGCGATGCAAGTGAGGCGGTGAGCAATGCACAGACCGAGTTCAATAAGGTAAACGGTCAGTATTCCATCAATAAAGCTGTCGAAGATAAGCAAGCACAGATTGATGCCAATCAAGTTTCCATCGATGAGAATAAGACGTACTATGATGAGACGACGGAAGGCGAGATGACAACAGTTTCCGCCTCACAAAAATTGAAGGACGATGTCAAAGCAGAATTTGATGCAAAGGTAGCTCTTGCGGACAGCATTATAAACAGCAACGGATTAGGTGACAGAAAGTACGGCGACCGGGTAGTAGGCCAGGATGCGGTAATCTATGTGGACGGTGCGGAATTTACTTCCTCCAGTAATGATTTTAGCATCAACGGCATGACGATCACGGTGTATGAAACGACAGGTGAAAATACGGTGACGCTCACCACAAGCAACGATGTGGACGGCATCTACGATATGATCAAGAACTTCTTTAAGGAGTACAACAGTCTGATCAATGAGATGAGTGCGTTGTACAACGCGGATTCCGCTAAAGGATACGATCCGCTGACGTCTGAGGAGAAGGCTGAGATGGCTGACTCGGAGATTGAGGAGTGGGAGAAGAAGATTAAAGACTCTCTGCTTCGCAGGGACTCTACGTTAGGCGACCTTACAGATGCTATTAAGACTGTTATGATGCAGGGCGCTACGGTAAACGGCAAGACCATGTATCTGTCCGATTTCGGCATCAACACGCTCGGTTACTTCAATGCGGCGGACAATGAGAAAGGTGCGTACCACATCTATGGTGATCCTGATGATGCCGATGTGAAGGGAGAGAATGATGTATTGAAGACAATGCTTGCATCCGATCCGGATGCAGTGATGAATTTCTTCTCCGGTCTGGGCAGGAATCTGTACGACAAATTGTCGGATAAGATGGCAGGCATCAAGGACACGAGCAGCGCTTTCACCGTATATAACGACAAGTTGATGCAGAAAGAATACGATGCATATAAAGATAAAATCGCTAAAGAGGAAGATAAGCTGAACGCCTTGATGGATAAGTGGTACGAGAAGTTCTCGCGTATGGAGACGGCACTGGCGAAGTTACAAGGCAAGAGCAGCGGATTAGGAAACTTGCTTGGCGGTCAATAATTCAGGCCATGAGTGTATAGGTACGATCAAGGAGGAACAAACTTATGCCCATACAGAATCCTTATGAAGAGTATCAGAGAAACAAGATACTAACCGCTTCACCGGCAGAGGTTACCTTGATGCTGTATGAGGGTGCTATCAAATTCTGCAATATCGCAATTATGGCAATTGAACAGAACGACATAGAGAAGGCTCATATTAATATTACTAAGACGCAGCGTATTATTGAGGAGTTTCGTAATACTCTGGATCGCAAATATGAAGTGGCCAAAGAGTTTGATAAAATTTATGTCTATGTGCTTCAGCGTTTGTTCGAGGCCAATGTTAAGAAAGATAAAGAGATTCTGGAAGAGGTGAACACACACCTTCGCAGTCTGCGGGACACTTGGAAAGAAGTTATGAAGCGTTGCAATAAGGCGTAGAGAGGTATGAGTATGGACCAGAGCAGTGCACAGATATTACTACAGAGTCTTGAGAAGAAAAACCAACTGCTGGATTGCATGATCCGGCAGAATGGTATTCAGGAGGAGATCCTGAAGCAGGACGAATTCGACATGGATGCTTTTGACGCTGCAATCGATCAGCAGAGTTCCTATGTTGAACAGTTGGATATGTTGGATCAGGGTTTCGAGACGGTCTATGACAGGGTGCGGGAAGAGCTGATAGAGAACAAGGAACGTTATCGTGATGAGATTACGCGGATGAAGGAACAGATTCAACAGATTACCGACAAAATAGTTACTTTGAATGCGGGTAATATGCGCAATAAGATGTTGGCGGAGAATCAATTCAAGAAGAAGCGTCAGGATATTGGAACGGGTGCATCCAAGAGCCGGGTGGCAAAGAATTATTACAACAGTATGAACAATCTGAATTACGTGTCACCGCAGTTCTATGATAATAAGAAGTAAGTTAATAGGTTAAGCCTCCTGCTTAAGGCAGGAGGCTTAAATTATACAGGAGAAAAGCAAATATGAATATTATGATATCTATCAACCGTGACTATATGAAATACGCCTGCATTATGTTGATGTCATTAAAAGAGCATCATCGAGGGATTTTGCTGCATGTGTATATTCTGCATAATGAACTGACGGACGAGGATTTTCAGCAGATGGATGAAATTATCGGATCGGAGGGTATTGAGTTGATACCGGTTTTTATTCCTGAGGGAACCGTGAAGGACTTTCAGATCGGAGACTGGCCGGAGGTAAATGCGTATCGTCTGTTGGCAACGGATTTGTTTGGAGGTACTCTGGAGCGTATTTTGCATCTGGATGTTGATATATTGATTACGGGTGATATCAGTGAGTTTTATAACACACCTTTTGAGGATTCCTACCTGGTAGCATGCGAAGATTATCTGTCTGACGAACAAAGACTTGAAAAATGCAGACAGTACGGAAAAAATGAAGGCGTTTTCTTCTTTAATGCGGGTGTACTCCTGTTCAATATATCAAAGCTGTCATCAGAAGGATTTTATTATTCTGTCTATGCTGATATACGAAAGAAATATCCGAATATCAAAATCGAGTATCCGGATCAGGACATGTTGAATCTGTTGTTTAATGAGAAGACGAAATATAAGGACAGAGTCAAGTATAATTATGTACCGTTCTTCTACCAAACCAGTGACAGTGAGCATTTCTATGATTCTCCTGCGGAATTGGGAAAAAATTGCAGTATTGTACATATGATAAGTGGCACCAAGCCGTGGACTAATGCAAGTAAATCTGCAGTGGACGACCTATGGTGGGAATATGCAGAGAGGACGCCGTTTTATTTGGATATGAAAATCGGACATATAGAGGCTATGCTTCGCAGAGAACAGAAGATTAATGGTCTGATAAGAGGGAAAATGCAGGAAATCAGCCGAGACGCAGCTGTGAGTGTGCAGCTAACCGATATAGAGGAACTGTTGTATCAGATACTTGAACAGGATTTCGCGATTATGGAGCGGATAGGGAAAATGCCGTAAATACGGAGGTTGAGAACACGGGAACATAAGCTGATGCTTCCAATTAAAAAATAAAAAATTAAAAAAGCCCTAAAGTAAATGAAAAATCACCCGATATATATAACAGGTAAAGTA
>JAFLRO010000139.1 GCA_022511425.1 Acetatifactor sp.
TGGAAGAAATAGACTATACATTGCAGACAATGTATGATAAAATTCCTATGCTGCGAAAATACACTAGAAGATAACAGGGCGCAAAGTGATTCTAAGACAGCAGAGTACGCTGCCTAAGAATCACTATATTGCGCCCGGGAGAACGCAAGGGCGGCGTTCTCCGTGGGAACAAACTATGAGAAGTCGCTGGGCAGTGGCGGTAGAGTGAGGTAAATATGTTTACAGCTTTTTTAATAAAGTACGCGGAGATCGGTGTGAAGGGGAAGAACCGGTATCTCTTTGAGGATGCTTTGGTTCACCAGATTAAGTTTGCTCTGAAGAAGTGTGAAGGGGAGTTTGACATTCACAAGACGCAGGGACGTATTTATGTGGAGGCACAGGGTAGCTTTGATTACGATGAGACTGTGGAACATCTCCGGCATGTATTTGGTATCTCCGGTATCTGCCCTATGGTATATGTAGAGGATGAGGGCTTTGAAAAGCTTTGTGACACGATTGTGAAGTATATAGGGGATGTGTACCCTGACCGTAATAAGACTTTTAAGGTAAATACAAGGCGTGCTAGGAAAAATTATCCCAAAGAGTCCATGGAGGTCAATGCAGATCTGGGAGAGGCTATATTAAATGTGTATCCGGAGATGAGCGTGGATGTACGTGAGCCCGAGATCATGTTGAACGTGGAGATCAGGGAGAAGATATATATATATTCCGTAGTGATACCGGGACCGGGCGGAATGCCTGTGGGCACCGGCGGAAAGGCTATGCTGCTTCTGTCCGGCGGCATTGATTCTCCCGTGGCGGGATATATGATCGCAAAGCGTGGCGTGAAGATCGATGCCGTCTATTTCCATGCGCCTCCTTATACCAGTGAGCGCGCCAAGCAGAAGGTGGTGGATCTGGCACGGATCGTCTCCCGATATACGGGGCCTATCTATCTTCATGTAATTAATTTTACAGACATTCAGCTCTATATTTATGAGAAATGTCCTCATGAGGAGCTGACTATCATTATGCGCCGCTATATGATGCGGATCGCAGAGCATATTGCACAGGATACGGGCTGTCTCGGTCTGATTACCGGTGAGAGCATTGGCCAGGTAGCTTCCCAGACTATGAACTCTTTGGCTGCCACCAACGAAGTATGTAAAATGCCGGTATACCGGCCGCTGATCGGCTTCGACAAGCAAGAGATTGTAGAAGTGGCACACCGGATCGACACCTATGAGACTTCCATCCTGCCCTATGAGGACTGCTGTACCATCTTCGTAGCGAAGCATCCTGTAACGAAGCCCAACCTGAATGTGATCAGACGGCATGAACACAATCTAGATGAAAAAATCGAGGAGCTGGTAAAGACAGCCGTAGAGACTGATGAACTGATTATTGTAGAGTGATAGAGATAAAAAGAGGACCTCAAAGTAATCGCGTCCTTTGAGGTCCTGCATTTGTTTTACCATCAAGATACTTGGTCGGTAACTTACACTATGTAATTCTTCAGAGCCGCCAGCACATCATCGGCACCGTCTTCAGCGTGTATATTCAGATCGATAGGCTTGGAAAGATCCAGACTGAAGATGCCCATGATAGACTTTGCATCAATCACATATCTGCCGGATACCAGATCAAAATCGCAATCAAACTTGGTAATATCATTTACGAAAGATTTTACCTTGTCGATGGAATTTAAAGAAATCTGTACTGTTTTCATCGTTTTACCTCCTTATGGGTGTCATATCTTCTCAATACATATTAATAGCAGAGAACATAAAAGTCAAGGATAAAACAGTACAAAAAACTGTTGCGAAATATGGGGAATCGTATGAAAAATGTAGCGCTACATAATCTCGGCTGTAAGGTCAATTCCTACGAACTGGAAGTAATGCAACAAAAGCTGCAGGAAAAAGGTTACAAAATTGTACCTTTTGATGAAGTCGCAGATATTTATATCATAAACACATGCACGGTAACAAATATTGCAGACAGAAAGAGCAGGCAGATGCTCCACAGAGCAAAGCAAAAGAATCCGGCGGCTGTGGTGGTGGCTGTGGGATGCTACGTGCAGTCGGGACTCGAGGTCATAGAGAAAGATGACAGCATTGATCTGGCGATAGGAAATAACCGCAAGAAGGACATTGTGGAGATTCTGGAGGAATATCTTGCATCCCGGGAGGACAAGACCCTGGGGGGCACCACGATCCTTGACATCAACCATACCTATGATTATGAGGAGATGCAGTTGAGACAGACAGCGGAGCATACCAGAGCTTACATCAAGATTCAGGATGGCTGCAATCAGTTCTGTTCTTACTGTGCAATTCCTTTGGCAAGAGGCCGGGTGCGCAGCAGGAGAGCAGAAGATATATTGCGGGAAATACAGGGAATGGTGGCTTCCGGCTATCGTGAGGTGGTACTCACGGGCATCCATATCAGTTCTTATGGCATTGACTTTGATCGGGAACAGGGGGGCAGTAAGCTCATAGATCTGATTGAGAGGATCCATGCCACGGAAGGTCTGGAGCGGATCAGGCTGGGCTCCCTGGAGCCGCGGATCGTCACTGCAGAGATGTCAGAACGACTGGCTGCACTGCCAAAGCTCTGCCCACATTTTCATCTGTCCCTCCAGAGCGGTTGTGACACCACCTTAAAAAGGATGAATAGACATTATACTACCGGGGAATACTGTGAAAGTGTGGAGCATCTGAGGAAGGTTTTTGACCATCCTGCAATCACTACAGATGTGATCGTAGGCT
Organism: Acetatifactor sp.; assembly: GCA_022511425.1. Taxonomy (GTDB): domain Bacteria; phylum Bacillota; class Clostridia; order Lachnospirales; family Lachnospiraceae; genus Acetatifactor. Next base: position 2,751 of record JAFLRO010000139.1, read on the forward strand.
TTCCCGGTGAGACGGAGGAAGAATTTGAACAAACCCGAAAGTTTCTTGAAAAGATAGGATTCTATGAGATGCACATTTTTAAGTATTCCAGAAGAAACGGCACGACGGCAGCTAAAATGCCGGATCAGGTTTCGGAGGAGATTAAGGCTGTTCGGAGCCGTGCTCTGTTTGAACTGGAGCATAGACAGTCCAGGGAGTTTCGCAGCCGATACATAGGGCAAGATGCAGAGGTACTGTTGGAGGAGATAAAAAACATTCGGGGCAAGGCTTATTATTTAGGCCACACCAAAGATTACGTAAAGCTTGCAATCCCCCAAAACGGAACAGAAACAGGTTCGGGCAGACTGGAAACCGTGGCAGTTAAAGAATTTCTCACCGACGAAATTCTGTTGGCTGAACTGTTACCCCAATTAACATTTTAAAGATTACCTGATTGAATTTTGCAGGTAAATGAGTTATGATAGAAAACAGTAGGGTATAAATCACGATTTATAGCGCTAAGGCGTTTATAAAAGAATGGGGATAAATATGCAGGACTTGGGAAGTACACAATATTTTAAAGTAGAGACAGAGCCGGAAACAGGTGCTAAACTGGTCTTGGAGGCTGTATATGAAGCGCTGACTGAAAAGGGTTACAATCCAGTCAACCAGATTGTGGGCTATATTATGAGTGGAGATCCCACCTATATCACCAGTCATAAGAATGCCAGAAGCATGATTATGAAGGTGGAGCGTGATGAGCTGGTTGAGGAACTTCTGACTGAGTATATCAATGCGAAAGGCTGGCATTAACAGGAGAAACGCATGCGTATAATGGGTTTGGATTTTGGCTCAAAGACGGTGGGTGTAGCTGTCAGCGACAGTTTATTAGTGACGGCTCAGGGAATTGAAATCATTCGCCGCAAAGAGGAGAACAAGCTTCGTCAGACCCTCGCACGGATCGAAGAGCTGATTCTGGAATATGAGGTACAGGAGATTGTACTTGGTTGCCCCAAGCATATGAACGGTACGGAGGGTGTGCGCGCAGAATTGACGGAGGATTTTAAGGATAAGCTGGAGCGTAGAACAGGTCTTCCGGTTTTCCTGTGGGACGAGCGTCTGACCACTGTGGCAGCGGACAAAACTATGATGGAAGCCGGTATCCGCAGAGAGAATAGAAAAGATTATGTTGATAAGATTGCTGCAACCTTGATTTTGCAAGGTTATCTGGACAATCGCAGCAGAACCATCAAAGCGGCGGAATGAGGGAAATATGCATAAGTTGGAGAAAATTACATTTAATCCTCACGGAGAGGAACCTGTGGACTTTTTTGTACTGGAGCAGACAAGGATCGGAGGTTATAACTATATCCTGGTGACAGATTTTGAGGAAGGCGACGGTGAAGCACTGATTCTGAAGGATATTTCAAAAGACGGCGAAGAGGAAAGCGTCTTTACTATCGTGTCAGATGATGATGAACTGGCGGCTGTTGCGGGTGTGTTTGAAAACATGATGGAGGACATCAAGTTTGTATAAGCCCGACTCAGACGGCCACTTAGCGAACGGCGCATGATTAGCTGTTGCGCAGTGAAATGAGAAGCGAAGTATGGCGGTTGACAGAGAAGAATTTAAACATTTATTGAAGAGAAAAGGGCTTAAGGTTACCAACCAGAGACTGTTGGTATTGGAGGCGATTGCGTCCTGCCCTGAAGAACATTTGACTGCCGAGGAGATTTATGGATTGGTAAAGTTGAGCTATCCCGAGATTGGGCTGGCTACTGTTTATAGAACCATACAGCTGTTGAATGAGCTGCATCTGATCGACCGGATCAATTTTGATGATGGATTTGTGCGCTATGAGATGGGGAGCGCTCATGGCCACGGGCAGAAGCACCATCATCATCATCTGATCTGTATGAAATGCGGCAGGGTGATTTCCTTCCAGGATGATCTGCTGGAGGAGCTGGAAGCGAAGATCACCGCTACTGCCGGATTTCGAATTGTGGATCACGAAGTCAAGCTCTACGGCTACTGTGTAGAATGTGGAG
>JAFLRO010000014.1 GCA_022511425.1 Acetatifactor sp.
AATCCCAAGTACTTTGCATGTTTCTTGGCATTGGCATCATCTATAATAACTACATCCGCTGCAATTTCTTTCGATAAGATCATTACTTCCACCTCTCCGTCATGCAGCTGCGTCTTATACATAGCCTTCGCCATCTCGTTGTTTATACTTTTTATCCGAATCCATTCAAGCGAATTGTCTACCGCCTTCTTGCAAATAGATTCTGTTTTTATAGACAGCTCTCTATATACCGCTTCCGGAATTATTATCTCTCCATAAAGTCTCTTCAATACATCAAGCTGGCCAACATGGCTTAATGCAATCAGTGGAGTTGTGTTTACTACCACCTTACGCATTCTTCAATTCCTCCAAAAACTCATCATCTGAAGCAAAGGAAAATATCGAAACACCATTCATGCCAAGATATTGTACAAATTCTTCTTTCGTCATTTCTGCAACACTGGCACAATATCCCAACGATACTTTTTTGTTCTTATATAAATCCAAGGCTAACATTTTCTTCATATACTCAGCAAAACCGTTTTTATCCTCATGAAGATCTAACAATATTTCTTCCGGGACATTTATTGATACAACGCACATGACCGACACCTCCATGTCCTGCTTAAAATCTTCTTTTCTATATTATTATAATCTATTCAATATCATTCATGCAACCAGTTTTCAAGCAGAAAAAGAGCGGAATCACTTCCCCTCTTTCTCTGTATTGTCATTCCGCATCCATTCCCGTTTCTGCTGTTTCAGCTTTTCCTCAAATCCAGCTCTTCGAACCATGCAGTAAACAGATGGCACAATAAATGACAAGCTCTTTGTTTGTGTTAACTCATTTCAAAATGACATATGTTGTTGGGAGACTGCCGTCTCCGTTATAAGGCAACAAATATTTTCGGTCATACAAGATCGCCACAGGAGCTGATATTGCATCCTCAAACAGGCGCAGATATGCCATATCCTTTGCAAGTTTTTTCAAATGTACCGGAACATGATTTTTCAGAATCTTTATCACTGCTTCCATCAATGTTTCAGCTTCATCGGCAATTGTGATGGCTGTTTCGGCAAAGACGTCCTTCAACTTCTGATGCTGCTCTTTTGTGAAAATCGGGGCATTTACAAACAATCCGTCTTTGTTTGAGATGATGTATCCTTTGCGAACCATATCGGCAGCAATTGCTTTATCATTTTCACTGAAATGCTCTGTGTTTCTCTTGGCGATATCCAAAAAAACATTGGCAACATTCTGGCGATTAAAACAGTAATGATGAACCATTTCTCCGTTGATTGGAAAATCCATGAACTGCACATAATCCCCAGCGCTGTTTGAGACATTGGAGATACCAAAACCGAACTTTGATCTCCAGGAATTATGCTCACTGTTTTCCGTACCCCAAACAAAGCACTCTGTTCCAAATCTATCTTTCGGATAAATCACCCGAATTCTATTTTGGAGTATTTCGATAACAGCGTCATACAAGACAAAACCAACCATTTGCCATGCAAATGAATTATTGCTCATACCAGCTCCGTAAAAGCCAATATTACGAACCTCCGCTTCGTGTTTTGTAATGGATTTTGTCAAAAGATCCGCAATTTTTTCTCTCGGTTCAACAGTTTTAGCATTGACCTCATTCTCGAAATCTCTTGTAAAAATCACGATGTTTGTATAATATCTGTTTCCATCCTTTTTCAGCAATTCATACTCACAGAGTTCATCCAGCTTATCCTCTATATATGGGAGGGAAACACCAATCTCCAAACTAATTTGCTCTGCCGTCAATTTGTCATTATAGCAGGCAAACAAAATGTTTTGAGATATTTTACTGTCACTCAAATGATTATAATGATTTGCCCCGTTTCCCCAGAACATAAGTGACAGACTCTTCGGATCATAGCTCTGCTGACCATAGTTTCGTTCCATACTCATACCTTCTTTCAAAATTTGTCTCGATTTGAAAAGCAGGTATTTTACCATGCTTTCACTGATTGAGAGGTGCTTGGATATTTCCGAACAAGACTTATTTTCAATGTAATACAAAATAACGGCTCTGCGATACTTTTCGGTGAGCAAAGTTAATTCTCGGCGCAACAAATATAAGTTAGAATCGTCCTCCCCGAACAACACAGGATCCTCCAGCAAAGCAGACTCCTCCAGCAAAAAATCGTTCCACTCATATTCTTTATTTTTTGATTTGTTTCTGCACCATTGCTTATACACATTGCTCGCGACCGCCCACATGAAGCCATAAAACGCATCAACATTTCGGATATTATCAGCAGATTTATATATCTCTACAATAATATCCTGCGCCAGATCTTCGGCCTCAAAATGATTTGATGTTCGTGCAGTGCAGTATGATAGAAGTAATTTTGCTATCTTTTCTATTTCTGAGTCAAGTTCTTGCTTATCCAACTTCACATCTCCTTTATTGTTTCAATCACCGGTGATTTCATATATATAGTGGAACAAAACCGTATCCGGTTAAAGTTTGATGAGAATTTTTTTAATACAAAGACAGTATCCATTTATGCGGACGTCCTGCTCTCGCTTTTTCGATTCAGTTAAAGTCATGTTATAACGATTTTCATTTATGACGCGAGCCCTCTCATGGCAGGTAAATTAAAAGAGGAATACCCTGTCAACCGCAGGATATTCCTCCACTACTTGACCCATTTTCAGTGACTTTTGACAGATTACCTTTTTCAGGTACCTGCACATAACTCTACATAAATCTTCTTCCAAATAGTACAAAATTGGTACAAAATCAAAGAATCGGTACAGAAAACATCCACAAACATTCGGTAAACAGCGGATTCCGTTAATCGATGCTCCTCATTGTCGGGAAAAGCAGCACATCCCTGATCGCCGGCGAGTTGGTCAAAAGCATCACAAGCCTGTCGATGCCGTAACCGATACCACCCGTTGGCGGCATACCAATCTCCAATGCATTCATAAAGTCCTCGTCGGTGGTGTTGGCTTCCTCGTCGCCTGCTGCCAGCGCAGCCTCCTGAGCCTTGAAACGCTCCCTCTGGTCGATGGGGTCGTTCAGCTCCGAATAAGCGTTGCACATCTCTCTTCCGTATATGAACAGCTCAAATCGCTCCACATACTCGGGCTTGTCCGGCTTTCTCTTAGTAAGGGGCGAAACCTCCACGGGATGATCCATCAAGAAGGTGGGCTGAATCAAGTGCTCCTCCACAAACTCCTCGAAGAACAAATTCAAAATATCACCTTTCTGGTGGCGTGCCTCATAATGCACACCCTTCTCGTCCGCAATCTTCTTTGCAGCAGCAGTATCAGGAATCTGGTCAAAATCCACACCTGCATACTGCTTCACTGCATCCACCATAGTAAGTCTCGCAAAGGGCTTGCCTAAATCTATCATTTCTTCCGCGTAAGGGATCAGCGTAGTGCCACAGACTTCCTGTGCCACATAGCGGAACATATTCTCGGTCAGATCCATCATACCGTAGTAATCCGTGTAAGCCTGATACAGCTCCATCAGGGTAAACTCGGGATTATGCCGTGTATCCAGGCCTTCATTTCGGAACACACGGCCAATCTCGTAGACCCGTTCCAAGCCGCCCACGATAAGACGCTTTAAATATAACTCCAGTGAAATGCGCAGTTTCACATCCTCATCCAAGACGTTGTAATGGGTCTCAAAGGGTCTGGCTGCCGCACCGCCGGCATTGGCCACCAGCATGGGAGTCTCCACTTCCAAAAAGCCCTCGTCCCCCAGATAACGACGAATGGCACTGATGATCTTAGAGCGCTTCACAAAAGTGTCCTTTACATCCTGATTCATGATCAAATCAGTGTAACGCTGGCGATAGCGAATGTCCGTGTTGGTCAGACCATGGAACTTCTCTGGAAGAATCTGCAGGCTCTTTGACAGCAGAACCACATTGGACGCATGAACGGAGATTTCACCCGTCTTGGTCTTGAATACCTCTCCCTCAATGCCCACAATGTCGCCAACGTCGTACTTCTTAAAGTCTGCGTAAGACTCCTCACCAATACAGTCCCGGGCCACATAGATCTGGATATTACCGGGCAGATCCTGCACATTGCAGAAGGACGCCTTGCCCATGATACGTTTGGACATGACACGGCCCGCAATGCTGACCGTTTTGCCCTCCAGGGCTTCATAGTTCTCCTTGATGTCCATGCTGTGATGGGTCACATTGTATTTTGTATGCCGGAAGGGATCCTTTCCCGCCTCCTGTAAGGCGGAAAGCTTCTCCCGTCTCACCTGCAGCAGCTCGTTTAAATCCTGTTCCTGTACATTAGTATTCTGCGTCTCTGCCACGTCTTAAGCCTCTCCTTTTCGTCTATACTTAGTTGCTTCTCTGAATATCCAGTACCTTGTAGGCAAACACACCGGCTGCGGTCTCCACCTCCACGGTGTCGCCCAGCTTGCTGCCGATTAATGCACTACCCACAGGGCTCTCGTTGGATATCATTCCCTTTAAACTATCCGCCTCAGCGGAACCTACAATTTTGTACTCAATCTCCTCGCTGTATTCAATGTCCAGCAATCTCACCTTGCAGCCGATGTTAATCTGATCCAGATCGATTTCATCCTCCAGGACCACCTCGGCGTTCTTCAAAATTTTCTCCAGTTCCTCAATTCTCGCCTCAATATCACGCTGCTCATCCTTAGCTGCATCATACTCGGCATTCTCAGACAGATCTCCCTGTTCTCTGGCTTCCTTGATCTTCTGGGCAACTTCCTGACGGCGGTTCACCTTCAGTTCGTGGAGTTCATCCTCATACTTTCTGAGTCCTTCGTAAGTTAAAATATTTTTCTTCTCCTGCATTTTGTGCATCCTTTCCTGACTGTTTTATTTCCGCGGGCAATAAGCCAAGTATGGGCAATTCACCCGTGCGTATAAAATCCCGCAAATTCTTATGCGGGTTTTGACAAATTCTCATTCAATTATTCTCTTTAACTACCGTATTATACTCACTTTTCCTCTCGGTGTCAAGGCTTGCCCGCCTGCTTCCAAATTTCTTTTATAGAAAAATAGAAGATGCCCTCTCCCCGCTCAATAATCCGCCGGGCTTTCTCTTCCACGGAGCAAAAGTCAATCCAGATACTGCCGCGAGCCAAGCCATTGACAGGGATGCGGGGCTCTCCGGTAAAATCCAGAATACAGATCGGCTCTCCGGTCTCCAGAAGCAAGTGCGAAAAAACTCTCTCACCCTCCAAAGTCTGAACAGCAGCAGCCAAACCATATTCTGTGTAAAAGTCCTCTACAAAATCCCTGAACCTCTGATCATCCTCACTCTCCCGAAGAATCCAGCGAAGACTCTTCATTCGGGGAGCACAGCGCAAAATGGCATAATTCGTACTGTCAGCCAAACCCAGCACTACAAAGCGATGAAGTCTGGCATTTTCTAACAACGGATCCACCCACTGAGCCTGAAGGTAATCGTCAAATTCCGGGTACGGCCAGCATTGTTGCCAGAGCCATGACAGCCAATGGACTCCCGTGGCTGGATCCACACTGTCGATACTATCGTTTCCCTTACGGACATCGGACTCTTCTATGTGACTTCTCCAGTCTTCCGGCAGTATCAGGCTCTTTCTCACTGTATCTGCATAGACACAGCGGCATTCGAAACGATCATCAACAAAGGAAGCAAGTTCTGTGAGAAAACACTTTATTTCTGAGTACACCTGTTCCCGGACATCCTGAAGTTTTCGTTTCTGCTGCTTTTCAAACCGAATCTGATTATGTCTCTCCCGAAATACCCTTAGCCGCGCCTTTAATGAGTTCGCCAATGGCAAAGTCTGCTCTGTTACAGTAATTCCTAAGGTCGAAAAAGCATGGGAAAACCATCTGCCTTCGCCCACATCCAACCCCACTCTTACCAGCTGATAATCCTTCATCAGTACCGAATCAATTACCGGTTTTTGCAAGTCTCTCTTTTTATAAAAATATATGATAGTGTCCATGCACTATTTTATGCGTAACACAGAAAAAAATGCTATTTTACTGACTGCTATTTTGCTCGCAGGAAGCCATAAAAATCATATCCACGCCTTCTAACAGCTGCTCCATTGTCTCCATGGCATTGATGGACTGGCGGAAGCGGGCGGAATGAGGCATGCCCACCGTATACCAGGCAAGATGCTTACGCATCTCCCTCACTGCCGTATATTCTCCCTTACACTCCAGCTGTAGTTTTGCATGGCGTAGGATGACTTCCCGCTTCTCCTGCATATCAGGGCGGTATATCAGTGTACCATTTTCCAAATAATTAACTACTTCCCTGAAGATCCAGGGATTTCCCTGGGCAGCGCGTCCGATCATCACCCCGTCACAGCCGGTCTGATCCAGAAGGTCTTTCGCAGCCCGGGGGCTATCAACATCCCCATTCCCGATGACAGGAATCTTTACTGCCTCCTTCACCTGACGGATACAATCCCAGTCAGCGCGTCCGCTGTAATACTGAGCTCTGGTACGACCATGAACCGCCACTGCCGCCACACCGCAGCTCTCCGCAATCTTAGCAATCTCCACCGCATTGCAGTGTTCCTCGTCGAAACCTTTTCGAATCTTTACGGTAACAGGTTTTTTCACAGCCTTTACAAGCCCTGACAGCAACTGCTCTGCAAGCCTGGGATCTCGCATCAGCGCAGAGCCCTCACCATTGTTCACCACCTTTGGTACAGGGCATCCCATATTGAAATCCAGGATGTCAAATGGACGGTTCTCAATGCGTTTTGCCATTTCCGCCACGATCTGCGGATCTGAGCCAAAAAGCTGTAGGGATACAGGTCGTTCGTCGGGATGAACCGTCATTAGTTCCTCTGTATTCTTGTTATTATAATATATGGCCTTAGCGCTCACCATCTCCATGCACACAAGCCCTGCGCCCTGCTCTCTGCAGAGTAAACGAAATGGCAGGTCTGTCACACCTGCCATGGGAGCCAGTATTACATTATTGTCCAAAATCACATTGCCTATGGTTAATTTCATAGTTCCTCTCATTCCAGCAGCAGCCGCGTTCTGTATGCTTTCAAATGTAAGTTGTCGGAAGAATGCCGGCTAATGATTCTTCAGCGACTGTTTTTTATGTTTTTATAATAGAGTATCCTCAGCCCGTCTAAAGTCAGAAAGCTGTCATAGATATCGATAGTCTTGGTCTCGTCTGCAATGAGCCTGCCCAGCCCTCCTGTAGCCACCACTTTCAAGTCCTTGATATCGCTCTCCTCCTTGACCTTGTTGATGATATACTCCGTCTGCCCGATTTGACCGTACACCAAACCAGCCTGCATACTGGTGATAGTCTCCTGAGCCAAAATGCTCTTAGGCTTTTTGATTTCAATATTAGGCAATTTTGCTGCCTGGGTCCAGAGAGCTTCAGAGCTGATACGGATACCCGGGGCTGTGATTCCGGCAGCGAACTCGCCTGCCTCAGTGATCAGGTCGTAGGTAGTGGCAGTGCCAAAGTCCAGTACCAACACCGGACCACCGTATTTCTCGTATGCAGCCACCGCATCCACAATCCGGTCCGCACCGATGGCTCTCGGATCTTCGGTGACAATTCGCAGCCCTGTCTTGATACCGGGACCTACGTTCATGGGCTTTGTACCCGTGTAACGCACCAATGCACCGTTCAAAGCATGCATCACATCCGGCACTACGCTGGCAACAATGGAACCCTCCAGACTCTTTGCGTCAATGCCATTATTCTGCAGCAGTTGCGTGATGACAATCCCGTACTCATCGGAGGTACGGGGTGTTTTTGTGGTCAGGCGAAAGGTTGCCTTCAATTCTTCTCCCTGATACACGCCCAAAGTCATATTTGTATTGCCAACATCAATCACTAAAATCATGAGCCCTCTTTTCTGCCGGGATCCTTCCTAAATCCAGCCGGAAATAAAACAAGTCATTCTATAGAGATTCCATAGTCCAGGATTACATTTCCATTCTCATCGGGAGTTGTGAATCTGGGGCAGTTGTAGCGCTCGAAACACCAGAAATCTTCCCAGCGCCTCCAGCCCTTTTTATTTAGCTCTTCCAAGCATAGATTATGGGGATCCAAACCGTACAACTCTCCGTTGTGCTCATTCCCATAAAGGTAAAAAACTGCATACTCCAAGGGTTCTATATCCACATACTCAAAGCCCTCCGGAGCTTCAGCCGTCCGGTCAAAGAACATACCGATCCAATACTCCAGCATGCCATCCACTATACGCATGATCCCAAAATTTCCTTCTTCGTTCACGGGAAGCAGGCCCGAAATACCCTCCAGCAAAGAGAACCAGCCGTTCTGCCACCACTCTCCCCAGTGGGAGCCATCACTATATTTCTTTCCGATAAATCGAACTGCAGGCCAACTCTCCTTCTTTACATCTACAATTTTTACTGCCATAAGCTACCTCCTCTGTGTATTCTTTTAGCTCTCTCTGAGCTCTACACAAAGTCATTATAACATATTAAATGAGACATCATGTATGTCCTATTATCATTGTATTACCAGCGCTCTGCTCCAAGTGTAGTCCCCCCCGCTACAGTTCATCCATCCCCGTTCCCCGGGTCAGTCGTTCCACGTAGGTATCCGGATCCTTCTTCATGTCAATCATGGTGCGGAAGGCATTCAGCACCATAGCCTCCTTGTTGCAGCCGGAAGTATTTTTACCAATCTCACGTATCAAATTATACCGATCCATCTGCCATACATACAAATCAGTCAAAGCATATCCTCTGCACTTTGCCTCATCCATCAGAGTGTGATGATCCAGATAATACATAAACTCCTTCATCAGCTCTTCATCCAGAATCAGCTCCGCCCAAAGATTCTCCACGAATTCACTACTCTTTCCCGCATACTCACCCAGCCGCACCATTCCATCATATGCCTTTATCTTTCTGGCATCGTACAGGATTCCACTCATTGTTGACTTTTCCTCTTTCTGTTTCCTCAAACAATTATCACATCTTATTTCACTACAAAAACCCGTGATATCAAATTTTCATCACAACCCTTCCGTCAGTGCATCCCCCATATCCTCTTTTAATACGAACACCCGGTAATACAACTGCAGCGATTCGAACAGTTCCTGCCGTCTGCGTCTCACTTCAGCCACCATTAAGCCGCTGCTGATCTCATCGTAATAGATGTCATCGTCATCTGCGTTGGTCTCTAACACTACAGTTCCATCTTCCTCAAAAGCGATGGTGAACACACCACCCACCTCCTCAGTGAACAGTACACACAGGATATGCAGCTCATTTTTCACAGACTCCGGGATTCCGTCAAACTGCTCATTAAAGTAATATTTCATCTCGTAGGCATTGGCTCCACAGAGCACTGTTCTCTTTTCATCAGACATATCCATAAATCCCTCTCACCGATACCTCACCAGCATAGACTGTTGCCACAGAACCGTCCTCTCTCTCCACCAGCAGCTCACCCAATTCATTGACCCCACGGGCTATGCCCTGAAACTCACCTTTAGGATCCAGCACTCGCACTTCTCTGTCCCTATTCACCAGCAGGCTGTTGTACTGCTCCATCAGACCGGATAGATTTCCTCTTTCCTGAAAGTTTTCATAATATTCCTCAAAAGCTTTCATGACATTTGCCAACAGTTCCGCTCTGGGAACTTCCCTTCCGCATTCCTCCTGCAGACAGGTCGCCATATTGGCTATCTCCTCCGGGAATTCCTGAAAACCAACATTAATCCCCACACCGATGACCACATAGTGAATAAAGTCCCGCTCTACGCTCATTTCTGCCAGCATACCGCAAACCTTTCTACCATTTACCACTATATCATTGGGCCACTTAATTAAAGCATCCAGCCCGCAGATCCTACGGATTCCCTCCGCTACTGCCAGCCCCATCACCGGAGTAACCATGGAAGCTTTATCCGGCGCCAGATGTGGTCTTAGTATCAAGGTAAAGTACACATTGGTGCCGGGCGGGCTGCTCCAGCTTCTTCCTCTTCGCCCTCTTCCGGCGGTCTGCATGTCCGCTACCACCAATGCACCCTGTCCAGCTCCGTTCTCTGCATCCAGCTTGGCCTGCAGGTTCGTGGAACCCAGCACATCATAGCAGGTAACCGGGTGACCGGCCCACTTCGTGTCCATGCGACTCTCCAGCTCATGCTGACCGAATAGCTCCTGTTCTTCTATCAGTAAGTATCCCCGATTCTGTACCGCCTCAATCTGATAGCCTTCCTTTTTCAGCTGCCCAATGGCTTTCCATACAGCAGTACGGGAGACCCCGAAATGCCCACAAAGCTCCTGACCGGACACATAGTCCTGCCGCTTTCTTAAAAGAGCTAAAATTTCAGATTTCATTACGATACCTCGCGTCTGCCAAAAAAGGCAACATGAAGCCCTTCATTGACAGCAACTTTAACACAGACATCAACTTAAAACTCAAGTAAACCTATCATAATGTAGCCGCCATCACAGCTTTGATGGAGTGCATACGGTTCTCCGCTTCCTCAAAGACCCTTGATTGCGGTGATTCGAATACCTCATCCGTCACTTCCATCTCTTTGATGCCAAAACGCTCGCCCATCTCAGCGCCAATCTTGGTCTTTAAGTCATGGAAAGCGGGCAGACAATGCATAAAGATAGCCTTCTCACCTGCATTTTTCATAATCTGGGCTGTTACCTGATAGGGGGATAGCTCTCTGATTCGCTCCTCCCACACATCATCCGGCTCGCCCATGGAAACCCACACATCCGTGTATATCACGTCCACATCCTTTGTGCCTGCCACAGCGTCCTCTGTCAATGTCACGCTGCCCCCAGTCTGTGCAGCGATTTCCTTACACTGAGCCACCAGCTCCTCTGCAGGAAAATATTTTGCCGTGGTGCATGCCGTAAAATGCATGCCCATCTTGGCGCAGGCTACCATCAGGGAATTGCCCATGTTGTAGCGGGCATCTCCCATATAGGTCAGCTTAATCCCCTTCAGACGTCCGAACTGCTCCCGAATGGTCAAAAGGTCCGCCAGCATCTGAGTGGGATGGAACTCGTTGGTCAGACCGTTCCACACAGGTACGGAAGAGTACTTTGCCAGTTCCTCCACAATCTCCTGACCAAAGCCCCTGTACTCTATTCCCTCATACATACCGGAAAGTACCCGGGCAGTGTCCGCAATACTTTCCTTCTTGCCAATCTGGGAGCCAGCGGGATCCAGGTATGTAGTGCCCAGACCTAAGTCATGGGCTGCCACTTCAAATGCGCACCTGGTGCGGGTACTGGTTTTTTCAAAAATCAACGCCACATTCTTACCCCGCAGCGTGTCCACGGGAATCCCCTTCTTTTTCTTATCTTTCAACTCCGCCGCCAAATCCAGAAGATACACAATCTCCTCCGGAGTAAAATCCAGAAGCTTTAAAAAATCACGTCCCTTTAAGTTCATAACTTATTCCTCCTATTATTACAGATAATCTCAAATCTATAAGGATAAAGTCTCGATGACCTTTTTCATTTCATCCAGAATACACCTTCCTAAAAGAAGTGCCCCCGTCTCGTTGGGATGAGTTCCATCCGCAAGATATATCCCATGTGTATCAGCACTTATTCCACTGTCAGAATAATTATTCAGACAAAAAACATTCATATCCTGTGATACATCAGTCGCTGCTTCCACATAATCTGTCAATACTCCTCCTCTGTCCCCATTGATCTCTGTTCCACCCGAAAATACACTGGTATAAGTAGGAGTCAACAATATGATTACTGCCTCCGGATAAGCCTCCTTCAAGGTACTGATACCAGCCCGCAATGCGCCTGCATAGGTTCCCACATCAAATCTATCCGCAGAGTTCTCCACAGGATGTCCTCCAAAATAATCATTCAGTCCAAAATTCACTACAAAACAATATCTTTTCCCTTCATGATTTTCCTGTATATAATTTGTAAGTTCAAGTCGAAAATTAAGGGTATCATCCAGCCCGGATATATCCTGCTCTAAAAAGCGTTTCACCATACGGTTGAATGACAGTGATGCCCTGGGGTCTTCTGTTGCCGGAATGCCTCCCTGACTGCAGTTGTAGACCTGAGCACCGGACATTCCTTCAACAATACCGGACACGGAACGACTTCCTGCATTATATTCAAATACACTGTCCCCGAAAAACACCATACACCACCCAGACAGGTCCGGATAAGTAATAGAGGTATCCTGCACCAACTCTGTCATTTTGTCAAAACGTTCCTCCATATTGTCCAATGTCAAGGCATATCTGTCATTCTGAAGAGTATAAGCTACCGTCTTACGGAGAATGGATGCATTACAGCTAGTGGGACTCGCATAATTGCCGGAGTTGGCAATCAGCCATTCCTCGTGACCCATAAAATATATATGAACATTATCATAGATGGTGTAAAGATTCACCAGATTTCGATATGAGTAAATCAACTCCGTGTATTCATTATCGGACAAACTCCGCATATACTCCATCGAATAGGCCGGAATCAGAAACTTAAATTCTACATTATTGTGCTCCCGCACATATTCTGTTAAATATTTCTCATAATCTTTAGCATATAGAGAGGTATGATAACCGTAAAGTCTGCTGACTGCAAAGGGATCCAGGCCAATATAGACAATTGACAAATCATCATTACCGGAAAAACTCTGTTCCAAATAATCACCGATATCCGCCAAATTAACGAATGGATGAAATGCCTGCACAGATGCTATTCCCAGAAAATAGCCGAACTCTTCCGCGCTGAATGACTCCGGTGTGTACATGGATAACATGACAGCCTCATAGTTTCCCTGTGTAAGTGCGGCTATATCGGCATCCCGTGTCTCGTCGGAGGGTATATGATGCACGCGGTACACAAATAAAGACACGCAAACCAATGCTACAGTAGTACAGAACAGTATGATACTGCCTGCTAGCAAAATTCTTCTTTTCCCGCCATGTTTTTTTATCTTCATCTATTCTTTCTCCGCATGCATATATGATTATGGATTATACATCATTTGTAATTTGGTGGCAACCTGTTTCCTTTACCGTCCCTCTTATTCCTTTGCTGTCCCTCTTACTCCTTTACCGCCTCTCTTATTCAATCTACTCAACCATATCAGCTCTTCAAAAAATAAGCGCAATATGCAGCGCTACGACACGCTGATATTGCGCTTATCAAATAACAAGAACTTATATATCTATTTAGATGCCTTGCCGCTCTCCTTCCAAGTTGCTGCCAGGCTTGCGATGCCCTGAAGCTCTGCGGGGAGAAGAATGGTGGTAGCCTGACCGTCTGCGACCTTCTCAAAAGCTTCCAGGCTCTTAATCTTCAGCACGGACTCATCTGCGCCCGCTTCTTTCAGCATTCTGATACCGTCGGCATTAGCCTGTTGCACCTTCAGAATAGCCTGAGCTTCACCGTCCGCCTCACGGATTCTCTTTTCTCTCTCAGCGTCTGCGCGTAGAATTGCGGACTCCTTGTCTGCCTCTGCACGGAGGATAGCTGATTCTTTAGCGCCCTCTGCCTCCAGAATCTTTGCCTTCTTTTCACCTTCTGCCCGGGTCACGGCCTCACGTCTCTCACGTTCTGCCTTCATCTGCTTTTCCATAGCATTCTGGATCTCAGCGGGAGGAATGATATTCTTCAGCTCCACACGGTTTACCTTGATGCCCCAGGGATCGGTTGCAATATCCAGATTTGCCCGCATCTTCGTGTTGATGGTCTCACGGGAGGTGAGCGTCTGATCCAGTTCCAAGTCACCAATAATATTACGGAGAGTGGTAGCTGTCAGATTCTCAATAGCCATCATGGGATTCTCAACGCCGTAAGTGAACAGCTTGGGGTCAGTGATCTGATAGAACACCACGGTGTCAATTCTCATGGTAACATTATCCTTAGTAATCACGGGCTGGGGCGGGAAATCCGCCACTTGCTCCTTCAGATTTACCTTTCTCGCGATTTTGTCAAAAAAAGGCATCTTAAAGTGAAAGCCCACAGACCAGGTACCCTGGTATGCGCCAAGACGTTCGATCACATATGCTTGTGCCTGGGGAACAATCTTCAGACAGGAAGCTGCAATCCAAAGAACTAAAATAACCAAAACCAATAACAAAACTACAGGACCCATTTTTATACCTCTTTCTGTACTGTTTCTGTGACAGTACGCACATTTTATGTCATCCTGCCGCACCTAGCTCCGGTCGGCCCGGGATTCCATCTCTTCCATCTGCGACACGCTCATCGGCTCTGGAATGTGGTTCTTAAGCCCATCAGGATCCACCTTCTGCATCTGCTCATCCACCTTTACAATCAGCTTCACACCGCTGACGGCCACAATGTTCACCACATTTCCCACCGGAATCCGCAGCTTGTCATCCACGCTTCTCGCACTCCACTCCTGACCGCCCACAGTTACCTGACCGGTTCCCTGTATATTGTCAATCTCACCGGTCACTACTGCCTGCCGCCCAACCATACTCTCTACGTTTGTCTTCACACGGTCTTTATTAAAATACCGCACTGCTACAGGTCTGGTAAAGAACAGAAGCAACAGAGAAACCACAAAAAACAGGATTACCTGCAGGAACACCGGTGCCTGCAGGATAGCTGTCAAAATAGCCACCAGTGCGCCACCGGCAAACCAAATGGATGTGAGCCCCATGGTAAAGACCTCCACCACTATGGCAATAATCAGCACGACCAGCCAGAAAATCATCATTTCACTCATCTTATCGCTCCTTTTACTTAAAGAAACATCTCTTAAAACTATTATTACATTTTTACTCTATTGCTACCCATAGTTTACTACAAATATGCTTTTGGGGCAATCTATTTCTACAAAAAGCCAATTCAAAGCAGCAGTTCAGCCCGCGTCATTCGCAAAACACACTATTACGCTTTCCGTTGCTATACAAAAAGTCGGCACTATTTTCATAGTGCCGACTTTTGTTGCTCTTGACTATAGAAAATCTGCAAATCGTACTTTCCACTGCCTAGTAGAATACGTGATTGCCAATCACAAGGCCATCTCTTCCATTGTTCCTTCTGAAGTGAGTCAAATCACCTACATTGGACACGCCGGACAATGCTTCCTCCGCCGCCTGTATGCAGCTCTGAGGAATCTTTCCGGATTCATATACCTGGTTCACCCTACCGCTCATGGCAGGTGTAAACTGACCGGACGCATAAATCACACCGTGAATCGTGTCGGGATATGCGGAACTTCTCACGCGATTCATCACTACCGCACCTACTGCGACCTTTCCTTCATAGCTTTCGCCGCCTGCCTCACAATAGATCAGAGCAGCCAAAAGCAGTGTGGTATCGGCATCTGTAGTGTACTGACCATAGTTCACATGGCGCTTAGCTTCACGCTCAGCTTCCTCTCTGGCTTTGATCTCATCCATGGTCTCGCCTGCGTCAATGACAAAATCCAGCACCACATACTCTGCTGAGACCCAGCCGTCCTCACCGTCATAGTCAACACATACCCATCCGTCCTCATTATCATCAAGTACTTCTACGATTTCACCCCTGGGCAGGTTTCCCAGAATGGCAGCTTTCGTACTTGGTTCTTCGCGAACGCGAAGCGCCTCAGTATCTATCGTAGCAATCATCTTCCCCACATCGTTTGCCAGAGCAAGGGCATCTTCTCCAAACAACAGATACTCATCTGATGCCCACCCTACGATGTTACCGGACTGAAGCTTGGTCCACCCATCTCGTCTCTCAAGAATGGTGCCGCCACAATCCTTGTAGAGCTTGCCGACTTTGTCTGCTGACTCACTGGCATCGCTCCTTACGTTCAGAACGTGTTTTACATTCGCCATGACCAGCGTACTCTCCTGCACCTCTTCTACTTCCAACCAAATATCAAGGTGCAGCTCTTCTGCCGTAGCGTTGATGATCTCCGAAGAACTGGAGGAACCGGCATTCAATAGCGCTGCCACGCCTCCCCGCAGATCATCCAGGCTTCCAGCCTGAGCGGTCAGACCTGACTGCAGGGCAAGCAAAATGCTTAAAGTAAACCCAAGCAGTGCGGTGAACCGTCTTCTGCTCTTAGTCATATTTTCTACCTCCACAACAAAATTTAACACAAATTGTCTACGTTTCTTAATAAAGTTATTACAAAGTTGTTAAATTTGTTACGGATTTCATCATAACAGAAGCAGTTCTTTTTGTCAACCCCTATCTTTTCGCCATATCTTTTGACTTCTCTATACAAGCCTCCACAGCATCTATGACTGCAGCCCGAAAACCCTTTTCCTCAAGGACTTTCACTGCGTCAATGGTGGTGCCGCTGGGCGAACAGACCATATCTTTTAACTGGCCGGGATGCATTCCGGTCTCCAATACCATCTTTGCACTTCCCATCACCGCCTGAGCTGCAAATTCATAAGCCTGTTTACGTGGCATTCCTCCGGCCACAGCCGCATCCGCCATCGCTTCGATAAACAGGAATACATAGGCAGGAGAACTGCCGCTGATACCGACTACCACATCCATCAGCCGCTCTGGCACCACACTGGCAGTGCCAAAGGCATTCAAAAGCTTCATCACCTTATCGAGATCCTCATCTGTCACTCTTTGCCCCGGGCACACCCCGGTACAGCCGGCCATCACCAGCGCAGGCGTATTGGGCATACAGCGGATCAGCTTCAAACTGGGTCTGTTAAAAGCTTCCCTCAGGTAGACCAGGTCACGGCCTGCTGCAATACTGACAATGATGGTATCGCTTCGGACAACATCCTTAACTTCCTCAATAACCTCGGGAAAAGCAATGGGTTTCACTGCCAGAAACAGAATGTCTGCCTCTTTTGCCACCTCCTCATTGTCAGGTGTTGTGGTGATGCCATACTTGTTCTGTGCCCTCTCTGTCATTTCTTCTGACTTGTCAGAGCCAATCACATCACTCGGTTGTACCAGTCCCTTTTCCAACATGCCTCCAATCATAGCCGAAGCCATATTTCCCAGTCCGATAAATCCAATTACCATATCCTATTCCTCCATTCTGCCATTCAGGTTTTTTCGTTGTCTCCGCGCCTCATACATCAAAAGCGCCGCAGCTACCGCCGCGTTCAAAGATTCCACTTGTCCATCCATGGGAATCTTAAGCAGGCTTTCCGCCTGAGCCGTTATTTCCGGACTCAGACCGTTTCCCTCGTTTCCAATCAGAAACGCTGCTCCCGTCCGGAAGGAAAAGCTGTCATAGTACGATTTACCGGACAGGTGTGCGGCGTAAGTACGGATATTCTTCTGTCGCAGAATTTCAAGTATCTTCATAAGATCCTCTGCATAGATAAAGGGAACCCGAAAAATAGAGCCCATGGTTGCCCGTATTGTCTTGGGATTGAAAATGTCCGCGGTCTCACCGCCCAGTATCATTCCCGTCACTCCTGCTCCCTCTCCTGTCCGCAAGATCGTTCCCAAATTCCCCGGATCCTGAACACTTTCCAACACAATGAGAAGAGGTGTCTCAGAATTTAAAAGTTGCTCCAGAGTGTACTCCGGCCGCTTAACAACACAAAGAATTCCCTGAGGTGTCCTGGTGTCCGACATTTTCTGAAAGACTTCCCCGGAAACTGTCTCATAGCCTGTTTGTCGCAGTTTCCCCACCAAAATGGGATCCGCTTTTATTTTCTCCATCGCGTCTTCTGACAGATAGACTTCCCGAACACTCTCCCCCGGAGCCTCCTGAAACAGTTTGAAGCCTTCTGTAAGAAAGATTCCTGCTTCCCGCCGCTCTTTGGCTTTGGTCTGCCACTGCACCACTTGTTTCACCCTTGCATTAGAGCTGCTGGTTATCATCAGCTTTCTCCTTTACAGAGACGGCTCTCCCCGCAGGGAGAGCCGCTTTTACATTTAATTTCCTTCAACTTAACAACTAAGGTTTACAGACTTATATCGTCAACATCTGAGCCACCTCATACTGGTACTCGTCGATGTTCTTCTTCATCTGCAGAGCCTCTTCTATATCAACATCAACGAACTGACCGTTCCTGTAACCAACCACGCGGTTGGTCTTGCCCTGCAACATAACATCAACTGCCATTGCTCCCATGATGGAAGCATAATAACGATCCATGGCCGTGGGGTTGCCGCCACGCTGCATGTAACCCAGTATAGTCGCCCTGGTCTCAAGACCCGTAGCCGCTTCAATCCGTCTCGCCATGGAGCCGGAGTGGCCGATGCCTTCCGCATTGATGATCAGGTGATGGGTCTTACCCTTCTTGCGGCTGGCAATAATATGATTTATGATTTCCTGCTCGTTGTAATCATATTTCTCAGGCAGCAAAACATCCTCTGCGCCGTTAGAGACACCGCACCAGAGAGCAATATAACCGGCATTTCGACCCATAACCTCAATAATGCTGCAACGCTCGTGGGAGGATGAGGTATCCTTTACCTTGTCGATAGCCTGCATAGCTGTGTTCACGGCAGTGTCAAAGCCAATGGTATAGTCAGTGCAGGCAATATCCAAATCTATAGTGCCGGGCAGACCCACGGTATTGATGCCCTGCCTGGATAGAGCCAGCGCACCTCTGTAGGAACCGTCGCCGCCAATGACCACAATACCGTCAATTCCGTGCTTCCTGCAGATTTCAGCACCTCTCTGCTGCACTTCCAGCTTCTGGAACTCCAGACACCTTGCAGTTCCCAGAATCGTACCGCCTCTCTGTATGATGTCGGACACATGGCGGGCTTCCATGTCAAAAATCTCTTCATTTAACAATCCCAGATACCCTTTCTTGATACCCTTCACATTCAGGCCTCTGGAAATGGCAGTGCGGACTACGGAACGAATAGCTGCGTTCATGCCAGGAGCGTCGCCTCCGCTTGTCATAACTGCAATAGTCTTTAACTTATTAGCCATAGCTTACCTCCCGAAGTTGCGGTTCTATTTTTACAGAACCTCCCCAATTCTTAATTTTAATCTATTTTTCCACCGTTTTCAATAGGTTTCCATACCTATTTCATAATTTTTACATTTTCCCCACCAAAAGCTGTTCTCAGTTTTTCTGCCAATGCTTCGTCCGCATTGACACGTCGGTTGGGAGGCAGTACTTTCATGCTCTTGGGATTCTTCACATAAATGACCACATCATCGCTGCCGTCAGAATCCGCCAGCAGTTCAAACAGCTCCTGTTCCCGGGCAATATAACTGTCCTGATCCGTAAACTGGACCCATATGCCCTCCGGCAGCTTATTATTTCCATGGTTCCCATTACTTCCGCCGCTTCCTGTTTCCCGGACATCTTGCCCGGCGGGTATTCCAGGAACTGTATTCTTCCAGGAAGTTCCCTGTCCGCTCGGAACTGTATTTGTCCACATAGTGCCTCGGTTGCTTTGGAAACCAGAGCCGACACTCCCTCCGTTCCGGCTGCCGTTCCATGTTCCCCGGCCTCCGGATCTCTGCTCACCCCAGGAACGATTTCGGAAAATCTGCTCACCATTGGCTTGGGCTTGCGCCGCCTCCTCAAAAGTAACAATCTGCTCACAGAGAAGTTTGGCATCTTTGTCCTCCTCCGCTGACACCCGCCCCCGGATGAACAGCTTTGCCTCCTCCTGCAAAAGTGTGTTATAACGCTCATAGTCTCTGGAAAACACCACCACTTCCACATTTCCTACCAAATCTTCCAAGTTCAGGAATGCCATGATCTTGTCGTTTTTGGTGTACTTGATGGTCTTGTCCGCCACCATGCCTCCCAACACCACATAAGCCTGATCCTCCAGCTTCACGGATCCTGTCTCCTCATCTAACAGGAAATCACTGGTGGTATTGGTAATGTATTTCTGCCACAGCTCCTGATATTCCTCCAGAGGATGACCACTGATATAGATACCCAGTACCTCCTTCTCAAATGCCAAAATCATCTCCTTTGTGTACTCTCCCACCTCCGGCATCCGAATGTCGAACTCCTCTTTCTGAGCATCATCCACAATATCAAACAGGGAAAGCTGACCGGAAAGATTACTCTTCTTATCTTTGGTCAGATGATCCATGAGCTGCCCATAGACACTCATGAACTGTTTTCTTGTGCCACCAAGGCTGTCCAGCGCACCCGCTTTAACAAAATTCTCAATGACTCGTTTATTAACATCCGCTTCCGCAGTGCGGGTGATAAAATCTTTCAGATTAGTAAACGGCCCCCTTGCATTTCGCTCTTCCACCAAACTTTCTATCACAGGTCTTCCCACGCCCTTGATGGCAGTAAGTGCATAACGGATCTGATCTCCGGACACCGAAAATCCGCTCTCCCCCTCATTCACATCCGGGGGCATCAGTTGGATTCCCATGTTGCGGCAGAGCAAGGTATACTCTGACACTTTCCCCGTATTATCGATGACCGAGGTCATCAGAGCAGCCATGAATTCTACAGGGTAATAATACTTCAGGTATGCCGTCTGATAAGCAACCACCGCGTAGCAGGCAGCGTGAGACTTGTTAAATGCATACTGCGCAAAGCTCATCATGCGGTCATAGATATCACTGGCAATCTTCTCATCGATTCCTCTGGCCACACATCCCGGAACATCCTCCTCCGGATTCCCATAGATAAAGTTGGCCCGTTCCTTTTCCATGACGGACTGCTTTTTCTTGCTCATGGCACGACGTACCAAATCGCTGCGCCCCAAAGTATATCCGCCCAGGTCGCGAACAATCTGCATCACCTGCTCCTGATAGACAATACAGCCATAGGTCGGCGCCAAGATTGGCTCCAGCTGCGGACAGGAGTATACCACACTTCCGGGATTGTCCTTTCCGTTTATATATTGGGGAATAAAATCCATGGGGCCGGGTCGGTACAGAGAGATGCCTGCAATGATGTCCTCCAGATTCTGAGGCTGCAGCTCCTTCATGAAACTCTTCATTCCGCCGCTCTCCAGCTGGAACACCCCCTCAGTCCTTCCCGTTCCGATGGAAGCAAGCACTTTAGGATCATTGTAATCAATATTGTCAACATCAATGTGCACACCCTTGCTCTTTTCGATGAACTCCACTGTGTCATGAATCACAGTCAGGGTCCGCAGGCCTAGAAAGTCCATCTTTAAAAGCCCCAGCTCCTCCAGTGTGGTCATAGTGAACTGGGTGGTGATGGCATTCTCTTTTCCCCTGGATAACGGAACGAACTCGTCCGCTGCCTCCGGACAGATGACCACTCCGGCGGCGTGCATGGAGGTATTCCTGGGCAGACCTTCCAAACGTTTACACATATCCAGGAGATGATGTACCTGTTCATCCTCCTGATACATCTTGCGCAGTTCCGGGTTTTTCTCCAACGCAAGATCGAGTGTAATATTCAGCTCCTTAGGAATCAACTTGGCAATGGAATCCACAAAACTGTAGGGCAGATCCATAACTCGTCCCACATCACGTACCACTGCCTTAGCAGCCAGAGTACCGAAGGTGACAATCTGCACTACCTTGTCCGCACCGTACTTCCTCCCCACATAGTCGATGACCTCCTGTCTGCGCTCATAACAAAAATCTATATCAATATCGGGCATGGAGACTCTCTCCGGATTGAGAAAACGCTCAAACAGCAAGTTGTAACGAATGGGATCGATGTTTGTGATCTTTAGGCAGTACGACACAATGCTGCCGGCAGCAGAACCTCTTCCCGGTCCGACAGGAATGCCGTTCTCCCTGGCATAGTTAATGAAATCCCACACGATGAGAAAATAGTCCACATATCCCATGGTGCGGATGACCGACAGTTCGAAGTCCAGCCTCTCCCTCAGCGTCTGACCCGTGTCACCTGCCGGCTGACTGCCGTCGCCATAGCGCTCCGACAAACCCTCATCACAGAGTTTATTCAGGTAACTCCAGGAATCATAGCCCGTTGGTACCTCGAAATGGGGCAGCTTTGTATTTCCGAACTCAATCTCCACATTACAGCGGTCAGCGATGCGCTGAGTGTTCTCCACAGCCTCCCCTGCATAAGGGAACAGATCCTTCATCTCCTCCTCGCTCTTTACATAGTACTGGCCACCCTCGTAGCGCATCCGATCCTCATCTGCCAACTTTTTACCAGTCTGAAGGCACAGCAGAATATCATGGGAATCCGCATCCGCTGCGTATGTGTAGTGCACATCATTTGTGGCCACCAGGGGAATGTCCAGTTCCTGACTCATCCGGAGAAGTTCCGTATTTACCATGCGTTGCTCCGGCATACCATGGTCTTGAAGCTCCAGAAAGAAGTTTCCCTTCCCGAAACAGTCCTCGTATTTCTTTGCCGTCTTTCTTGCTTCTTCCGGCTGCCCTTTGGCGATACAGCGCTGCACCTCCCCCGCCAGACAGGCAGACAGAGCAATAATGCCCTCATGATACTTATTCAGCACCTCCATATCCACCCTGGGCCGGTAGTAATAACCCTCAGTGAAGCCCCTGCTTACAATTTTTACCAGGTTAGCATATCCCTGATTATTCTCCGCCAGCAGCACAAGATGGTAATAACGGTCTTCCCCACCGGTAAGCTCTCTGTCGAATCTGGAGTGGGGTGCAACATATATTTCACAGCCCAGAACAGGCTTGATTCCCACCGCCTTCGCAGCCCTGTAAAAGTCAATGACACCGTACATAACGCCGTGGTCAGTAATAGCAGCGCTGTCCATTCCCAGCTCTTTCACCCTGGCCACGTATTCCTTTATTTTATTGGATCCGTCCAGCAGGGAATACTCCGTGTGGACATGCAGATGAGCGAATGCCATGATAATTCCTTTCCAAACGGGCGCACTCACAAACTGCGCCGGCTTTTCAAATATCGGAAACTGTTTTAATCATAGCACAAATTACACATTTTGAGAATATCTGGCAACACAAACTAAAAAGAGACTGTCACAAGTGATGATTTACATCCATTTGAAACAGTCTCACAGCTATAATAAAAATTTTCTAATAACAGGTACACGCCGCAGTATATCCGATACCGCCATAGATATTATGAAAATGACAAGAATAGTAATCGGCAAAGTGAGGAGCGGCAGGTGGTTCTGGGGATTAAAACGCAAAATCCTTACACATACATGAATAAATATTGGATGGATAATATAGCATCCCAGAGAATTCTCTGCAAGTCTTTTTTGCCAGGGCCAGGAGTCATTTTCTCCACATAGAATCCTTATGTCTACAAATAGGCTAATAGCCAACAGCACAGTAAGCGGATGCGATTCGCTGAAGATGTATGTCACTCCCTGCTGAAGGCTTACACTCAGAATGCTTCCCACACCGATAGTTGTTCCTGCCAACGCCAGCCATCGATACTTTCTCAGAGTATTGACGGAAAGCCTGCCCAACATTCCACCTGTAAGCGCATAGAAGAACCATATGCCGGTAAAAGGCATGACTTCTGCAGTAAAAAAGCCCGTCACTCCTGCCACAAAG
This sequence comes from Acetatifactor sp., assembly GCA_022511425.1. Taxonomy (GTDB): domain Bacteria; phylum Bacillota; class Clostridia; order Lachnospirales; family Lachnospiraceae; genus Acetatifactor. Next base: position 23,345 of record JAFLRO010000014.1, read on the forward strand.
GGATATATACAAAAAAAGAACAGCAGAAGCCCTGCAAAGATCACCTGATCCTTCTTGGATGCATGGTTCACAAAAACCGCCAGCAGCGGCATGCATAAGTAAATACCCAACAACCGGTACAAATACCACATGTGAGACCAGGTAGCATCACCGAGAATTGCAGCAATCAAAGATCCCGCCTGAAGATGAGCCCCTGACATAAGCTGCTCCAAAGCCCAAAACAGGGTGCCGAACAACACAATGCAAAGAACCAGTTTGATAATATTTCTCCTCATGCCCTTATAGCTGTTGTCCCGCCCTGTGGCCAGGAAACCCGCGCCAGTAGCCAAAACAAACACCGGCACTGCCGTATACAAGAGCTGATGTACAACGTGAACGCACAAACTATGGGCATAAGAGACAGAACCAGCAGCATGGATGGTATTACTCATGGTATGCAATGCAACAATGAATATTGCTCCAACCACCTTTATCACATCCAGATATTTTTCTCTGCCTCTTTGCCCCATATTATTCGTTCCCTCTTACTGCTCTTACAGATATTTCTTCAAAACCTCCGCCTTGTCCACGGCCTCCCAGGGAAGGGAGATGTCATCGCGGCCGAAATGACCGTAGGCAGCCGTCTGGCGGTAAATAGGCCGACGCAGATCCAGCATCTTGATAATGCCTGCAGGACGCAGATCGAAGTTCTCGCGGATGATCTCCACCAGCTTCTCGTCGCTCAATTTGCCGGTGCCAAAGGTATCCACCATGACGGAGGTAGGCTGTGCCACACCGATGGCATAGGAGAGCTGAATCTCGCACTTCTCAGCCAACCCTGCAGCCACGATGTTCTTGGCAACATAACGGGCAGCGTAAGCGGCACTTCTGTCCACTTTGGTGCAGTCTTTTCCGGAGAACGCTCCGCCACCGTGACGGGCATAGCCGCCGTAGGTGTCCACAATGATCTTACGGCCGGTGAGACCTGCGTCACCCTGAGGCCCACCAATCACAAAACGACCCGTAGGATTGATGAAAAATTTTGTATTCTCGTCCACCAGCTCCTTGGGAAGAACCGGATCAAAGACATATTTTTTGATGTCCGTATGTATCTGCTCCTGCGTCACATCCCCATCGTGCTGAGTGGAGAGTACCACGGCTTCCAGGCGCACGGGCTTTCCGTTCTCATCGTACTCTACGGATACCTGGCTCTTTCCGTCAGGCCGCAGATATTTTAATGTGCCATCCTTGCGCACTTTGGTCAGCTGCCTGGTGAGCTTGTGAGCCAGAGAGATGGGATAGGGCATCAGCTCAGGGGTCTCGTTGGTAGCGTAACCGAACATCATACCCTGATCACCTGCGCCAATGGCTTCAATCTGAGCATCGCTCATACCGGACTCTCTTGCTTCCAGCGCTTTGTCCACACCCATTGCGATATCGGGGGACTGCTTGTCCAGAGCTACAAGCACGGCACAGGTATTGCCGTCAAATCCCACCTTTGAATCATTGTAGCCAATTTCGTTCACTGTCTGGCGCACGATAGCGGGCACATCCAGATTGGCCTTGGTAGTAATCTCGCCGGTCACCAGCACAAAACCGGTGCAGCTGGCAGTCTCACATGCCACGCGGCTCATGGGATCCTGTGCCATGCAGGCATCCAGGATAGCGTCTGACACGGCATCACAGAGTTTGTCAGGATGACCTTCCGTCACAGATTCTGAGGTAAATAAATGTTTCTCCATAGTGTTTTCCTTTCTTGATGTTGACTTCTTGATGTTGACAGTAAGTGATATGAATTTCTCATATGCAATTTTGCAATTTAAAAGGTCCGCTCAGCGATAAGCGGACCTGAATCTTTCGATTGTCAATCCTCTTATTGCTCGATTTTACTCGCTCAGGTGGGCACCTTCCTCAAAAGGGGTTGCCGTGGCTTCATCGATCCTATGTATCTCCGCCAACTCTGAATAAGAGAAATCATATTCACTTTTTACATTACTAACATACAACGAACCGACTGCGCTGTCAATAGAAAATTACATCTTTCACAAGATCAAACATCAGCCTGTCTTGAGTTTAAATTTCTGGAAATCTTTCTGGGTCTGGACAAGCTCGATCTGAGCCCCCAGACTCTGAAGCTTCAGATGGAAGTCTTCGTAGCCCCTCTCGATATATTTAATATCGTCCACTGTGGTAAATCCTACTGCTGACAGAGCCGCTATCACAAGAGCTGCTCCTGCACGCAGATCCGGTGCCGAAATACTGGCTCCGGTATACTTGTCCACGCCGTCGATAATAGCAGTATTTCCTTCCACCTTGATGCTGGCTCCCATTCTGGTCAGCTCATCTACATATTTAAAGCGGTTTTCAAAGATGCTTTCCGTCACAATGCTGGTTCCCTTGGAGAGCGCCAGTGCAACTGTCATCTGAGGCTGCATATCTGTGGGAAATCCGGGATAGGGCAGGGTCTTTACCTGAGTGTGATGCAGCGGTTTCGAAGCGACAACGCGGACACAATCGTCAGCCTCCTCCACTTCACAGCCAATTTCCAGCAGCTTTGCGGTGATGGATTCCAGGTGCTTGGGAATCACATTTTTCACTGTCACATCCCCTTTGGTCACTGCTGCCGCAAACATAAATGTTCCTGCCTCAATCTGATCGGGAATTATGGTGTAATCCGAGCCATGGAGTTTCGGTACACCCTTGATACGGATCACATCCGTTCCCGCACCCTTGATATTGGCTCCCATACTGTTCAGGAAGTTAGCCAGATCCACAACATGAGGTTCCTTTGCGGAATTCTCAATAATGGTCTTTCCTTCGGCCATGGCTGCAGCCATCATGACGTTGATCGTGGCGCCCACACTGGAAACATCCATATAAATATGGCTTCCCACCAGACGCTCTGCCTTTGCCTTGATCAGTCCGTGTTCGATGACAACCTCCGCTCCCAGTGCACGAAAGCCCTTGATATGCTGGTCTATCGCACGGGATCCTATATCACAGCCCCCAGGCAGCGCTACCTCCGCGCATTTGTATTTTCCCAGCAATGCTCCCAACAAATAATAGGAAGCTCTGATCTTTTTTATCCCTTCAGTATCAACCACCAGATTGTTGATATTGCCGCAATTCAGCACAACTTTGTGTCGCTCCGGCCGCTTCACAAGGACACCTATACTCTGCATGGCATCCAGAAGCACGTTTGTATCCCGCACATCGGGCATATTCTCTATGAATACGGTCTCATCCGTCATCGTGGAGGCAGCAAGAATAGGAAGCGCCGCATTTTTAGCGCCCCCAATTTCCACGTCTCCCACTAAAGGATTACCGCCTTTGATTGCGTATTGTTCCATTTATTTATACCTCTGCTTAAGGTCAATATACTATAAAATCTTTACCAGAATAAAGTAATGTTACCACATTATTCCTCTTTTGTAAACAGAACGCACGTTTCCCTTGTTTATTGCAGGTTAAAACTCAAAGGATTTACCTGTCTGCCATTGACCAGAATCTCAAAGTGCAAGTGCGGGCCGCTCGACCTACCCGTATTGCCGCTGAGAGCAATTCTCTCGCCCTGCTTCACGGTCTGACCCACCTTCACCAGAACCTTGCTCAGATGGGCGTACCGGGTCTGATTACCGTCCGGGTGATTGATATAGACAACATAGCCATAGCCGCTTCCCCAGCCGGCCTGCACCACTGTACCGCCGCAGGAAGCATACACAGGCGTACCCGTGGGAGTCGCCCAGTCCACAGCCCTGTGATAAGTGCTGGCTCCTTTAATGCCGGTATTTCTGGAACCAAAACCGGACGACAGATAGCCACCGGAAATAGGCTTGATGTAGGTGGGCGGAATCTTGGTGCCCCTCTCTACAACCTTAGCTACCGCTTCCATAACAATTTCTTCCTTCAGAATCTCTCGGGCAACTTCCTTGCCATTCACATAGGAGATATTAACAACTACCTTGCGGAAGCCCGCATGAGGCTGCACATGCACCACTTCACGGGTCGTGAACCAATTATCATTATCAATATATTCTATATCCGCATCATAGGACTCTTCGTAAAACCGCTCCTCCGTCCTGGTAACGGACAGCTCAGGCTCAGGCACCGTAATGATCAGCTTCTGCCCCTCATGAATGTCGTTGATGTTTTGCAGACTATTCATCTCCGCAATATTTTCCATGGGGATGTTCACCTTGAGGGAAATTGCGGACAGAGTATCCCCTTTCACCACTTCGTACTCACTGGGCACTTCCTGCTCCTTAGTCACCTGTTCAATTGCATCAGCCAACAGGGTAAGTTGACTCAAAGGCAGATAGGATTCAACGATTTCAACTTCCTCAGCAAAATCCATCTCCAGAATCCCAAGCTCAAAGTCCTCAAAGCTCTTCTCTTCCTGAGTTTCTACGACAGGGTCAATCCGGTTGAAAAAGCTCTGAATACCACCATTACAAATACTACTATCCCCCTCATCATTCACTTTGGTGGTATCTATCACGTTAGTGGTCAGCACATTGAACTCTTTGCTGTTGTCATATACCAGTTCTACCTGAAACTTTTTATCGCTGTCATACTTATCCACTGCTGCCTGAAGAAGCTGGCGCACCTCCTCCACGCTGGCCAAATTGACAATATACTCGTTTACCTTCATTGTGTAGGAGCGATGCATGGTCTCCAGAATGCTGCCGCGAAGAACAGTCTCCATGTTTTTCAACACAGTCTCACTGTCATCCACCTGACCCCAGAGCACTTCCTCGCCGTTGACCTCCAATTCCACCTCCATGAACACTAATTCTTCACTGGTAGAGGCCACATTCCGTCGGGCTTGGATCATAAGTTCTTCTGCTTCTTCCCGGTTAGCCAGAATTCCCACAGCTTGTCCATTCAGCTGGACATGGAAAATATTATCCTCCGTTCTCTCAAAAGGAGTGTATCCTTTTAAAAACAGTGTGCAGAAAAAAATCGCGGACACTGTAGAAATAATATATGTAACCTTGTACTTTTTATGATAGCTTTTTCTCTTTTTCATAGTTCTTCCATATTTAACAATTTTGTAATATTTGTAACAAACTTATTCTAACAGCATTTCCGCCGCTTGTAAAGCAAGTTTTTCAAGCAACCAACACAATCTGAATTATTCCCCCATTTGTGCAAACTATACCTGTGCCTCCAAGCCACAGTCAAATATTCGTGCGAGCGCGGCTGTTTGGTTCATTGCCCGCTGGAATGACTTTCCCATGAAGACGGTCTCAAAAGCACATAACGTCCATCGGTCTCAATTACTTCATATATAAAGGGCAGATCCTCCAACTCTGATATATGAATCAGATAAAGCCCGGCTGGATCCACCTGATTGAGCCGGCTCACATACACGTAGTGGTAACGCTCTGAATAGGGAAGAAGCCGGCGTCCTCCTGTAACCAAACTTTTCTCCTGATAGTAGGCGGCGTCAATCCGACAGGCATACTGAGTCAGGATTTCCGCCATCTGCCAATTCTGCTGCCAGTCTACATTGGCCGTGATATAAAGCCTGTCATATTCCTCCATCTGATCTGCACGTTCTACCGCACTCAGAAAATTCACATTGAAATAAGTCTGAACCTGCCGGGAGAATGTGGTGAAATAAGCACTTAAAAACAGAACAAAACATAAACTGTAAGCTCCTGCAGACACATAGAGAAGACTTTTGAATTTTCCCGTCAACACGGTAATTCCATGTGCACTCATCATAATAAGAGGGAAAAAGAAGATATTGATTCGATTTACATTCACTTCACGAGTAGTAAATCCCACCCATATGCCCATCAGCAGCCAACACCAGAGGGCCATCCTTTGAGTTCGTACAGTCAAATCTTTCTCTCGAAAAAGCTTGACCCCATAATCAGCTATACCATACAGCAGAAAAGGAAGCGCAATCAAGTACATAGGGCCAAAGTCAGGAATAGCATTATAGATAGCTCCTGCTTTTTGCAGAAAGCAAGTCCCCACCATAGCAGTGAAGTTTTTAAACAGTTGATTAACTGAGAAATTCAGAAACAGAATGTCATTGCTTCGGATGCTCTCCGGAAAATAACTCATGGTAAAAAAAGGTGTTTCAATCGTGGACCAACCAAAAAAATTGATAGCTATCACCAACAGCTCCGGAAGTGCCACAACAATAAAAACCGCCGCGCACAACAAAAGCTCCCTAAGATGCAACTGTTTATGCCAAGTACACCATAATCCATATGCCAGTAAAAAGGGAATGACAGAATAAACAGCCACGCCATAACAGTAAAGCGTCAGCCCGAAAAAAATCATGGAGATATACAGATACTTTCGCTTCTCCAGGCCAAGGAGCAATAGATAGAAAGCCAACAGGAACACATGTGGAAAGAGATTACAGTCCAGAGACCAACGACTCTGCATGAAATGCCAGGGGTTGATAGCTGTCAGCACCATAGCAAGAAAAGCGAAGCGCTCAGAAAACAGTCGCTTACCCACCAGATAAACGAAAGCCACAGAACCGCAGCTTATAAGCAACATCGGCATACGCACTGCCAAGGTTCCAAAGCCGAACAATTTTATAAATGGAATCATACAATAGGACAGGAGCACACTCATCTGACCATATCGCCATGCCGTAAAATGCACCGGCATGAAAATGCCATACCGATCCGTGCCATACTTCGACAGAGCCCACGCATCCATTCCTGCCATAGCCTCGTCCTGATTGATGCCGCCCGGAACGGATACGAACCCAATACAACGGATCACCACCGCCCCCAGCAGGATGATCCAGAAAAGAATCAGATTATATTTACTGCTCCCAAGCCCCCGTCTCACTTTGTCTTCCTCTCAGGCTTACGGCGGACGCTGTACCCAAAGGTGCCAATCTGTTCACCGCAGAGCAGATACGCGCCATGAGAATAGACAATGGGTTCCGCCTTCTCCAAATGAAACTTATGCTGCGCATCCATGTACTGTTCCTCTGCGTGCACCGCCACTACCTCTGCCAGAAACATGGAATGGGAGCCAAGATCAAGCACTTCGCTCACCCGGCACTCCAGGTTCACAGGGCTTTCTCCAATCATAGGCGCTCTCACCTTGGAAGCTTCTGCGGGAGTCAGACCCAGTTCCCGAAATTTGTCCACATCCCGGCCACTTTTTACGCCACAATAATCCGTGGCATAGGCTAGCTTTCTGGTAGTCAGATTAATCACAAACTCACCGGACTCCCGAAGAATGGAATAAGAGTAACGTTCCGGACGCACCGAAATGCTGACCATGGGCGGATCAGTACAAACCGTTCCCGCCCATGCTATGGTGATGATATTATATTTCCCGTCTTTATCCGCCATGCTAACCATGACTACCGGCAAAGGATACAGCATATTACCTGGTTTCCAGATCTCTTTCGCCATGTCTACTCCATTAAAACAACTTAACATTCAGCAAGGAAAGAATCTGAATTGCTGCGCTAAGCAATGAAAGAATTAAGGCTGCTACTGAGACACTGAATACAGTATTCAGTTTCTTACTAACCCGTTGAACACTTGAAGCAGTGCCGGTCATAGCTTCTGTCTGCTTACCGCTCTCCTCTAACACGACAGCCTGCACATTACGGTACACCTTCACGCATTCTTTATGTACGCTCTCGCTGACACCATTTAAACGTTCATCCAACTGCCCATCCAAGTTCACATCCGTCGGTTCGCCCAGCTTATCATCCAGCTGACTCAGTTTCTCACTCAGAGAACGGTTTAAATCAGCCAGCTTCTCTGCAAACACACTGTCCATATTGCCCAGCTTTTCGTCCAGAGCACCGTCCAGCTCTTCCAATGCCTTGTCCACGCTTTCCAGTCGTTCGCCCACGATTTTGTCCACATTGCCCAGGCGCTCACCCAGTTTCCTGTCCGCATCATCGAAGTGCTCCTCCATGCCTTTGTTAACACTCTCCAAACGTTCCGTCAGCATCTGCTGGAGTTGCTCGTTCTGAGCTGCATTCTGCTGGAGACGACTGTTCAGTTCATATATACTCCTCACCACCAGGTTGTTCAGTTCACTGTTTCCTGCCCCGCCATCCTGCAGCTTCTCGGCACCTTCCTCCAAAAGCTGCTTCAGTCTGGCAAGACATCGATCGTACTCGTCAATCTGATTACGCAGCCTGTTCAACTCCTCCGTCTCAGCTGTGGTATTAGCTTTAATAATTTCCTGCGCTGTCACCTTCTGTGCCAGCTTATCCATAAACATATCCATTTTATCTCCTCCAGACATGTCATGCGGCATTTTCCGCGGGACAATCATACTATGGTTTGTGACTACCTATGGTCATTCTACCATCTTTTACCACAAGTCTCAAGCGGAAACTTACATCTACTATCGATAAGTGAGAACAGTTTAACAAAGAATACAATTTAAAGTATGCATTTTGTGCAAATTGCATATATTCTCCACTCATTGCATCAACTTTTTGTAACATTCACCAAGTATTTACACCGGGTTCATATTTTGTTCATATTTAGTTGTTATACTGAATTTGTCTTTAGCAGAATAGTATTTGTATTATTTGTCAAAGCAAACAAGATTAATTTTTTCATAATAGCCCAGGTGTCGAAAGACATCTGGGCACTCCTCATTCTATGGCCTATGACGGGCTTGTTATTTCAAAGCCCGCTCTGCCTCCTATCCAATTATTCCGGCTGACCAATATTCTGAATCTCATTGTTCAGCTGTAACATCCTGGCATCCAGGTCAGAAACCATCTTGGCGCACTCCACCAATTCATTGCGGATATGCTCCGGGGCATCTCCTTCAAATTTATAGTGAATCTTGTGCTCCAGACTGGCCCAGAAGTCCATTGCTACTGTCCTGATCTGAAGCTCCACCTTTGTATCCACCGTACGGTCTGACAGATATACCGGCACTGTAACGATCATATGGTAACTCTTGTAGCCACTGGTTTTGGGAAAAGTGATGTAGTCCTTTACCGCCAGCACTCTGATATCTCTCTGCTCCGCAATCATGTCAGCAATTCTGTAAATATCGGAAGTAAACGAGCAAATCACTCGAATGCCTGCAATATCGTTTATATACTTCACCATGTTGTCAATGGTTGATTCATACCCATGACGTTTCAGTTTCTTGACAATACTCTCTGGAGTCTTGATCCGAGACTTAATGTGTTCTATAGGATTGTACTGGTGTACATGCTGAAATTCATCGTTGAGAATCTCCATCTTCGTCTCAATCTGTCTAAGCGCTGCGTTATAGATTAATGTCACTTCACGCCAGCTTTCAATTCCTTCGCCGTTATCTGCCTTTTGTTCCATAATTGCTCCTTCATTAGGTCCATCACCCTTAAGTGGGAATTGGGAAAAATTCGTATTACATGAACTGTCGCCCAGCCACGCATGATTTATATTTAAATCATTATACCATATAAAGCTACATAAATGTATATTATTCACAAAAAATTAATCCTTTTTTCACATTTTTTGTTGATTATAGCAAACGGAGCCATACCTTATATATATATGATGCTTTCAGTTCTTACAGAACCGCTGTTTCACTTTTGCTTGCGTTTTGCTGAAAAATCAATTACTATATTGCTTAACTCTAAATCTGCAAGAAGCCGCTTATGCGGCAGAATGAGAGGATATATGTTTCGGCTATGGGCTAAGATATTTGAAAACAATCATATGCTTAAGGACTCCTGCATTGCAGATGCCAGCGATGACACCCGCACCCACAAGATCTTTAGGGCGCTGGAAGAAGTCTGTTACCAGTTTGATCTGGCCAAACCCATCTGGCTGGACAAAAACATTTCTGAGTTTAAACGTCACAGCAAGACTCGTTTTACGCGTGATAACTTCATTGAGACCATCAACTTTGACTACCTTGAAATCCAGATTATTGAAGAAGATTGATTTTTCAATAAGTAGATTGATTTTTTCATTTTATTATTGACATTTCTATAATTTTGAGTTACCATTTTATTCATCACATAGTTTTGAAAACTACTTGTTAAATTTCCAATATTTTATTATTTGTTTTTTATTACCTTGATGTATGTATTTATGCAGCCCTGTCAACACTAGCTATTGCTCGATACTTACAAAGGTCAAATCAAATACCCGGCAGCATTCGCCATATATCCGTGCAAGCACGGCTACTTGGCCCATTGCCCGCGAAATTAACAAGTGCGGAAGCGTCACATAACGCTTCAGAATGGAGATATTTTATGCAGATAACAATCAGAGAGCCCGGAAGCGCAATTACACATTTTATCGGAATGCTGATGGCAGTGTTTGCAACAGTTCCCCTTCTTGTGAAAGCCGGTATCACCTCCGGAAACTTAAATTTTACATCCATGGCAGTCTTTATGGCCAGCATGATCCTGCTCTACGGTGCCAGTGCCACCTACCATTCTGTAAACCTGTCAGGGAGATATCTGAACATCTTCCGTAAGCTGGATCACATGATGATCTTTGTGCTGATTGCGGGCTCCTATACTCCGGTATGTCTCATTGTTCTGGGCGGCAAGTCGGGCTATACGCTTCTTGCATTGGTCTGGGGCATCGCATTGACTGGCATGATAATCAAAGCATGTTGGATCACCTGCCCCAAATGGTTCTCCTCGGTGATTTACATTGCTATGGGATGGGTGTGCCTGCTGGTGTTCGGTCAACTATTATCCACCCTGCCTACCGCCGCCTTCCTGTGGCTGCTGGCCGGAGGACTTATCTATACCGCCGGCGGCATCATCTATGCGCTGAAGCTGCCGCTCTTTAACTCCAAACACAGAGCCTTTGGCTCCCATGAAGTGTTCCATTTGTTTGTCATGGCCGGCAGTATATGCCATTTTATCTTTATGTATGGGTATGTAGCATAAACAAAACAGTTCAAAAGGAGCTATTAAAAAGCTAAAAAGTTCCAATATAAGAAGAACGCTTTCAGGTACAGAACCTGAAGGCGTTCTTCTTATATTGGAACCAATTGTAATCTGGAACTGACATTTGACAGAATTATCATAATAACGTTGTAATAACTGTATTATCCCTCATACCCGTTAGGGTTGTTCTTCTGCCATCTCCAGGAATCTTCACACATTTCCCGAATGCCGTATTTTGCCTCCCAGCCAAGCTCCTTCTTCGCCAAGCTTGCATCCGCATAGCAGGTGGCAATATCTCCGGGTCTCCTGTCCTTAATCACATAGGGAATCTTAACCCCCGTTGCCTCCTCAAAGTTCTTTACGATATCCAACACACTGTATCCGACACCAGTGCCCAGATTGTAAATCTTTAAGCCTGCTTTCTCCTGAATCTTCTTCAAAGCCTTCACATGGCCCACCGCCAAATCCACCACATGGATATAATCCCGGACGCCGGTGCCGTCGTGAGTATCGTAATCGTTGCCAAACACACCCAGCTCCTTCAGCTTTCCTACTGCCACCTGGGTGATGTAGGGCATCAGGTTGTTGGGAATACCGTTGGGATTCTCGCCCATGGTACCGCTCTTATGAGCGCCGATGGGATTGAAATAGCGAAGCAGAATCACATTCCACTCGGGGTCTGCTTTCTGGATATCCGACAGTATCTGCTCCAGCATGGATTTTGTCCAGCCATAGGGGTTAGTGCATTGACCCTTAGGGCACTCCTCCGTGATGGGGATAAAGGCGGGGCTGCCATAGACAGTGGCGCTGGAGGAGAAGATAATATTCTTGACCCCGTGCTTACGCATCACATCCACCAGAGTCAGTGTACCGGAAATATTGTTCTCATAATACTCCCAGGGCTTTTGTACGGACTCGCCCACTGCTTTCAGACCTGCAAAGTGGATCACTGCGTCAATACTCTCTTTCGAGAAGATTTCCTCCAGTGCTGTTCTGTCCAGGATGTCGGCTTTATAAAAGGGAACTTTCTTTCCGGTTATCGCTTCCACCCTCTCCAGGGATTTTTCGCTGGAATTGCTCAGATTATCCAGCACCACCACATCATATCCCGCCTGCTGCAGTTCCACCACTGTATGGCTGCCGATAAATCCGGCTCCGCCCGTCACTAGAATCGCCATAGCTCCTCCTATCCGTACGGCAGATGGATTGCCTAAGCCCTGCCGCACTCACTTTTTGTTTTCTGTTGATTATAATAATACTCGACTCCACAGGATTTCTCAATACTTTTTTGTTAGTGAAATCTGTCGTAATGTTAACTGTACCACAACCTTATTCAAAGATTTACGCCGTTCTTCTGAAGTAAAACTCTGGCGCTCTCCACAGAATCCACACCGGTCATATTCTTGATGGGTGCAAACTCCTTTTCCCTTTCCACCTCAAAGGGCAGGCAGCTGGTCATCTGATGAATCATATCCAATACCAAATTCTCATACTTATATCCGTTGGGCGCCTCGGGCTTTATCAACTCTCCCGCCTCATCCAGATATTGTATTTTTTTCTCCACAATATGCAGGGGCAGGCTCTTTTCCAAAATTCGCTCCAGTTCCGTTACACTGAACAGGTAATTCAGGATCACGCCAAAATAATAAGCAGGATCGCCTTTCTCATCTTTCGCCGCCGCCATTTCCTCCGTCAGTTCATAATACTCCACAATAGAGGGTCTGCCATCCTCCAGGCATATCACCCCCACTCTCTCATCCGGAGCATTTTTGCGCACTACCTTAGCTCCTACTACACAATTCTTTTGAATAGTAGCTCCCACAAAGCAGGGATCTGCAATCCGTTGGAGTACATTGTCCACCGCAAACACATTTAACCACTGAATACCTTCCCTGTGAACCAACTCCAGAAGACCCGACTTCTTCATGGAAATAAACCATCCCCCGTTTCCGTTTGGGGAGGTGGAAAGCTTTCCCTTTTCCTCCAGATAGATCTTGCCCTGATAGTCCGTAGCCGCAGCCATCTCCTGGGTGAAGAAGTGGACATAATCCTCCTTGTACCCGAAGAAGCCATGCTCCGTCAGGAACTTCACAGTGGATTCGTGGTTTTTGTCACTGGTCATTACAAACAGGTGAATCCATGTATCCGCCCGGTGTACCACATCCAGAAGGTTGTTGATGATACATTCAAATATATAAAGCTCCCTTGTCAGTCCCACATTGAACATACCCTTAGGATTGTCTGAACCCAGCCGGGTTCCCATACCGCCCGCCAGCAGCACCGCTCCCACCTTTCCGGAGCGGATAGCCTCCAGCCCGATGGTTGTAAAGCTTTCTCTGTTTGCCTCAATCTCAGACAGTTGCATGGCTGCCAGTGGCGAGAACTCTCCCCGCTGTGTCATCTCTTCCCTGTGCTTGCAGGCCTCCAGTACATCCATGTCCGTGGCCTCAATCTGTGCCAGTAGGGCTTCCTGTTCAGTGGCAGTGAGCTCATCGTAATATTTTAACAGATGCTCCTGTCCGTACTTTTCCAGCTTATCCTTTACCTGAGATAATGTCATAAACTGCCTCTTTCTGCCGCGTATGGCGGCGAATATATTTTTATATTAATAATTCTCGAAGAAAGCCGAATCCCTCAAAGTGACAGATCATCAAAAAAGCTCCGCCCACCCAGCTGTTCCTCCCGGTATCGGAGAAAGTATGCTTTCATTTCAGGGTGTGCATCTCCGATATCAGAGAGAATACCGTCCAGGTTCTCCCGGTTCACACAGCCCAATTCCGCAAAAAGGCTATAATACTCCCGGTGCTCTCCGTGTTCTTCCAGCACTACCAGCCAGGTTTCCTGACTCTCCTTCCCTTTCGTGTGAGCCCGCAGATACTCCGTTAGCTCTGCACTCAGCGCTTCGGGCAGCCCCCGGGAGTGCAGACAGCGCAGCAGAGCCAGCCTGACCTTAACCTTCCGCCTGCCGCTGACATAGGCCTCCAAGTCCGTGCTGCCATAATCCTCCTCACCACAGAGTACTTGTTTGGAATACCCCTCCTGATCCGAAGTATGCAGCAAATCAAGAAGTCTGGCATCCCATTTTCGAAGCCATTCTTCGTTTCCTGCCTCCTGAAGATCCATCAGATAATAAGCATCAAAAACCCTCACGGCTGCTGCCAGAAGTTCGCCGGGAAGCGAACCGCTTCTGTCACTGATCAGCTGAAGGCAGCCACATTCCAGGAAAACTGCCTTCCCAAAGCGAATGTGCCTTCTCGGCAGCGTCACTTGAATCAGCCCATCACAGTAAGCAAAGGCCCAGTCCTCCAATTCTTCCACTGTGTCCGGCAATATCACCCGGCGCAGGTTCTTTTTGCTCAAAAATGCCTTCTTTCCGATGACTGTAACCGGAGCGTTCTCAATGCGATCCGGTATCTGCACCTCTGAGGCCAGTCCTTGGAACCGGGTAATTTTCACGTTACTGTGTATCATTTCATAGTACAGGCTTCCTCCCGGAATTGCCAGTTCTCTCTCCTGCATGGTTCCTCGCGTTCTGCCACTCTGGGCGACTATTTTCAAACTCCCTCGATCTTCTTATATTGTACTGCACACTCCTTGTATTGCAATCTTCCTGTATTGCACCCTTCTTGTATTACTCACTTCCGGTATTGCTCTCTTATAAACCCAGCTCAGCAATTTGGGCCATTATATTGTCCTGTCGCTCACTGAGCATCAATTCCTCATTGTGCTTTTTATAATCCGGACTTCCGAAGGAAGCAATGAATCGGGCACTGGTATTGTTCACGGTCAACTCCGTCACCAGAATCAACAGCTCGTTTCCCTGAGCAAAAGCCTCTTCCACAAATACAAACAAGGCATGTAACTCCTGCTGTACTCTATCAGTCTCCGCCTTAAGCCGCTCCAGTCTTCCGGTGTAACGCTTCTTCAGAAGTTCATATGCCGCCATCCCTGATGATACCTCGTCCAGGTATAGTTCCTTACGTCCCTCTTCCAGAAAACGTATCACTCCCTGATGTTTTTTGCGATCCGTCTCCGACAAGGCATTGGCATTTTGAAGGTTGTTAAACAACTTCCTTCTCCCGTCTGCCTGCTGTTCTAAAAGCTCCATGACCTGAGCCGATGTGCAGGTTTCCGCCTTTGCTCCAATGCTCTTTAAAGGATTCCGAAGATCGGACAACAGATCTGCCTGCTCCATCACCTGCCCCATGTCAGCCTGTACCCGGTCCAGAAGCATACCAAGCAGTGAGAGTCTCTCATCAAAGGCCGCTTCTCTTGCTCTTGAAATAGCCTGACCAGAAGGTCTGCCGTCCAGTATGTCAGCAATCCTGTAATCCCTTTTGTATTTATTAAACAAGTCATAATAGGCAGTAAATTCCTTTACTACCCGATCATTCCTCAGGTACTGCCCCACCAGGCTCTCGTCCACAGGAAGCTGCTCATCCTCGTACAGATACAGAATCTCCGACAGATCCTCCCAGCCTCTGGCAGTCACATAGCTGCGGCCTTTCGTGGTCATCTCCATACAGTAGAATTGATCCTTCTTCAGTTCCAGGTAACTGACTATAGCGCTGTGCAGACGCTTTCCGGCAGCGTACTCCTTCCAAATAGCAAAATCCGGTTCTACCTCAAGAATCTTCAGACGGTCAAGCGTCACTACGTCAAATTCCCGGACAGAACGGTTGTACTCCGGTGGATTTCCCGCTGTTACAATGACCCAGCCCTCCGGTACTTTGTGACGTCCGAATACCTTGTACTGCAAAAATTGGAGCATGGAGGGTGCCAGTGTCTCCGACACGCAGTTGATCTCGTCAAGAAAAAGAATTCCTTCCTTAATGCCACTGATTTCCATGGTGTCATAGATGGAGGCAATGATTTCACTCATGGTATACTCGGAGACCTGAACCGGCTGACCGCCGTAAATCTTCTCGGTGATATAGGGAAGCCCCAACGCCGACTGTCTGGTATGGTGAGTCATAGAGTAGGACACCAACGCAATCCCCATCTCCTGGGCAATCTGCTCCATAATGGCAGTCTTGCCGATGCCCGGTGCGCCCAGCAGGAAGATGGGCCGCTGCCTGACCACCGATACTCTGTACTCCCCGAACTCGTCCTTCTTTAAATAGAGATTCACCGAGTTCTTGATGTAATCCTTGGCTTGCTTGATATTCATAGCATTACTCCGTTTTGTCTATGCCTAATCGCTTACATTAATCTAATTGCTTTTATATTCTAGTTGCCTTTGTTCCAATTGCTTTTTTCTAGTTACTTTTTTGTTTTAGTTGCTTTTTGTTCCAGCTGCTTTTTTGTTCCAGCTGCTTTTTTGTTCCAGCTGCTTTTTTGTTCTAGCTGCTTTTTTGTTCTAGCTGCTTTTATATTACTCTTGCTCCAGCGTTTCACTCTCTAATACAACTTTTATACTCCAGGGCGGAACAGGAGCACGGTTTTCATCTTCATCAAGAAATGCGAATATTACCTGATAGTCCGGCATCTGCTCAGGATAAATGCCGTAGCCGTCTGTGAAATAAATCAATCCTTTCAGGTTCTCAAACTCTCTCCGGCTTTTCAGCTGCCCCACATATTCAAACACCGGGCGAAAATCCGTAGCGCCAAAACCTGTCAGCTTGCCATATTGAATAAAGGTCTCAAAATCTTCATCACAAGTAATCTTTGTATCGCTCTGAACCTGATTGTCACATTGGATAATGTGCACGTTGACATGCTGAAAAAAACTCTCGCTGCTTTTCAAGATGGAATAAGTTTTTCTAAGGAACTCTTTCACCAGCGGTCCACGGCAGGAAGCAGAGGTATCTATGGCGATGACAAACTCCTTCACTTTATTCTCTTCCCGGTATTCCAAAGGCTCAATCAGCGGCAGGTTGCCATAATGCTCCAGACCATAGGTGTAATAGATATAGTCAAACTCGTCATCGTTAACCGTCATGTTTTCACCCATGACAGTAAACCGACGCAGAATCTCGCTGTAATCGTACCGGTCCCGGGTGGTCTCCTCCAGGTTCTTTTCCAGACTTTCTGCCCCTGATTTGGCCTTGGTAAAAGACTTCAAATCAGCTTTCACACGCTCGCTGATCTTTTTCCACTGCTCTCTGGTAATTTCCAGCTGTTCTGCGGGTTTCCAAAAGATGTGCACATCCTTTTGAAAGAGCCTGTGCAGCTCCTGCTCCTCCGCCTGGGTCAGAGGGGTATGGCGCAGGTAGCGATATATTCTTTCCGCTGTCAGCGGGCCGATGTCTTCGCGTAGCACCTTGAGCTTCCTTGCCGCGTCTGCATCCTGCTCCAGAGCCGTTCCCTCCAGCCCCATGTCCAAAATAACATTCTCAACCGCAATATCCGCCGCCAGATCCCACTTATCCGTCTCCAGCCTATCATACTGAAAGCTGTGAGAAAAGATACAGTGTAACAACAAATGCAGGTACTGTCTGTTCACAAGCTTTGGGTTTTCCTGATAACTCCTTAGCACATATACAGGGTCATAAAAGCAAACTGCTCCGTCCGTAGCCAGGCACCCCAGTTCTTTTCGTTCCACAGGCTTCAACTGTGCTAGAGCCGCATCGAAAAACCTAAGCCGCACCAGCAGCGCATCCCGAGCCAGAGACAATACCTGAGAGGCTAAAGCGGAACACTTTTTCCCGTCAACCGTCCTGTCTACCGTCATGCCCTGCCCCCAATCATCTTCCGTTCCCATCTATGCCCTTTAAATCGTACAGCGAAGCAGATGGAGCGGAAGATCCAATCTATGGTCATGGCAATCCAGACGCCCATCAACCCAAGGCCCATATAGATCCCCAGGAGGTAAGCAAAACCCAATCGGAAAACCCACATGGAACCGATGGCCACTCCCATGGGCAGTACTACATCCCCCGCTGCCCGGAAGGTGTTAGGAAGGGAGAAGGACAGAATCCAGAAAAGAATAGCCAAAATCGCATGATATATAAGCACCTGCCTGGCTAGCTGTGTTGCTTCCGGACTCAGATGGTAAAAGTCAATTACCCACCCTGATCCCACAATAATCAGTACTGACATAATGATTATGCCAATCTCCGCCAGCTTCATCAACTTTTTCGTGTAATATCGGGCCTGTTCCGTCTCTCCCGCGCCAATGCAAACGGAAACAATGGCAACAATACCGCTGTTGATTGCAGAACCTGGCAACACGTTGAAGGAAGCAAGTGTGTTGCAGACCGCATTTGCTGCAATGGCATAGGTACCCATGGTGGAAATCATGCTCACAGTCAAAATCTTGCCCAACTGAAACAAGCTGTTTTCCAGACTGTTGGGCAGACCGATATACAAAATCTTCTTCAGCATGTCCGGCCTAAAACGCCAGGTCACCTGCCCCCTGAAATTAATAACCCGCTTTCGGTCAAACAACATAATAAAGATTATAACAGCAGCCACTGTCCGGGAGAAGGTGGTGGAGATAGCAGCGCCAAGCGTACCGATTCCGGCACCGTATATCAGTACGGCATTTCCAATTACATTCAGAACATTCATTAACAGGGAAATATACAGAGTGGTCTTGGAATCTCCCATGGTTCGGAACAAACCAGCACAGGCATTGTATATAGCAAGGGGAACAAAGGAGATGGCTGTCATGACCAAATAAGATTTGGCATTGGACATCACATCCGCCTCCACCTTACCGATGATCAACTGAAGCAGTCCGTTGTGAAACAAAATAAAGATTGCTGTGACAACAAAGGAGCTGACAAGGGAAAAGAGCAGGATCTGCCAGCCCGCCTTCCGCGCATTATCCTCATTCTTTTTTCCCAGATAATGACCTGCAATTACGGCTCCGCCCGTGCCAAAGGCAGTAAAGATGTTGATAATCAAAACATTTATGGTATCCACCAGCGACACGCCGGACACAGCAGCCTCTCCCACGCTGGAAATCATCAGCGTGTCCGCCAGACCCACAAGGAGAGCCAGCAGCTGCTCAAAGACCAGGGGAATGATCAATGTCTTTAGCGCCTGATTGGAATATAATAAATTGTTATCCTTTGCAGTTTTGTCCATTTTATATTTGGCCGCCTTTCTTGGGGCATTTATGTTCTGTTTCATTTTATCTCGAATGGGATGAAATGTAAACTAAAATACCACGAAAAAAAGACCTCGATACAGTAGCAGAAATGCATACCTGTATTTCGGTCTTTTCTCATTAATCGTCCGCGTGCTGCTTGTGCAGATATTTCTCCTTTGTGGCCATGCCTCCCCGGATGTGGCGCTCCGATTTGTTCACATCCAGAACCTGCCTGGCCTGCTTCGCCAGGGCAGGGTTGATCTGCATGAGACGGTCAGTTACGTCCTTATGTACTGTACTCTTACTAACGCCAAAATTCTTGGCTGTCTGGCGGACCGTGGCATTGCTGTCGATGATATAGTTGGCAATGCTGATAGCGCGCTCCTCGATATATTCCTTCATGGGGATACCCTTAAGAATGTTTTTTACATCTTATGAAGGAATGGGGGGAGTTATGACTGGAAATACTCCCAACAGCATATTAGCAGTATCTTCCACCGTGAAATCACCGAAGACGGAGAGCGGCGCTCTTTAGGTCCGTATGTACATATTCTCTTCAATACTAACGGTATAACATCATCCTGATGCTAAGTCATTTCGGGTCGAATCATGATAACAACTTATCTATTTTCTTTATCAGCACATATTCGTCAATCGGCTTAATCACATAATCATTTGCACCGCTTTCCATAGCTTTTACCACATGATTCTTATCATTGTTGGATGTAAGAAAAATAACCGGCACCGTCTTAAGATGGTTTTCTTCTCTGATCAGCTTCAATATATCAAATCCGCTAATCCCCGGCATATCAATATCCAAAATAACCAGATCCGGGGCTTTTTTCCTCAAGAACTCAAGTGCCCTTTTTCCATCTATGAATGAGTATAAATTGTACTTTTTAGCCAAAACTTTATCGAGCATCTTCAATATGAGGGCGCTGTCATCTACTGCTACAATATTCCTGCCAAAACTTCCCATTAATTATTTCCTCCATTTCCTTTTAACAAGTCTATCGCCTTATATTCATCATATTCATCTTCCAAAGCAATCAATGCATCTTTGATTCGTGCATGCATTTCCTGCTGCAACGGCTGAGCAATCCATTCATGCAGCTGTTCTACGGCCTGTGCTTTCTCAAAATCATCCAAAAGCGCCACAACCTTATCCAGGTCATCCTGTGACAAAATCATCAGCTCTCCGTCAACATTACTTATCATACCATATTGATCATCCCTCTGTCTATATCCGCTGTAAAATTCCAGAAATCCCTCGTGCGTCTCTTCCCAGACGGCGACTAGCTCATCCCAATGAGCCGTCACAAACTCTGCTTCATCAGCTTTGCTCTTCATTTCATGCTCATAAGCCATATCCGCCAGTTTGTCCGCACCCAATGTCCTTGCATTGCCTTTTAAACCGTGTACCAACACAGCATATTCCTTCATATTCCGCTGTGCTATAAATTCCTGCATGACATCCTTTTTCTCATGTTCTTTTATAAACATTTCAATCAGATCCAGATAGATATCCATATCACCTTTCGCAATGGATAACCCATTTTTGACAGAAATGCCATACTGCATAAATCTTTCATAATCAATCTCAGCGCTTGTCTCTTCCTCTCCCGTATCCTTCCCACCGGCTTCCTTGGTCTTGACCAAGTCCTTCGGGAGGAAATCAACAATGGTGCGCTCCAACAAGTCCCCATCAATCGGTTTCGTCAGGAAATCCGCAAATCCTTCGCTCAGATATCCTTCTCTTGCTCCGGAAAGCGCATTAGCCGTCAGAATAATGACAGGTGTATCGGCATTGGGAAAATCAGTGAGCTTCTTTATCTCATGCAGCGTCTCGATGCCGTCCATCTCCGGCATCATATGATCCATGAAAATAATGTGAAAATGCTCTTTCTTAACAAGTTCCAGGCACTTCCTGCCGGAATCCGCCGTTACGATATTCATCTTGGTACGTTTCAAGAGCGACTTAAACACCGTCAGATTCATGGCATTGTCATCCACAACAAGAATATTTGCATCCGGCGCTTCAAAGCTCTGATACCCTAATGTCCGATTTTGTTCCTGTCTGCTCTTGATAGATTCGAAATCACCCGTTGGCTCGTCACATACGATTCTCTGCGGTATCGTGACTGTGAAGATAGATCCTTTCCCATATTCACTCTCCACCTTCAAATCGCCGTCCATCAATTTGAGCAGGGACATGGTGATATTCATTCCAAGACCGGTTCCTTCAATATTCCTGTTCTTTTCCTCATCCAGTCTCTGGAAGCTCTCAAACAGCTTACCCATATCCTCTTTCTTGATTCCCATACCCGTATCTTTGACGGATATGATAAGAGATATCTTTTCTTCTCCCTGCCTTTCGTAGGCAACATGCATTTCAATGCCGCCCTGAGGTGTGTATTTGACAGCGTTGGTCAGCAAATTTGTCACAATCTGCTTGATTCTCACGTCATCTCCATAGAGCATCTTAGGCAGCGTTTCATCCAGCGAGAATTGAATTGACAGATCCTTCTCCTGCGCTCGCAGAAATATGACATTCCACAGATCCATGATCAAAACGGCCGGATCATACTCCACTCTGATGATTTCCATCTTACCGGACTCGATCTTTGACATATCCAGGATGTCGTTGATCAGAAACAGCAAGGTCTTTCCGGATCCTCGAATATTTTCCGCATAGGTAAGGATCTGCTTGTCCGTACATTCTCTTAAGATCATTTCATTCATGCCCAGCACTGCATTAATCGGGGTCCTGATCTCATGGGACATATTGGAAAGAAAGAGGCTCTTCGCTTCATTTGCCATGATCGCTTCATTCCTTGCATTCTCATATTCCACATTCAGACGAACCAGATCAAGCGTATGTTTGACACGGATCATGAGTATCTCCGGCACAAACGGCTTCTTGATAAAATCCATAGCTCCGGCTTCCAGTCCTCTGACCTCCATGTTGCTGTCATCATTCGCTGTCAGGAAAATAACAGGGATATCCGTTGTGTCCTGATTTCCCTTAATAACGGCCATCGTCTCTAAACCATCCATACCCGGCATTTGGATATCGAGAAGAATAAGATCCGGCCTGTTCTCCTGCAGGAACTGGATAGCCTGCTCCCCCGATTTCAAACAGCTCACACGCATTTTCTCCTCGCTCAAAATGTGGCTGGCCATGCGAAGATTCGCTGCATCATCGTCTACCACTAAAACCCATTCATTCATGATGATCCTCCGTTCTTTCCCCATACGCTGATTTGGACCCAAGTGTAATCCGGACACCTCGCTATTTCATCATAAAAAGCAAACCAAAAGTACCTGGTCCGCAGTGAGTCGAAATAGCGGATGACGCTTTCTGACAAATAATATTCTGGAATGCCACTTTACTTTGCACC
>JAFLRO010000140.1 GCA_022511425.1 Acetatifactor sp.
AGACTGAGAGCGGCAATGTACAGGAAAACCGCTATGATGCGGAAAATCTACGTTTTGAACTGTTGGAGAATGGCAGGCGTACCAGCTTTGTATACCATAATGGCGAACCTTTGCATGAGAAAGGAGGAATAGAAAAACAGATAAGCTACCATTTAGGTGCAGGAATTGATGCTATCCAAAGAGGACAGGCATTATCCTATTACCACAGAGATGAGCAGCTCAGTACGGCATTTATTACAGGCAGACATAGAGAAATCCAAAGCAGCTACCTGTATGATGCCTTTGGTGCTGAAGTGGAGACAAATGAACAATTCCCGAACTGTATTTGTTTGCCTATGATGATTAGCGGCATTCCATGAAAAGAGAATCTATAATTTGGAAGACATTGAAGACAAGGGTTGATCCGTGTTAAAAAGTATCAAAGGGATAGGCCCAGCAAGGCGGAAAGCAATTTTGGCAATTATAAATGACGTGTCAAATAATGACAGGTAGAGGAGAAAATAAAGAGTAAAACAAGCAAAATATAACAAAATGGTTACAAAACAGGTTACATAGTGGGTTAATATAATATTCTGATGTGGTTATATACAAGTACTCAAATAATTAGTTATAATAATAGTAAATTGACAGAAATCGGAGGTCATATTATGTCAATGCATTTTGATAAAGAGCTGGTGAATCCGAACATAGCAAGAACCATACGGTTTACGCCGATCCTGTATGAATGGCTGATGCAGGTGAAGGAGAGGGAACAGTTGTCCTTTAATCAGGTAGTTTTACAGTGTTGCAAGAATTGCATGACAGAAGATAATAATGATAAGAAATTAGTGGAAGATACAGATGGAGAATAAAACAGGAAAAAACCAAATGGAAAAGAGGGAATGCAGGGTAGGGATATGTGATGACAGAAAGGACGATATTGAGCAGATTCAAGATGCACTGCGGAAAGGCTTAAAAAGAACGGGACAAGCGGTCAGTCTGATTATTCGTTCTTTTCTGAACGGTGAGGACCTGTATGCTGCTACCCGCAGGGAGAATTACGATCTGCTTTTTCTTGATATTGAGATGCCGGGGATGGACGGTTTTGAATTAGCGGAAAAGCTTTGTATGAACCGTCCGCAAATCTGCATTGTCTTTGTATCTATCCACGAAAGTTTTGTCTTTGATGCGATGGAATATTCGCCTCTGTGGTTTGTGCGTAAAGGGAACCTGGAACGGGATATGTTGAAAGTGCTTAAGAAGTATCTGCGGATGACCGCATTTTTGGGCGTCAACTACCGAATGAAGGAAGGATTCGGCTTTAGGGAGATTCCAATCAGGGATATATTATATATTGAGGGCAGCGGTCATAGTTTGATGATAAAGAAAACGGACGGCGGTTGTCTGAGAAAATACGGCAGCCTGAAATCCATGGAAGAGGAGCTGGAGGGCTGTTATTTTTTGCGTATCCATAAGAACTACTTGGTCAATCAGGAGTATATCAGGGAAGTGGGCAACCGGGAGGTATACCTGAAGGATGAGAGTGCTCTTGAAATGGGCAGGGACAGGAAAAAGGCAGTCCGTGAGGCAATGCGGCTGTATGACAGGGAAAGGCGCAGGATGTAGCAGGGGAAAGAATATGGAATTCAGCGCATATGTGATCAATGCCGTATCGGCAGTTATAGCTGTGGAATACATAGATTATGGGTTTCCAAAGAAATACAGGGGTCTTAGGCGCTGGGGTGCGTATGCCACAGGTTGCATTGCTTATTTTTTGACGGTCACTACACTGAACAGACTTGCTGATTTTGAGGGTGTACTGGTATTTTCCTATGGGGCGATCCTGGTTGCGTATGGTATGTGGGCGTTAAGGGGAAGAATGAAGGATTTTGTGATAGCAGGACTATTATGGGTTCTGATCGCAATGCTGGGTACCTTTGGTATTTTCAGCGTCATGGGGCTTCTTACGGGAAACAGTCTGGGGGAGATGTTACAGATGCAGGGAGACAGGCGCATTTATGCATCCATAGTTGCTATGGTGGTAAAATTTTCCATGGGGAAAATCGCGGCGCTGTTTTTCCGAAGACGGGACGGTGTTTATGAAAAGGAAAACGGAATCGTGGCAGGTGCCCTTGTATTTATGGCTTTGCTTGCAATGGGGCTGTTCTGGCTGGAAGCGGGAAATCCGGATAGTTCCGTAAGATATGTGCTGACGATCGGGATACTGTTGGATGAGGCAGGGATCATCGTATTTCTGGTTCAGCTCTATCAGCGTCTGGGCAGGTACCAGAAGGAGAAAATAGAAGCTCGATACCGGCAGGAGAGAGGGCAGGAACGGCTGGAGGGTCTCATGGATATGTACAGAGTTGGCAGGGAGATCAACCACTGGCGTCATGACATACAGCGGGAACTGGATATCCTGTACCGCATGCAGAAAAACGGAAAATATGCGGAAGTGGAAGAACACATGGAAAAGCTGTGCAGCGGACTGCAAGATTATCCGGAACTGCCGCAACCTACGGGAAACGAGGGACTGGATGCGGCGCTGATCAAAACGATACCCAAATGTAGGGAAAGGGGAATCCGTTTCTGCTATGTTATTATGGGAAAACCGGAATGGATAGACAGTATTGCATTGGGAAACATTTTGGATAATCTATTGAGCAATGGTATGGAAGCGTGTCAAAATTTGGATGGCTTACGGGAAATGGAGTTGGTGATACGCTGCCGGATGGACGGTCTGGAGATTTATCTGGAAAACAGTATCAAGGAATCTGTATTGGAGAAGAATCCTCAGTTTATCAGTCATAAGAGGGAGAAGGAGCGCCATGGATTTGGGATGGAGAGCATCTGCCGTATAGTGGAAGAGTATGCGGGAACATATGAATACTGGGAGGAACAGGATGAGGAGAGCGGCAGATTCTGTCAGCGTATTTATTTGAATGATATGCAGCAGTAAAAAAGCAGAACGGGGCTGTCGCACTAAATTGAGTGGTATGTGCTCTCTTCTAGATAGACAGCTCCTGCTATTTTATTTTTTCTGCTGCATCAGAGTATCCAGCAGATGTTCAAGGCTTTTGACACAAGTGACAAGGGTCTTCTTACCGGGTTCAGACAGACGACGAATAAGCCTTAGAAAGTCATTCACTGTGTACGTTCCAGAAATACATTGTTCCAGCTCCTTTTCGGTATACGGAGATTCAGTGCGTCCCAACAGATAATCTACAGAGACCCCATAATAATCTGCTATTGCGCATAATGTATCGAGGTTGGGAGAATGGATGCCGTTTTCATAGTTTGACATAGTTCCATTTGAGACATGCAATATGGCAGCTACTTCCTTTTGCGCCAATCCATTTTCTTCGCGTAGTTGCTTTAAAATAGTTGTCAGTTTCATTGTTCGATCCTCCATCTTTTGGTTTTATAGTACTAGATATACCGTACAGAATAGAGGAAAAAGAGACAATATTTTTCTAAGCAATGCTTAAAGAAGTATGTTATCCTGGCCTTTATCGGGGTATAAGGGGGAAGTTTCTCTTAGGCAATTAATTTACAACAAACATTCATGTGCCTCAACCAACCCAAGAAATACCGTCACTTTCCAATTTTATTAGACAATTAAAGCAGTTGACAGCAGGAAAGAAACAGCAACAAAATCAACACTGTCTACAGAATTCCGAAAATAATCCAGAACACAACATGCTGGAAATGCGAAGAAGCCAGAACGAAAATCGCATATATAAGGCAAGATTTAATGGTAAGGGCAGAGAACACTACTACATCAAAAAAATAGCTGTTGACAAATATAAACTATAAGTATATAATCAATACATCAAGAGTAATCTAAGAAAGGTGCAATCAGCACATTCAAGGCATGATCTGCCATTTTACTCAAGAGCAAATTAAGTGGCAGTGGCGCAGGATGTGCGGTGTATTCAGGCTCATTTCAAGTTCCTTTGCCCTGCAGAAGGAGGAACTGATATGGGGAAGATCAGTAACACAGTAAACTATTACTTTAGTGACAACAAAAGATTTGCTGACCTGTTCAACGCCGTGTTTTTTCAAGGGATGACAGTGGTGGAACCGGAAGCGCTTTCGGAAGGCTCGGAGACCTATCACCAGCCGGAGACGCGGAAAAGAAAGACTGAGCAATTCGGAGTGCGGACGGAGCGCATACGTGATGTGTGTAAGAAATTGCAAAACGGCGGCATGCTGCGTATCCTGACATTGGAAAATCAGGAGTTGGTGGATTACGCTATGCCTTTTCGATGCCTGCAGTATGATACAATGGAGTATGGAAAGCAGCTGGATGAGATGCGCAGGAGGAATGAAAGGAAAGGATACCTGAACACAAGAGTCGAGATCTTCAGCGGCTTATTAAAGGAAGACAGGTTGGAACCGGTATATACACTGTGCCTGTATCACGGGGAGGAGAAATGGGATGGACCCAGATCGCTGGGAGACATGGTGAGCTTTGAGGGGGAGGAGGACATCTTTCGGAAACTGTTCAACGATTATCCCCTGCGGCTATATTGTGTGAACGAGGCAGACAATCTGGAAATGTTCCACACGGAGGTAAGACAGCTGTTCTGTGCGTTGCAGTACCGAAAAGACCTTGCAGGATTGCGCAGACTATTAGAGAGTGACCCGGCATACCATCATTTGGACAGGGATACGTTAGAAGCGATGACAGTGCTGCTAAAGATGCCTTCGGTGTGGGAGAGGAAGGACAGAATCAAGAAGAAAAATGAAGACAGGGAGGAATATGATATGTGCCAGGCAGTGAGAGAATGG
>JAFLRO010000141.1 GCA_022511425.1 Acetatifactor sp.
GTTTTGCTTCCTTCTGCCCTTTTTCCGTCAGCAGATCATCCATATCAGCAGAAAGACCTTTGACGAACTTCAATCCCATATCTTGGCAGTTGTCCTGAATGTAACGATGTGCTGTCACGTCATAAAAATGTTTCGATGTGGTAATCTGTGTGGCAAATTTTCCGGCTAAGTCGATGCCTGAAGTCTTCATCAGTTCAATAAATCGATGAAGCTGACTGGGTGCGATAAATGTATATACCGGATAGGAAAACAGAATCAAATCTGCCGCTTTCAATTCTTGAATCACCACTGAAAAATCCTTCTCAAGTGCCTTGATGCTCTGCCCTGCATGCATAACCTGAAAGGTATGCTCTGGAAAGCATTTTTCCAGATACAATACCGTCTGTAGTGTGATACTGTATTTTCCCTTCGGACTTCCGTTAATTACCAAGATATTCATTATCGTATATTCTCCTTTCAACTTAGCAAATAAAAGAGTAATGTCAAAAATCAACATCCCCAATAATGCCTACTTGATATAGCTGCCAATAAAATATGTATACAGCCTGATAATTGCTTTATCAGGTCGTCAGATGCGCGCAGCAATGGGTATTGGGAAATACTCTTGCAGATTTGATGTCGATATATTGAATATAGCAGGTATTTCGTATGTTGACAAGTTGGCCATCTTTCTTTCCTGTTTTGGAAAAAATAGCGGCAAAACTGTTATGAACCGCTTTATATGCCACTATATAAGTGGAGGTTATTTTTTTCAATTAGGAAACAGGGAATTATCGGACTGTTTGTATGAAAGCATAATCCCATTTCTGCGTGTTTGGCATCCTATTTATCTCCACTTGGCTCATGGGGTTATTATATATAACTATTAATAATAAAACTTTTTTACATAGTTGACACATTTACTGCCTGTGGGCTAGAAAAATAGCAATATTATCCGGTGTCTCAATATCGAGGCACACCTGCTCGGCAAGCTGCTCCACCGAAGCATCCGGATTTCTGTACAGGGCACTCTCTAAACTTTCTATGACCCTGGGCAGATACTTGGGATAATTCCCTCTGGAGAGGAATATCTTCAAAACCTCCTGCAGCAGGAAATAGGATATTTTTTCCGGAACCACGCCCTCTATCAAAGCAGGGCAACTCATCTTCAAATTGTCCGTAAGCTTTTTCACAATATCCCTGCTCAAAAGCATTCCATATTTTTTTCGCACTTCCTGCCCGAAAATATGGATCATATGCTCCAAAGTGGTATCGTCTATCACTTCCACCTGTTCATTGTATACAACTCTGTCATAAATCGTCACCATGAATTCCCTGGACCTCAACTGTAAATCATCCCGAATTCTTACAGTGGGAAGCAGAAAGCCTTCTTTTGACATTTGCATTCTTTCTGCCGCTATCAATTCTACATATGGAGAATCTGTAAAAACCTGAACTAGATCTATACCGAAGATAATTGCTGCCGGATCCAAGCAATCCCCTAAATTTTGGAAAATAACATCCTGTGTTTCCACATCATTGTTTTCAGTAAAATTCTTATATTCCAGTCCCAACAGCAAATCAGAACTCACGTTCAACAACCTGCACAAATCACTTAGGATGGAAATATCAGGCAGACCCTGACCTCGCTCCCACTTAGAGATCGCCTGAGGTGTTACTCCCATCCGCAAAGCCAATTCCTCCTGAGTCAAGTTTGCGTTTTGCCTGATGCTCAATATTTTCTTTCCGAAACTCTCTGTATTCATAAGCTTCCCCCTTTTTAGGAACTTACCAATCCTGCTTGCCAGCATCATGCTATCACACCGCTTTACAAAAGTAAAACAACAGGCTGTTTACTTTCCACTCAACAAATTGTGAAAGCAGACAATATAGTGATGCAGACATTCCTGCCCAGCTTTGACGTTATGGTGTCACTGTGGATGACTTCCACCGGGAATAAGAATAACATCGCAAGGCAGTATAGGCTTTTCATTTTATACAAAATAAAGTCTGTAATACAGTCAAACGGATAATTCCTTTTGTTTCCTTTCATCAAAGCTGACTCACATGGTTTTCGCCTTATGTATCCATTTGTCACCGGTCAAACGGAAAACCAGCCACACCGACTTAATGACATAGTCAATTCTCAACATAATGAGCACCCAAAACGGCGTCCAACCTAAAACAATACCTGCCAGATACCCAAGAGGTATGGAGGCACACCACTGGAAAATGACATCCGCCACCATAAGAAATTTCGTGTCTCCGCCGCCGCGCAAAATGCCCTTGGAGAGGGCGGACTGTACCGCCTGAAAGAATACAAGGATAGCGCTGGCACTGACCATGGAGACTGCGACACTTACCGTATCCTCAGTTATCTCATATAACCCGATTGACCATACGCCTGCTATATGCACTATTATCATGGCAATAACGCCTATGACACAGCTCATGGACAGAAATGTATATCCCTCACGTCTGGCCTGCTCAAACTTACCCGCGCCCACCGTCTGGCCTATCATCACGCTCGCAGCACTTGCAATTCCCAAGGTCGCAACAGTACAAAGCCTCTCAAGAACCGCCACTATGGCGTAGGCGCTGACCACTTCACGGCCCATGTGACCAAGGATCATCGAAATTGCACTGGCGGCCAGCGCCAGAATGGTATCACTTATGACCGCTGGAAGGCCAAGCCGCTTAAACTCAGACAAAAGCGCACGCGTTGGAAGTTTTATTAGCCCCTTAACATGGTACCTCAGGTTTTTTTCAAACTTCCACATATAAACAACAGTAACCATCAGTTCTACTACTCTTGCTGCCAATGTACCCAATGCCGCACCCATCACACCCATTGCAGGCAGACCAAGTTTGCCAAATATAAATACATAGTTGCAAAAGATATTGACAAAAAAAGACACGATTGAAACTACAAGACCCAGCCTTGCGTTTCCCGTAGACCGGATTACATTGGAGATAACCAGGCTTATTCCGTGGGGTACATAGATAAGAGCAGTTATACGCAGATACCTTCCACCCTCTGTTATAACATCCACATCGTCTGTGTACATGGACATGATCTGCTGTGGGAAAAGCGCCGTGACCACAGCCATCAGTGCACCGACTATTATGATAAGCTGCAAAATGAGGTCAAAGACTTTATGTACCGTTTTGTAATCTTCCGCCCCCCAATATTGAGACGCGAGAACAAGCCCTGCTGCACTCACACCCATGCATATGAAAGTGAATATCACATAGAACTGATTCGCCAGTGATGAGGCGGATATAGAGACTTCACCCAGCTGCCCCACCATGATGGTATCCATCATGTTCACGCCCTGGTTGATCATGTTTTGCAGCAAAACAGGTATAATGATCAGCATTGCTTTTTTATAAAAGCTCACGTCTGTCACCAGGAATTTACTTAACAAACCCTTTTTTTCCTCAGTCATTCTTCTTAGCTTATCCTTTCATACATATTTCAAAAGCTTTCCATACCAAAAGAAAAGCTGGTTATCCATCACGGTAAACAGCTTACAGATACAGTCCCAATTTATAGTTTTGCCCGGTGACGCCAGTGGGGCAAAAAATTTTCAGGTATTGTATGGAACATAAAGTTTCTCTTTTGCTAAGAACTAATCAATTGTTAATCATCATATCATATAACAAACTTTTTCAGTTCCTCTTTGCTCAGGTTCGACACTTGTACACCTTTTCCTTCGCATATTCTGCCAACTTTTTTAGATTCATTTTCGCATGCATATGATTAAGCATAATTGGCTCAGGTGTATTTTTCAAAGAATCGAAATACAAATTAAAATTCATCATCTATCCATACATGAATCATCTTTCTTCTCCCAAGCAATGTACCTTACTGTTATTTTAACATATTCTACTTATTATACAATCATTTTTAAACTTAAATCATTAATAAAATTTAAAAAGCATTAATATACTCACTCAAACAATATCTCCTCCACCGTCATAAACACATCACCCTCCTTAAGCAGCTCGTCCACTTCTTTCAACGCTGCCGTCATGGATATGTCATAATAGGCATGCATCAAAATAATCTCATTCTCCCCGGCCTTCTTCACCACCCTGTCCGTAATGCCCCCTCATTAATGCTGCTACTCTACCTCCACTCCGGTGATTTCTTCAATGACTTCATTAATCTTGACCAATTCTTCCTTGAACTTCTTTCTCCCGGTTCCTTTTCGTCAGCTGTATATGGCTGTATGTATAGTTCTTGACAAGCTTTCCAATCCTTCCTGCGCTTACCTCATATCCTTTTGAGCGCGAATAGATGTACACAACATTTTCCTTATTATTCGCAAGTTAAAGGGGTAATATTCATCCTTTTTAAAAAATATACCCTTTAGCCTAGTATCGTTTATTTTCTCCGTTTTTTGTAACGTCTCCCATGCTTTAGATCATGGAGAATGACACGCTTCAATTTATACTCAAGCTCTGGGTGCTTTATCACTGAAATTTTGTTTTAGCAATTCCTTTGAGTGCTTAGTAAAAGACCGCTTACCTACTGTGTTCGGTAAACGGTCAATTTTGATTTTTCAACTCTGTTCGATTGTAGTTTTGGTGCGCTCCAGGAAATATTGGTTCATCGACTGTCGCGGCAGCAGGGCAAGCAATCGCTTTTTGACCGCCGCCA
The DNA here is from genome assembly GCA_022511425.1 of Acetatifactor sp. Lineage (GTDB taxonomy): Bacteria > Bacillota > Clostridia > Lachnospirales > Lachnospiraceae > Acetatifactor. The sequence goes on from JAFLRO010000141.1 coordinate 4,646, forward strand.
GCTTTTCTTCCTGATTCTCCCTTCGATAAAGTTCCAGCAGGCTCATAAGGAACCCAAACTCATCCTGTTCTGTGCAAATCTCCAGAATC
>JAFLRO010000142.1 GCA_022511425.1 Acetatifactor sp.
CGGGATGATATTTTCCCCAACAGGTAATCTCAATTTTGGAGAAATCGACAAGTTCCAGTTTATCGGGCAGTTTGACAAAAGGGAAAATTTATAGGCGTTTATCAACACGAAAGGTAAAAGGGATGCTCGAGGGCGTACGACATGTTTAGGTGTTGGCGGGAGGAACGATGCGGTAGGCATGAGCACTGTTTGAATGCATACGGTATGTTGAGATGTTGTTGGAAGAGACAGTAGACAGCTGAGCGTGAAGAACAAAGGGGATAATGTTATGGGAATGATAGAGAACGACTGGCTTGCAGAGCTGGGAGCGGAATTTCGCAAACCTTATTATAAGACACTTTATGAGTTTGTAAAAACGGAATATAGTACCACCCAGGTTTTTCCGCCTGCGGATGATATTTTCAACGCCTTTCATTTAACACCCTTAAGTCAGGTAAAGGTAGTAATTCTGGGGCAGGATCCCTATCATAACGTTGGACAGGCTCACGGACTGTGTTTTTCCGTAAAGCCGGAGGTGGACATCCCGCCCTCGTTGGTAAATATTTATAAAGAACTTCAGGATGACCTGGGATGCTATATCCCAAACAACGGTTATCTTGTGAAATGGGCGAAACAGGGTGTGCTTCTCCTGAATACGGTGCTGACCGTTCGGGCACATCAGGCCAATTCCCACAGGGGAAGAGGTTGGGAGGAGTTTACGGATGCTGCAATTCAGGCGTTGAACCGACAGGACAGGCCTATTGTGTTTATTCTGTGGGGGAGACCGGCACAGTCCAAGAAGAGGATGCTGAACAATCCCAATCATCTGATTTTGGAGGCGCCTCACCCCAGTCCGCTTTCCGCCTATAACGGCTTTTTTGGAAGTAAGCCATTCAGCCGGACAAACCGATTTTTACAGGAGCACGGGGAAGAGGCCATTGACTGGCAGATAGAAAACATATAGGTTTATGAAAATATAAATTTAGATGGGAGAATAACTATGACTATCAAAATCGGCATTTTAGGCTACGGTAATCTGGGCAGGGGTGTGGAATACGCTGTCGGACAAAACGATGACATGGAGCTGGTGGCAGTATTTACCCGTAGAGAGCCCGGAAGCGTGAAAACAGAGAGCGGCGTTCCGGTTTATCCTGCGGATCGGCTGCAGGACATGAAGGATCAGATTGATGTGCTGATGCTCTGTGGCGGTTCGGCAACGGATCTCCCCGAACAGACTCCTGAATATGCTAAATTATTCAATGTGGTGGACAGTTTTGACACCCATGCAAAAATAGGCGAGCATTTTACGAATGTGGATGCATCTGCAAAGGCGGCTGGCAAGATTGCTATGATTTCCGTTGGCTGGGATCCCGGTATGTTTTCCTTAAACAGGCTGTATGCTAACGCGATTTTGCGGGACGGAAACGATTATACCTTCTGGGGCAAGGGTGTAAGTCAGGGTCATTCCGATGCTATCCGAAGGATTCCGGGTGTAAAAAATGCAAAGCAGTACACGATTCCTGTGGACTCTGCGCTGGCGTCTGTAAGAGCCTGTGAAAATCCGGAACTCACTACCAGACAGAAGCACACCAGAGAGTGCTTTGTTGTGGCAGAGGAGGGTGCGGACCTGGCTGAGATTGAGAATGCAATCAAGACCATGCCCAACTACTTTTCCGACTATGATACCACGGTACATTTTATCTCCGAGGAGGAGCTCTTGCGTGACCATGCGGGAATTCCCCACGGCGGTTTTGTGCTGCGTACCGGCAAAACCGGAAAGAACGGGGAGCACAATCATGTGATTGAGTATAGCCTGAAATTGGATTCCAACCCGGAATTTACCGCATGCGTTCTGGCGGCATACGCTAGAGCGGCATATCGCATGAATCAGAGAGGGATGTGCGGCTGTAAGACTGTGTTCGATGTGGCGCCTGTGGATTTGAGTCCCATGTCCGCCGAGGAGCTGAGAGGGCATCTTTTGTAGAACTGAGGTGAAGGTGCATCTTTTTCTGCTGTATTAGCACAGGTAAGAATATTAGTTCATGTAATTACAAAAATAATATAGACCAGTACACTGTATCCGAAGTTCTTGTGTAATCGGAATAACGACTGGTAAATTACACAAGGGTTTTAGATAAAGTGTGCTGAATAAACAAGAGCGAGGAGTATATGAAAAAAGAAACGTTTGTCACAAAGGAACAGATAGAGGAGATTGTAAAGACTTACCCCACACCCTTTCATATCTATGATGAAAAGGGGATCAGGGAAAATGCAAAGGCTTTGAAGGAGGCTTTCTCCTGGAATAAAGGCTATAAGGAATTTTTTGCAGTGAAGGCCACGCCAAATCCCTTTTTGATGAGTATTCTCAGGGAGTATGGCTGCGGCTGTGACTGCTCTTCCTATACGGAGCTGATGCTCAGCAAGGCTATGGGTGTGAAGGGAGAGGATATTATGTTTTCTTCCAACAATACCCCTGCCAGTGAGTATCAGTTCGCTGCAAAGCTGGGGGCAACCATTAATCTGGATGACATTACCCACATTGAATTTCTGGAGAAGACGCTTGGATATTTGCCAAAAACCCTGAGCTGCCGTTTCAATCCCGGCGGTTATTTCTCTCTGGGAACAGACATTATGGATAATCCCGGAGATGCCAAGTATGGCTTTACTACCGAGCAGATGTTTGAGGGCTTTAAAATTCTGAAGGAAAAGGGTGTGGAGCATTTTGGCATCCATGCCTTTCTTGCCAGCAACACCGTGACAAACGAATATTATCCCACCTTAGCAAAGCAGCTCTTTGAGTTGGCTGTGAGGTTAAAAGAGGAGACAGGGGCTCATATTGCTTTCATCAACCTCTCCGGCGGAATCGGAATTCCTTATCGGCCGGATCAGACACCCAACGATATCAGAGTTATCGGTGAAGAGGTGCGAAAGGTCTATGAGGAGGTTCTTACTCCTGCGGGCATGGGAGATGTGGCTATCTATACGGAGCTGGGACGTTTTATGATGGGACCTTACGGCGCGTTGGTGACCCAGGTGATCCATCAGAAGCATATTCATAAAGAATATGTAGGGGTTGATGCCTGCGCGGTGAATCTGATGCGGCCTGCCATGTACGGCGCATACCATCACATCACTGTACTGGGCAAAGAGGAAGCACCCTGTGACCACATGTACGATGTGACCGGCTCCCTGTGTGAGAATAACGATAAATTTGCCATCGACAGGATGCTGCCGGAGGTAGAGATCGGGGATTATATTGTAATCCATGACGCCGGTGCGCACGGTTATTCCATGGGTTATAATTACAACGGAAAGTTGAAGTCGGCGGAACTCTTGCTCCATGAGGACGGCTCGGTGCAGCTGATCCGCCGTGCGGAGACGCCTAAGGATTATTTTGCCACCTTTGATTGCTTTGAGATATTTGACAGATTGAATGAGAGTAGATAACAGATAACCTGCATGATTGCCCGCCAAAGCGGAGATAGTGTCAAATGACCTATGAAAAACTGGATTGAAAAAATTGGACCGGGGGGAATGATTATGAGATATCCGAAAAGTTTGCCAGCAGGCGGTACAATCGGTTTTCCGGCACCTTCATTTGGATGCGCCACAGAACCATACAGAATTCTTTTTGACAATGCGTTGAAGAGATGGGAGAGTATGGGATATAAAACGCTGCCGGGGCCTAATGCCCGGGTAGAAAAGGGTGTGGGTATCAGTAATGACCCGGAAAGCTGCGCCAGTGAGTTTGTGGACATGTACGTGTCAGGGGAATCTGACTGCCTGATTTCCTGTGGCGGCGGCGAGCTGATGTGTGAGATCCTGCCCCATATGGACTTCGAGAAACTGGCTCAGGCAGAACCTAAGTGGTTCATGGGGTATTCCGATAATACCAACCTGACTTTTCTACTGGCTACACTGTCAGACACAGCTTCCATATATGGGCCCTGTGCATCTTCTTTTGGTATGGAGCCCCTTCATGAATCCCTGAAGGACGCTTATGAGATACTGACAGGGAAGCGGAAGTGTGTACAGAGTTACGGTATGTGGGACAGGGATGATCTAAAAGATCCGGAAAATCCTTTAGCCCCCTACCATCTGACAGAAAAATTGGATATGAAGAGCTTTGTGGGTCGGACACCCACCGAGAATGTACAATTTAAAGGCAGACTGCTGGGAGGCTGTATGGATGTGCTGGCTAACCTTGTGGGAACCCGTTTTGACAGAGTAGTTGAGTTTGTGGAGCAATATAAAGAGGATGGAATCATCTGGTTCCTGGAGTCCTGTGACCTGAATGTATTCAGCATTAGGCGTGCCATGTGGCAGCTGGAGGAGGCCGGGTGGTTCAAGTACGTGAAGGGATTTTTGATCGGGCGGCCGGCAAATGGAGCGCCTATGATGAACCTGGATGCTCATAGTGCTGTGCTGGAGGTAGCAGGCAGAAAAGATGTGCCCATAGTCTTTGATGTGGACCTTGGACATAGGCCCCCCATGGTGCCGTTAGTAGTCGGCAGTATGGCGGATGTGATAGTTGAGGGGAGCAGCCGGATGAAAGTGGAGATGGAGTTTTGCTAGGCTAAACTGTTACAAATTTGGTCTGTTACGAATTTTTACGGAATGGCACTTGTCAAGCGACTGTTTCTGTGATAAAATATGCATTGTTGCAGGAAAAGCTGCAAAGGCCGGCGTGTCGGAATGGCAGACGAGGCAGACTCAAAATCTGTTGTG